>JAOZPA010000002.1 GCA_029932985.1 Campylobacterales bacterium
ATTAAATACCTCAAATTTAAATAGAAAGTGTATAGCTAGAAATGAAGGATGCCATCATTTTTTATAGGTTTCAGTTTTAATTCATTTTTCCCTCTAATTCTATTAGTTAAATAGCTTAATATATCTTCTTTTTCCCATTTATTTTGACTTAAATCATAAATAGCTTTTAGAAATAGCATAATCGTAGTAATTCTTTGCTGTCCATCAATGATAATATATTTTGTTAAATCATCTTCATCCTCACCTTTAATATAAACAATTGAACCTAAAAAATGATTATCTCTTTCTCCTTGTATTAATGCTTCTAAATCCTTGAGAAATTCTGTACATTGTTTTTTTTTCCAATCATAATTTCTTTGATAAACTGGTATTAAAAAAAATGTTTTAGATTCAGACAAAAATTTTTGAAATTTTATTCCCTCTGCTTTCAATTAAATATCCTTATTTTGATAGTTAGATTTAGAGTGTAGCGAGAAACTACACTTTTTGTTTAGATAAGATTTTGGAGTTAAACTAAACCTGCTTCTTTGATAAGCTGGGCTTGATAATCTGTGATTAAAGGGTCTATGATTTCATCAAACAAACCACCCTCCATAATTGCATCGAGTCGATACAAAGTTAAATTGATTCTATGGTCGGAGATTCTATTTTGCGGATAGTTATAGGTTCTAATTCGTCCACTTCTATCACCACTTCCCACTTGGGATTTTCGGTTAGCTCCCTCTTTTTCCATCTGTTCTTGCATCTCTAAATCATAAAGTCTAGCTTTTAAAACTTTCATCGCTTTATCTTTATTTTTGTGTTGCGATTTTTGGTCTTGATTTGTCACTACAATTCCAGTAGGAAGATGGGTAATTCGCACGGCACTATCGGTAGTATTTACACTCTGACCACCACAACCGCTCGACCTCATTACATCTATTTTTAGGTCATTTTGGTTTATCTCAATCTCAACATCATCCACTTCAGGCATAACAGCCACCGTGATTGCCGAGGTATGAACTCGTCCTTGAGATTCCGTTGCGGGGACTCTTTGCACTCTATGCACACCACCCTCATATTTCAGACGGCTATAAGCCCCTGCACCTTTGATTAAAACTATCATCTCTTTGTAACCATTCATAATGCTTTGATTAGAGGAGATAATCTCCGCTTTCCAGCCTCGAAGTTCAGAATATCGGATATAAGATTTAAACAAATCTGCCACAAAAATTGCAGCCTCATCGCCACCAGTTCCTGCCCTCATCTCCACATAGATATTTCTATCATCATTTGGGTCTGTTGGCAGTAACAATAATTTTATCTGCTCTTCAAGCTCAATCTTCAAAGGCTCAAGCTCTTTAAGCTCCTCTTTTGCCAATTCGCCCAATTCATCATCATCTGATAATAGTTTATTCTCTTTTATCGACTCACACACATCTATATAATGCAATGCTTTATCTTTTAAAGTCTCTAAACCTGACTGCTCCTTGGAGAGTTCAGTCATTTTTTTTATATCATTTGTGATTTGTGGTGAACTCAAAAGAGTATTTAGCTCATTATACCTGTCTAAAAAAGGTTGGAGTTTTGATTGTAACAATTAAATACTCTTGTTATGCACTTAGTGAACTAACTAATTTGCTCAATCTGCTCACTTTTCTAGCTACAGTTTTCTTTTTCAAAATGCCTTTTGAAACATATTTATGCAAGTTTTTGTTTGCAGTTTTGAAATTTACATCAGCTTTTGCTTTATCTCCAGCTTCAACCGCTTCTACTACAGCTTTAGTAATATTCTTGATTCTTGTTCGGTAGAATCTATTTCTCTCAGTTTGCACCTTAGTTTGCTTAATTCTCTTCATTGTTGACTTATGATTTGCCATTTTCATCCTTTTTTAAAATTGTTTAGTTTTTTATTAAAAAAAAGATTTTACCTAAAAACTATTTAAACAATGATTAATTTTACACATCTAAAAACTAAAACTTAGGGAAAAAAGTTGATATTCAAGTCCAAAAGACTCTAAATATTTGATAAAAAATATCTAGTTTAGAAATAAAAGATGTTTATCTTATCTAAAATTAATTTTTTTAAGGTATAGTTACATATGTTTTTATATATTTTATGATAACTATATAAAGCTAATATTATGGCAAAAAATAGAATTTATAGAAAACAAATATCAAGTTAAAAAAGGAGAAAATATGACGACCATAGCAAATGAAAAGGCAGATGTAAAAAAAGACTTAAGCAGTGATAGACACTCTTTATTTTCAAAAGAAGTTGGAGAGAGAAAAACAATTCTTAAGGGAAAAAAAAAGTGTTATGAAATTATACCTAAGCATAAAGCATATCGATTTTATATAGGTATATTTTTTGAACTCAGAAAAGGATTACATTCAGTCTTTAATGAGTTACAAAATGCCTCAAAAAATGATACTTTGGAGCTTGTTATTAATTCTCATGGAGGGCTTATATTTGAAGGACAACAATTTCATAACCTCATTCAAAAAAAATTCTACAACCGAACAACAGCCTATTTAGATAATGTTGGCTATAGTATGGGAGCTTTAGTTTTTTGTATGGCTAAAAAAAGAGTGGTTTATGAATACTCAGACTTTATGTTTCATAACTATTGGGGCTTTGCTCATGGTAAAGGGGGAGAGTTAAAAGCCCAAATTAAGCACTCTTCTAAAACTCTAGAGCGATTTTTTTATAATATTATCGTCAAACGTAACTTTCTTACAAAAAAAGAGTTTAAACTGATGCTAGTAGGACAAGATTACTGGATGGATACTCAAGAGCTATGTAGAAGAGGTATTGCAACCCATGTAGTTATAGAAAATAAAGAGATAACAGCTAAAGAGTACCTTAAAAAATCAAAACAGAATAAGAACAAAAAGAGTAAATAAAATATTAATAGAGATTAATTGAAATAATTAATCTCTATTAATAAATTTAAAAATTATATTTTAAAGTCGCAAAAACCTTATCATTATTTTTTACACTCTCCCAGCTTGGTTTATCTCCTCCGATATAATCAATCACCCCTAGAGTTGTAGAAATTTTATCATTCACCGCATAATCAACCCAACTTCGCACAAATCCGCCATCTTTCAAATCCTCACCAAAAGCCGTAGCCAAAATCGTGAAATCCAAAGTTTGATTTATGTAACTTTGAGTAAATCGCACCGCATATTGATATTCATTCTCATTTGTAAAATTATCGGTTGCCAAATACAAAGCCTCATCATAATCGATAATATGCCGATTCGCCACCTCAAACGACACACTTCCATCACTAATTCCATTATATTCCAGCCCCACCAGCAAATCCACCCGTTTTTTCGCTTCAGCCACAGAGTTATACTCAATATTATCAAAATAAGCCAATTCCGTTTTAAACAAAAAACTATCAATCACTCGATTATAAGCGACTCCAAACATATTCGACCTCTCATAATTAAGCACTCCATTTTCCAAATAGGATTTATCCAGATATTGATTTGCATAATAAAAAGCTAAATCCTGCCCCGTGAAATTTTTGCTGACACTCACCGCCACTCCAGAATTTTCAAAACTATTATCAGGCTCGTCAATTGGCATATCAGGCATCGCCCTAAACTCACTTCCCGCTTTTGGATTTTCGGTAAATCTATTTTCGTGCAAAATTATTCCACTCATCGCCCAGCCATTTGCATAAAAATCGACCTTACTCATCATTCGCCCAAGTCGCAAATCCTTAATATCCACCATTGCAGGAGTTGTATTGTCGATGGGATTTAAAACATCTGTAACTCTAATGTTGTCAGATTTTCCCCAGACTACGATTTGGCGACCGACCCTAAAATCGATATTTTTTCCAATTTTTCCCTGCAGATAAAGCTCATTAATATCAAAACCACTCTCATAATTATTTGGGATAGCGGGATAATCATCCTCTTTTAGGTCATAAATAAAATCATTATAGAGATTTATCACCGATTTTACCTTGTAGTTATCGCCAAATTTTTTCTCAAAATTTATATTAGATGAAAGCTTAGCAGACCCCAAACCTCGAAAATCATTTTGATTTAGTGCTGGTTCATCGTGGGCATAATTGTAACTTGAACTTAGAGAGAGTGACCCATAAAAACTAAACCCATCATCACTTTTTTTCTCAACTTTTTCCACTTTTATCTCTTCATCACTAAATTCATCATCAAAATCATCTGCCAAAATATTTACATTTAGCAACAATAGGCTAATCAAACTGTAACTCAAAATTTTATTCATTTTTGACCTCTTATCTGTTTTTTTAATAATTTTACAATACTTTTATTAATTGATTGTTAATATGTGGAAAGGAGATGAGATGAGAAGGGCAATGAGTGGGTTTAAAATTTTGAATTTCACTACCCATTGCCTTAAATCTGAATCTATATGGTGCGTTGCCAAATAATAGAGCTATTTTTTAATCAGTTTCCATAGCCACAGAACCACCTCTTGTGATAGAGATAGGTTTAAATCTAGTAACTGCTTTTAAGAAATTTGCCACACGAGAAGCATCATCTGCTACCATAAGTATCAAAAAATCGATACCGCTATTTGCAATGACTCCATTATAAGCTTTTAACATCGCATCAAGTCCATTTAAATCCACATCCAAAGGTATTTTGACCAAAGCCATCTCTTTTTCGACAAAATCTTTGTTCTCTATCACTTTATAGACGGGGATTAATTTGTGTAACTGTTTTGTGATTTGCTCTAAAACTCTTTGGTTTCCGCCTGTTACAATTGTGAATCTCGAAAGTTCGCTATTTGGGATTGGAGCAACTGTTAAGGATTCGATGTTGTAACCTCGACCTGCGAAAAGTCCTGAAATTCTCGATAATACTCCATCTTCATTCATAACTATTACTGATATTACTTTTCTCATATCCATTATTTATCCTTATTGTAAGAGAGCATCATATTGTAGAGTGAACCACCTGCAGGAACCATCGGAAGCACATTTTCATCTCTATCCACCACAACTTCGATAATCGCCACTTTTTTACTACTAATCGCATCTATCAGGGCTTTATTAAACTCCGCCTTGGTTGTACATCTAAATCCAACTCCACCAAAACTCTCCGCAACTTTCACGAAATCTGGTTGAGCAGAGAGGTCTGTTTCTGCATATCTCTTGTCGTAAAAAAATGTTTGCCACTGTCTTACCATCCCCAAATAGTTATTATTTAGGACAATATTTATGACAGGTATATCATATTCGACGGCGGTCATAAGCTCTTGGATATTCATCAAAATTGAGCCATCACCAGAGAAATTTATGCTGATTTTGTCCTCTTTGGCTTTTTGTACACCAATCGCCGCAGGAAAACCAAAGCCCATAGTCCCCAAACCGCCACTTGTCATAAATTGTCGTGGATTGGTAAATGGATAAAATTGGGCTGTCCACATCTGGTGCTGACCTACATCAGTTGTGATATTTGCATCTCCTCCCAAAATTTCACCCGTCCGCTGGATAACCCATTGAGGCTTGATAACTATATCGCTATCCTCATAACCCAAAGGATGAACCTCATCATATCGATTAATTCTCTCTCTCCACTCTTGATAACGAGAGGTGTCAATCCCCTTTTCTTTTATGATTTCTAACATATTTGAGACGATATTATCCACATCTCCCACGATTGGCAAATCAACATCAACCAACTTTCCAATACTTGCAGGGTCTATATCGATATGGATAATTTTAGCATTTTTACCAAACTCTTCGAGCTTTCCAGTAACTCTATCATCAAATCTAGCTCCAATTCCAATAATCAAATCGGTCTCACTCATCGCCATATTTGCAGAGTATGAGCCGTGCATTCCTAACATCCCAAAAAGATTTTTATCATCTGCTCGTAGTGTACCTCTTGCCATCAAAGTTTCAACCGAAGGAATTTGACAAGTTGCGACAATCTCTCGTACTGCATTTGTAGCATTTGAGCCAATCACACCACCACCAAGATAAAAAACTGGCTTTTTTGCCTCTTTGATAAGCTCCACCGCCCTTTTAATCTGTCGCTTACTACCTTTATATACAGGTTTGTAGGTTTTTAAACTAATCTGTGTTGGATAGTTAAAAGTTCCTTTTTGAGCAGAAATATCCTTTGGTAAATCTATAAGCACTGGGCCAGGTCTGCCAGTCCTAGCGATATAAAAAGCCTCTTTTAAAATCCGTGGAAAATCATTAATATCTTTGACTAAATAGTTGTGTTTGGTGCAAGAGCGACTGATTCCAACTGCATCAATCTCTTGAAAAGCATCTGTCCCAATCAACGATAAAGGTACTTGACCACTAAGAACAACTAACGGAATAGAATCGGTGTAAGCCGTTGCTAAACCAGTGACCGCATTTGTGAACCCCGGACCACTCGTCACAAAAGCCACCCCAACCTCACCACTCGCTCGTGCATAACCATCGGCTGCATGAACACTAGCTTGTTCGTGTCTTGTTAAAATATGTTTAAAATAGTTTTGTTTATAAACTTCATCATATACATTCATTATTGCCCCACCTGGATAGCCAAAAACTGTTTTGACTCCCTCGTTTTTGAGAGCTTCAACTACCATCTGAGAACCAGTAATCTCCATATCATCTCCTTTTTATTTTTAGTGTGACATTATACCAAAGTAAAAAGAAATTTGCAATTATTTAAATTTGTGTCAATTTATGATAAAATGGCAAAAAAAAGGCAAATAGATGAAGACGATTTTTAGGGAATATGATATTAGAGGGATTTTTGAAAAAGAGTTAAATGAAAAGATGACTAAGGCGATTGGGTATTTTTTTGGTAAAAAAGTTAAGGAGATTGGGGATTATGTGTCGGTGGGTTATGATGCACGGACTCATTCGCCTAAAATTTGTGAGTGGTTGGTGAGTGGATTTAATAAAGCTGGGCTTAAGGTTTTGAATATGGGGCTTGTGCCTACACCTGTAAATTATTTTGGGAATTTTCGGGAGTTTCAAGGGGTTACACCGTCGGGTTCGATTATGATTACGGGGTCTCACAATCCTCCAGAATACAATGGATTTAAGATTACTTTAAATAAAGACCCATTTTTTGGTGAGATGATTTATGCTTTGGGTGATGAGATTTTGAAAAATTTAGATTTTAAGATTGAGGATGATATAAACTCAACAAAAATTGATGCAAAAGAGCAATATATAGATTATTTAACAGATGAGTTTAAAGATTTGAGGATTGATAAAAAGATAATTTTTGATGCAGGAAATGGAGCAGCTGGGGAGATTGTGAAAAAGTTAGCTTTAAATTTAGGATTAGATTCTGAGTGTTTATATTGTAATCCCGATGGCACTTTTCCAAACCACCACCCAGACCCAAGTGAGGAGGAGAATTTAGCAGATGTGCAGGAGAAGTTAAAGGGCGATTTTGAGTTTGGATTTGCTTATGATGGAGATGGTGATAGAATTGCAGTTTTGACCAAAAAGCACAATTTCAAGGGTGATGAGTTGGCAATAATTTTATCAAAGCAGATGAAAAATCCCGTAGTCATTGGTGAAGTAAAGTGTTCGCAAGTGATGTATGATGAGATAAATGCGCGTGGTACGGCAGTGATGTACAAGACTGGACATAGCAATCTCAAGGTGAAAATCAAGGAGTTAAATGCGGATTTGGCAGCGGAGGTGAGTGGGCATATCTTTTTTAATGACCGATATTTTGGATATGATGATGCAATCTATTCAACTTTTCGAGTTTTAGAGTTAATCCATAATGGAGTTAATTTGGATAAAGAGGTGGAATCTTTGCCAAAAACTTATAACACTCCCGAGGTCAAAGTTTATACGACTGAACAGGAAAAATTTCCGCTGATGGATAAAATTACTGAGTTGATAAATGAGGTAGATGAAAACTTTCCAAAAATCAAAGAGATAATTACTGTCGATGGAATTCGAGTAATTTTTGAAGATGGTTGGGGGCTGGTTCGGGCTTCAAATACAACTCCCGTACTTGTGACACGATTTGAGTCAACAAATGAGAAAAATGTGGAAATTTACCAAAATGCAATGGTAGGAGTGATTGAAAAAGCTAAAAAAATTCTCTTGACTTCAGGGGCTTAACAACCCCTCACCGATGGTTTTATTTTCTAAGAGACAGAGGGGAAAAGGCAAGAAATAGGTAGCGTTGCCCAATCGTAGTCCAAAACTTTAAACACTTTTAAGGAGTATTAATATATAATTTTAGTTAAAAATTTAAAGGCAGAAGATGGCAGTTATTAATATAAAAACCAGTTTAAAAGAGAGTTTGGCAATTTTGAGTGAAAAAGAGTATGGAGCGAAGTTTTTTAAGGCGGATTTGCATTTTCATACACCAGCTTCTGAGGATGCGAGGGGAAGTAATCGTTATAATTTTAATCCATATAAAAATGTAAAATATCCTCCTCACGATTATTCGTGGGAGCATCACGAGAAGATTCAGGCGATTCAAAATGAGGTTTTAAAAGATGCTAAGAAGTTGGCTAAAGAGATGGTGGAGCAGTTTTTAGCTAAGGGGTTGTCGCTGGTTGCGGTTACTGACCATAATGGAATTGGTACGATTTGGGCGGATGCTAGAGATACGGTGAGAACGAGTATGGATTTGGCAGCTCCCACTTGGTATGAGTTGATTTGTGATGAGGCGGAGAAGATTAATCACGAGTTGGGCAAGAAAAAGATTACGATTTTGGCGGGGGTTGAAATAAGTACGGTAGGTGTGCATATTTTGGCGATTTTTCCACCACACAATCCTCCACGGAAAATTCATTTTATCATTTCGGAGCTTTTAAATGAGATTGGTTTTTCGATTGATGAGATGGGGCGAAATCCAAAAGTGGGCAAGGCAAGTATCTATAATACGATTGAGTTGATTCATCAAAAGGGTGGTTTGCCAATTATTGCACATATTGATGGGAGTGACCAAGCTTTGTTGAAAAATTATGAATTAACTTCGGGGGCAATGAAAAATGTGCTGTTGCATAAGAATCTTCAAGCGGTGGAGATTGTGAAGCCTAGACGTTTTACCAGAAAAGATAGGAAACTCAAAAAAACTGTTGACCAGTGGATTCAAACTCTGCGAAAAAAAAAGAATCTGTCGGGAATTGCATATTTTCAGGGTTCAGATGCCCACGACCTAAAAAGTATTGCTAAACGGTTCACCTATGTCAAGATGACTGAGCCTACTTATGGGGGATTGATTAATGCGATTAATTCACCCTCTTCACGGGTGAGGGTCTCGGAACTTTATGAGCCTCCTCAAAATAAACTTTTTATCCACGGACTAGAGATAAAGAGTAAATATTTTGGTCATCAATATATCCGTTTTAATCGTCATTTAAACTGTCTGATTGGGCGGAAAGAGTCGGGCAAATCCTATTTTTTTAAGTTGATGCAAAAGGCTATTGGTAAATCTACCGTAGATGGTGATGCTACCCTGTTTATTGAAAATATAGTGGATGGTCGGTCGATTTTATATGCTTTTAATAGTGCTAAAAATAGTTTGTATCGGGTCAAAAAGTCTCGGGGACGGACATATATTAGAGAGTTAAAAAATGATTCGCCAGAGATGGAAGCATTGAAGCCGAAGTTTTTTAATGCCGATAAGATTAATCTGTTGATTAGTTCTAGTGAAAAAATTAATGCTTTTTTGATTAAAAAATTTGGAAATCCCACTATCACAAATATCAATAGATTTAATAGAATTTTTGCAATTCCTCAAATGCTTTCGGGCGAAGATGAAAGTTTTTTGATGGTCAAAAATGTACGAGGCAAATATCAACTTCTTCATAATATCAATTGGCGAAGTGGCAAAAGGCTTAAAAATATCAATTTTTTTAAATTAAGTAATAGTATCCGTCGGATTATGATTATTGCGATGTTGGTGGTGGATAATCTCAATGGTCCGCTGATTATCGATGCCCCTGAGGAGTATTTTGATAATGAAGATATTGCGAACTATCTCATACCGATAATCACTCAATACAAAAATACTCAACAGATAATAATCTCTACTGGTAGCTCCATTTTGGCGGTCAACTCTGACCCTGAGAATTATATCATTTTAAATACATCTATGAATAAATTTCAAAGCATCGAATCAGGTTTTGCAATCGATAAACAATCTCAAAAAGAGCGAATTATCCGTTTGGTAGAGGGGAATGTGAAAGCATTTCAAAAAAGAGCAATTCGTTATAATGAAAATTAATTTGGATTATTTTTAGGCAAAAGTACCATATCATCTCTCTTTTGAGGTGATAATTTGCCAATTAAAAGAAAGGAAAATTATGAAAATAATAAAGGTAAAATATATTTTGAGATGTGATGAAAATTTTGAAATTATTGAGGATGGAGCAGTTGTATATAATGAAAAGATAATTGATTATGGTGAAAGTGATTTTATCATCAAAAAATATCCAGATTTAGAGGTGTGTGATTATGAAAATTCTATCTTGATGCCCTCGCTTATCAACCCTCATCTGCATCTGGAATTTTCGGCAAACAAAACTACACTTACCTATGGAGATTTTATAGAGTGGCTAAAAAGTGTGATAACATATCGTGAAGAGTTGATTGAAAGTTGTCATGAAAAGTGTATGGATGAGGCGATTAAGAGTTGTAAAATCTCTGGTGTAGGGGCGATTGGGGCGGTTAGTAGCTATGGATTTGATTTGCAATCTTGTGTAAATTCCAATATAAAAGTGGTTTATTTCAATGAAATTTTAGGCTCTAGGTCGGATATGTTGGATGCTTTGCTAAATGATTTCAACGATAGAGTTTATACATCTTTGCAATATAAATCAAAACTTTTTACCCCAGCGGTGGCGATTCACTCACCCTATTCAACTCATCCACTTTTGGCAAAAAGAGCGATTGAGAGTGCAAAATTTCAAAATATGGTGGTTTCAACCCATTTTATGGAGTCTGTTGCGGAGCGGAAATGGCTAGATGAGGGGCTAGGTGATTTTCAAGATTTTTTTAAATTATTTTTGCCAAATAGTAAACCATTAACTTCAGCTTTGGATTATTTAGCACTTTTTAAAGAGGTCAAAACTCTTTTTACCCATTGTGTTTATGCAAATCAAGCGGAGATTTCACAAATGAAAAAGATGGGATGTATTACCCATTGCCCAACCTCAAATCGCCTTTTGGGGGCTAAAAAATTGGATATAAAAGATTTAGAAAATTTGACCATAGGAACAGATGGACTTAGCTCAAATAACTCTTTAAATCTTTGGGATGAATTGCGAACGGCATTGATGATTCATAATGAGTTTGAGGTGAATGATTTAGCCAAAAAACTTTTAAAATCGGTGACTTTAAATGGGGCAAAAGCTTTAAATCTAAATAGTGGTCAAATTGCAAAAGGGAAATATGCTGATATGATACTTGTGCAGGGGCTAGGTGAGATAGAGGATATAGATACGATTGCAACTTCATTGATTTTGCATACGAAAAAAGTTGAAAAATTATTTGTAAATGGTGAGACTATTTGTATTTAAAAGCATCAAAACTCACCGTAAAGAAATAGTTGTCATCTGTCACTTGCCACTTTAGATTATAGTTCACTACACCGTGCCAATTTAATTTTTGGCAGATGATATTTTTGATATAGCTCTTAACCTCTGTATCATTTTGTAGAAATGCTTGTGAAAAAGTGAGTTTAGTCAGATTTTTTTGAGAAATTTCAATCTCATTATAGTACCAACCATCTTGAGGTGAGAGTAACATCGTATTGTGATTTGGTGGTGAGGTGTGAATTTCGCACGAAAATAAAATCGTGCTTAACAAAAAAGAGATATATAAAAATTTCACTATTTTGTCTCTTTTGGAAGATAGGACTTAAAAATTTTCACTATATTTTTAAGTCTATTTTTTCTCTCAGTATCCATCTTTTCAATCCACTCATCGATAAAATCAAATGACCAATTTTCAAGAACTCTATCTTTATTTACCTTTTGCCATCTTTTCAACATCAACTCCTGCGAACTCTCCTCAGTGATATATAAAATCTCCAAAAGCTCCACAAACATTACAAACTCTTTTTCATTTAGATATTTAGCCTTATAAAACTCCATCTCTTCAAAGAAAAATTTATCTGTCACTAAACTTAATTCAAACTTATTTATAAGTGACAAAGTCAAAACATTATCAACCTTATCTCTATTTTTCAGTACCTCAATCACTTTATCATAACTCTCAATCGATTTAGGAAAATTCCCCAACAAACCATAAAGATAACCTATACTATAAAAAACTTCATATTTAACCTCAACATCTTTAATCTTAGTTATATCATTTGCCTCAGCCCACGCCAAAAGCTCATAATTTGTATCAATCGCCTTTTGAAACTCCTCTTTATCCTGATAAATTCGTGAACACATCGCATAAGAGTAACTTATCAAATCTATAAAAGAGTTGTTATATGAGAATATCTCAAATTTTGATTTAAAATCTTTAAAAATCTTCAAAGCTTCATCTATCTTTTCAAGATTCCACAAATCTGTCGCCTTAGATATATAAGCAAAAGCTACAAATTTTGCAAATTGATTATCTATCTTATATTTATCAATAATCAGCTGATTTATATCTATCGCCTTTTGAAAATCACCCCTTTTCCTATGCTTTGAAGTTTCGTCATTTAATTTCTGAATATAAATAAGCTCCTTCAATTTCTCCGCATCCTCACTATTGATTTTCAAATCAAGGTTAGCTTCCAGCCCCCCAACAAAAAAAACTACCAAACTCATATATAAAAATATTTTTCTCATAAAACCCTCCAATTAATTTAAATGTTTCAAAAAAGCTAAATTATACCGAAAATGAGATAATTTTCTGATAAAAACCTAAATTTAAACTATACTTTGATAAACTTAATCCCAAATTTTGACGAAAAAGGATATTTATGAAAAGATTTATGCTATTTTTACTTTTGGCAACTTCGGTTTTTGCTAAAGATATGATTGCAGTTTTGGAGACCACACAGGGAACAATTGAGATAAAACTATACCCAGAAATTGCCCCAAAAGCGGTAGAAAATTTTACAACTCATATTAAAAATGGTTACTATAATGGTTTGATTTTTCACAGAATTATCAAAAGTTTTATGATTCAAGGTGGAGACCCAACAGGCTCAGGAACTGGTGGAGAGTCTATTTGGAAAAAAGATTTTGAAGATGAGTTTAAACCAAATATTGTTTTTGATAAATCTGGAATCTTGGCGATGGCAAACCGTGGACGAAACACAAATGGAAGCCAATTTTTTATCACTACAAAACCAACTCCGTGGTTAAATGGAGCTCATACAATTTTTGGTGAAGTTGTAAAGGGTATGGATGTTGTGATGAAACTTGATAATGTAAAAGTTAGTAGAGGAATGAATAAACCATTAACAGAGCAAAAAATTATTAAAGCTTCTGTAAAATAGCCTTTAGTCCCCAAACAAAAATTTTTGTTTGGGGACTAAGGATTAGAAATTAAATAACATCCAATTTTTATCGCCAACTAACAGCACATCTTTGAATGAAATTTTTCGCCAATTACTCCAGTAGTTAGGCAAAAAACTTAATCCAAATCTGCACTATTATTTTTCATAAAAATCGTAACTTATTTAATTTCTATTCCTAAAGCAAAATTCTAATTAGGATTTATAGAAATTAAAATTATTTTTTCCGCTATTTTTAACTTTGTACATAGCTTTATCTGCTTGTTTTATTAATTTTTCTTTTGTTTGTGCATTTTGTGGAAAAAAGGAGATACCAATACTGATACCAATCTTGATTTCTAAATCATCTACATAATAGGTGGCACTAATGGAGGAGATAATTTTTTGAACTATTTTGATAAGGTCGTTCTCTTTTTTGATGTGTTCAAGGACGGCGATAAATTCGTCACCCCCATATCTGGCGATTGTATCATTTTCACGGAGGGAGTTTTGGAGTCTTTTTGTAATTAATTTTAAGATTTCATCTCCAATATCGTGACCAAAATTGTCATTTATAGGTTTAAATCCATCGATATCCATAAATAATAGTGCAAACATCTCATCTTTTTCTTTGGCTTGAAATTGTATCTCTTCGAGTGCCATATCTAAACCAAATCGATTTAAAAGTCCAGTGAGAATATCGCTAGATGCAATTTTTTCATATTTCTCTTTTTCTGCATTTTGTAGGGTTAAATCATGAGCAAAAACGATAATTTCTTGGAGTTTATTATTTTCAATTATGGGGACAAAAGTGGAATTTGTATAGATTATTTTTTTATCTTTATCCAAAAAATTTAAGCTTTGATTAAAAACCATACCTTGGGTCAAAAATTCACAAGCGGTTTTTTTATCAAAATCACTCTCCGTATTTAAAATCGTGACAAAATCATTGTTATTATCAATATTGAAATTACAGCTTACCAGTTCACTAAAACTGCTATTTACATAGATTAATTTCATATCAGAGTTTAAAAAAATCATAGGAATGTTATCCTCTGCGGCTTTTTTGTATCTATTTATAATAATATCTTTATGGTTATTTTCTCGAACTAGTAGCTCATTCATATTTCGATTTTGTGTGAGAATCTGCTCTTTTAATTTTAATTTAGTATTATCTTCAAAAATAAAAACAACCTCAGGTAAATTTTCCACTTTTTTCGCAAAAATATTTAGATAATAATCATCTCTTTTGACCGTATGTAGCTCAAAAACATCCTCTTTATTGATAAAAAGTTTCTCTATATCATCTTCAAATCCCACAAGTTCATAAAAACTTTCTCGAATATCATCACCAATCTCTACACCTATATCAAGATATTCTATGATAGTTTTTGAAAAATCTTGCACTACAAAATCTCTATTAATCACTACATATTCTAACTTATATCTCTCAATAATTACTTTATACACATCGCTATATTTCATTTTATCTCTTTTGCAATCTTGAAAAACATCTCTTCTACCTCTTCACCAGTTTTGGCTGAGGTGTAAAAACTACCCTTAATTTGAGGGTATTGAGACTTTAGCTCCTCTATATTTGCCCTAAAATCAGGCTCTAAATCAATTTTATTAAAAACAAGTACAGATGGAATCTCTTTAACCACACTATTGCAAATTCGGATATGCTCTTTTATCTGTTCTGGATATTTTTTGTCTTGGACATCTATGACAATAATTGCTCCATGCGCCCCTCTTGCATATATGGTATTTATCGGTTTGATTTTTGTCGCCCCCTCAATATCCCATATCAAAAGAGTTGCCTTTTGGTCATATATTTGCACATTTTTTTTGGAAATCTTGACCCCTATTGTACTAATATAATCATCACTAAAACTATTTTCTACAAATCTTTTGATAAGACTTGTTTTTCCAACAGAAAAGTTTCCAATAAGAATAACTTTTTTTTGTATCTTAATCATTTTTTTATTAACTCCCAACTAAATATCACACATCGTGATAACTCTTTTTGTTTTTTTGTGGATAAAATCAATATCTCTTTAGGCTCAGAAGCGACAGAATCAAGTATAAATTTATCTCTATTAATCCCTCTTTTGACCAACTCCTCTTTTACCATCTCTGCTCTATTTAAAGATAATTTTTTATTTACAAGAGTTGAACCTATCTCATTTGTGTATCCTGTGATTCTTACATAATATTGAGTGTATTGTAACATTATTTTTGCATATTTATCTAAAAGAATCTTATATTTATCTTTTATTTTAAATTCGTTATTATCAAAATAGATTTGTTTTTCAAAAATAGGTAAAGTTTCAATCTGGAAATTAAAATTTTCTAATCCATAAATATTTTTGATTATAGAGATTAATGAATTTTTTCTTTTTTTATCTGCCACAATCCCCTTTATTGAAATATATTTCAAACTATTATCAAATTTATATTCAATATCACTACCCTCTATTTTATTAAATATTTTTATACTTTTATCTACCTCTTTTTGAATTTGTGTAGTGACCAATGAACTTTCTATGGAAGTGACTCTATTTTTGATTTTAAGTCTGGAGTTTTGAAGTTTGAAGTTTAAGTTTTCTAAATCATTATCACTCATAACAAAACCATTAACTGAAATTTTATTATTTTTAAGTTTTGAAATCTCCATATCATAAATTTTAACATCTTTTAAATTATCTATAAAAATATCTCTTTTTTTCTCAATAACTAAATTTTCACGATATTCTTGAATAAACCAAAATGTGGGAATTAAAAATAATATAAATAATACTAGTTTACTTAAAAAAGGAATTTTGCCTTTGGTTTTTTTGTGATTTTCTTTAATATCAAAAAGAGTTAATAGAGTTGTACTTATCTCTTTAATATCTAATTTTGTAATATCTCCATCGAATTTACCGATTTGATAACCAAAAATTTCTATAATATATTCAAGCACTTTCGAGATTTTATTTTTGACCATAAATTCAGGAGTCCCTCGCATCACCACCGCCAAATAACAGCTCCCTGCAGATTCTATATAGATAGAGGAGTTGCCATATTCGATAGTATTAACCTCACCCATCTTTGTATTTTCAGCCACCCATTCATTGACAAAGCTTCTGATGGCACTAAGCATTGAGGCAACCATCTCTGGCTCTTTGATTTTTGTGGTGTGGTCTCGATATAGGTCAATCATCAATAAACCACTCTCTTTATGGATTAAAAAAATAGTGTCAATTCTGACAATAAGAGAATCTTTAAGTAAAAGCTCAATTTCACTAATACCCAAAAATTTGGCTTTTATTTTTCTAATAAATGCTTTGATAAAAACCATCAGCTTCATCTTTTCATTTAAATCATACATAAAATCCTTAAACGATTCCCCCACATATCTACTTATCATATTTCCCATAATAGGGTACAAAGCATCTATCACTTTCTCTTTATTGTTACTCTCCTCCTCCAAAATTGCAATTCGCTTTTTCAGTTGAGCAATAGAATTTATCTCCTCTTCAAGAATAAGATTTTTTAATCTCTTTAGCTCTTCACTCATTTTTTTATTTTATTTTTTATCTCACTTACCAAAGTTGTATTTTTAAGCTTAACCGCACTCTCAAAAAACATTGAAGCCAAACTTGCCTTAGAAACGCTATTTTCAATTAGATGAGTATTTACCTCATTTAATTTATCATCAAATGTAGTTCTAAGAGAATCCAATGACTCACTCACAAACTCTTTTTGAATTGACTGCTCTTTTTTCATACTATTTATCTCTGCACTAGTGATATTTTTATGAGCTTTAAATCGATTATCAGTTTTTTCCTCTAAAGCCTTAAATTTATCTGAATAATGAGTATCTAGCTGGTTAATAATTCCCTTGATACTTTTTGAGAAAGTGTTAAGTTCCCGTCGCATATCTTCACGAAGCTCCACAATTTTTCTATTTAACTGTCGAAACTCCGTTTTATTCTCCTTCTCTAAAGCTCCAAAAAGCAACTCCCGAATCTCCTCCATATCATTAACATCTTTCATAGCATCCTCCAAAAATAATTTTTTAATCAATAAAAACAAATTAGACTCTGATTTGTTAATAGAAAGCTGATTATATCAAAAATATTTAAAAATATATCTAAAAATTTAAGTAAAATGAGAAATCTTAATAGTTGGTAAAATTTAATGAAAAAGTGAAGTAAAAAAAAGTTGGTTTAGTATTGAGCAAGAATACTCAATCAAACTTTATAAAAGTTAAATTTAAGTATTTTAAAAAGAAGCTAATCCCTATCCCCAAGATTGTTACATTTTTTAGTTAGCAAGGTATCAAAAAAGGAGTTTGTTAAAATATTTTAGTTCCTAGAAACAGGGATTGCTAAGTGATATTCTATCTTAAAAAAAATTAATTTTCGATTAAACTAATAGAAAAAATGGCAGAAAATGGGGTAAATATGTTATAATTAAAACCAAAAAGGGATAATTTGAAAAAAATTTACTACAGCTACCTAGATTTCATTAAGGATTGCAAAATATTATTACCACAGATTAAAAATTACAAGCCCGATGCTTTGGTAGCAATTGCTAGAGGTGGTCTGGTTTTGGGGCATTTTTTGGGGGAGGCTATGGAGATTCGAGAGGTTTTTACTTTAAACTCTATACATTATAACGGTTCGCAAAAATTAGATAGTTTTGAGATTTCTAATATTCCAGATTTGTCTTTAATGAAAAAAGTTGTACTAGTTGATGATATTGTAGATAGTGGAGAGAGTATGGTTGAAATTTTAAAAATTTTAAAAAATAGATTTCCAGAGTGTGAATTTAAGATTGCAACAATTTTTTATAAAAAAACAGCACTAATTGAAGCAAATTTTACTGTAAAAGAGGTAACTGAGTGGATAGAATTTTTTTGGGAAATTGATTTGAAAAAATAAACCTCTTTTATAGCTTTTTAAGCAAATTTTATTTATAATTAAATATAAATTTTATTATAGGAAAAAATTATGAAAAAAAGTATATTAATGGAGAAATATCCAGTTTATACATTGGAACTTCAAAAAAGTGAAGTTA
This sequence comes from Campylobacterales bacterium, assembly GCA_029932985.1. Lineage (GTDB taxonomy): Bacteria > Campylobacterota > Campylobacteria > Campylobacterales > JAOZPA01 > JAOZPA01. Next base: position 18,490 of record JAOZPA010000002.1, read on the forward strand.
AGCAAACTAATGTTACTCAAATTGTAGAATATTTTAAAGAGAAGATTGAAAATCACAAAATTGCAAAATTTGTTGGAATTTTTGACCACTACACACACACCGCAGATATGAATGGTCCAATAAATCCTGCAATCAAAGATGCTCAAAATATTCTCTTTTGTTTTGGTCCTGCTATTCCAAATACTCAAATCTTGGCAGTGCGACCTCGAAGTATTGGAATTTGTGAGCTTGAAGATAGATTTACAATAGATTTTTTGGAAGCTCCAAAAGAGCAACTTCACGAATTGATGGAAACTTGGGCTAAAGATTTGAGAATTTAATCTAAATTTTCACAAATAAATCAAAGTTTAAGTAAAAAAACTATATAATCACCACTTCAAAAGCCTAAGTGGTGAAATTGGTAGACACGCTAGACTCAAAATCTGGTTACAGCAATGTAGTGTCGGTTCGAGTCCGACCTTAGGTACCATCCTTTTAAATTTTATATATATCAAATTAATTATTCCCATTATTTCGCACATCTACCATATCAATTTCTATTTTCTCATAATTTTCATAAACATAAAGCAATTAATTGCTAAAATAATAATAAAAGGTTATTTAATGTTAAATATGAGAAAGATTATAATTATCTCTAGTTTGAGTTTATTAATTGGTGGTTGTGTGATGAAACCCCATACTGGATTTAGCAGTCAAGCCCCAATGTTGCAAAATTCAAATTTTAAAAGTGCAATGGGTATGAATTATGCTATGTCAGTTCCACCTCAGGCTAAAAATACAGAATCCTACAACTATCAAAATGAAAATATTTTTCATAAAGTTACAGATAAACCTCTCTCAACCCTCTCAACCGATGTAGATACTGCATCTTACTCAAATATTCGGCGATTTATAAATGATGATATTTTTCCACAAAAGGGGTCTGTGAGAATTGAGGAGATGTTGAATTATTTCAGTTATGATTATAAAACTCCAAAGAAAAAACCTTTTGCTATAAATACAAAGGTTGGTAAATCTTTATGGAATCAAAAAAATCTAATTTTACAGATTGGACTTGCTACCAAAAAAGTAAATATAAAAAAACTTCCTGCTACTCATTTGGTATTTTTGCTTGATGTTTCAGGCTCAATGGGAGATAAAAACAAATTACCACTTTTACAAAAATCCCTCAAACTTTTAGTCAAACAGTTACGAAAAAAAGATAAAATCTCAATTGTGGTTTATGCAGGGGCTAGTGGAGTAATATTGGAAAATGCAACAGGTTTAGAGAAATCAAAAATCATAAATGCCCTAGATAATCTTAAAGCTGGTGGAGCTACTTCTGGCGGTGAGGGGATTGAGGTCGCATACAAAATCGCACAAAAATATTTCATCAAAAAAGGTAACAATAGAATAATTTTAGCAACCGATGGAGATTTTAATGTGGGGCAAACTAGCCAAAGTCAACTAGTTTCATTGATAGAAAAAAAACGAAAGAGTGGCATCTATTTAACTGTTTTAGGGTTTGGAATGGGTAACTACAAAGATTCAAAAATGGAGATGTTGTCGAATAAGGGCAATGGAAATTATGCTTATATCGATAATTTATTGGAGGCAAAAAAGGTGTTGGTGACCCAAATGAGTGGAACTTTGCATACGGTGGCAAAAGATGTGAAGGTTCAGGTGGAGTTTAATCCAAAGCTTGTGGATTCCTATCGGTTGATTGGTTATGAAAATCGTGTGATGAATGCGGAGGATTTTAATGATGATAAAAAGGATGCTGGGGAGATTGGGATGGGGCATAGTGTGACTGCACTTTATGAGATTGTGACAACTGGAAATGCCACAAAATCTAAAGTGGATAAGTTGAAATATCAGGAGCAGGTTTTGAGCAAGAGTGGGCATTCAAATGAGTTAGCAACGGTTAAGATTCGATATAAAAAGCCAAATTCTAAAAGTTCACTTTTTCTAAGCAAGGTTGTAAATCGAAATAGCGATGAGATTGAAAAAAATGATTTTAATTTTGCGATGAGTGTGGCAGGTTTTGGGATGTTGCTTTTAGATTCTAAATATGCAGATAGATTAAATTATGATAAAGTTATCAAAGTGGCTAAAGATTCAAAAGGCAAAGATGATAATGGTTATCGAGCGGAATTTATACAATTGGTTGAAAAAACACAACTTTTAAAAAGATAGGTTCTAATTAAAGGCAAAGAGTAGTTTTTGACGCTACTTTTGCCCTAATTTAAGTTATTTAGATCTAATTTTTTTGCATATTCTGATAAAGTTTTCTAAACTCATCTTTATCAATACTTCCATTTTGATTTTCATCATATTTTTGAAACATTTGAAAACCTTTATTCCCTGCTCGACCCTGCTTTTTTATCTTTATCATCTCTTTTTGTCTAATTGTATGAAAAGTATCAAACTCTTTAAAAGTCACTTTTTCATCACTGTTGGCATCCACTTTATCAAATTTAGGTGCAGTTGCAACACCCTTTAGTGCTTTGCCCTCAGCTATCTTTTTTTCCATCTTAACCGCTTGGTCATCATAAAACTCTTGAGATGTTAAAAATCCACTTTTATCCACATCTGCCTTATCAAACTTTTGTTGAGCCGTAGGCATAGCAAATGCAACACTTGTAAGTAGTCCTATAACAATGAAACTTTTTGTTAAATTATTCATGATATTCCCTTTGTTTCTATTTAATAATCGTAATTTTATATTAAATTTGTTAAGGGAATATTAATGAAAGATTTAATGTTTTTTTAGAAACTTATGCAGAAAGGTTTGTTCCAAAATAAATACCATATAACCAATCGCTAACCCCAAAATCATATCAAAAAGTATAGATGGTAAAAAACCTAAAGTATCAGTTTGCAAGTGGTGTAAAAATTCTATGTTGTGAGAGAAGATTCCACCTGCGACTAAAATCATAGCGATAGTCCCCACAACGGACAAAAATTTTATAATTATAGGTAAAGATTTAACCATAAGTTCACCAAACATATCCTTAAATGTACCCTCTTTGCTGGTTCGGATTAGGTAAAATCCCATATCATCCATTCTAACTAAAAATGCTACAATCCCATAAACTCCGACCGTTGCCAAAAGTGCCACAAACGAAACTGCTACAATTTGCACACTCAAAGAGTGGGTCATCACAGCCCCTAAAGCAATTACAACTATCTCAATTGACAAAATAAAATCGGTTAAAATTGCTGATTTTATCTTTTTCTCTTCAGATAATACCACTTTATTTTCATTGTGAGGTTTTTTCAAAATTTTATGCTCAATATATTCATGTATTTTTTCAGCTCCCTCAAAAGCCAAATAAAGCCCACCTAAAATTAAAATAGGGGCGATAATCCACGAAACATAAGCACTCAATAAAAAAGCCAAAGGCAAAATAATAAGCTTATTTTTAAAAGAGCCTTTTGTAATTTTCCAAAGTACAGGAAGTTCACGAGAAGCATGAAATCCTGCTGCTTTTTGAGCATTTACCGCCAAATCATCACCTAAAATTGGTGCAGTTTGTTTAATTGAAATTTTTGTAACCATCGCTGCATCATCTAAAAGAATTGCTATATCATCAAGTACAGCAAATATTCCACCTGTCATTTTTTATCCTTTTTATCTAAAATATCTCTATTGATAGGGTGCTTTTGCCCAACAATAACCCTACATTTGATGAATCTGTTTATGAATCTCACTCTCTGTAAGTTTATCTTTATTCGTATATTTTTTCATCCAAAACCAGATGAGACCTATGAAAATAATTACAATTGGGATTGCAATATACCAGTGTTCCTTTGCTTTTGCGATGAGGTCTAAAATCTCTTTGCCATAAAGATAGGCGGGGAGTATGGTTATACCTGCCCAAGCCCAAGCACTAAAGAGGTTTATGAAAGCAAATTTTTTACCACTGTATCTGGTGAGTCCAATTGACATTGGGATGATAGTTCTTAAACCGTACATATATCGTTGGATGAAGATGATGGGCCAACCATATTTTTTGAGGAGGAGGTGGGCGAGAGCAAATTTTCGTTTTTGCTTGTGAAGTTTTCGCTGAATGTAGCCTTTATTGTAGCGACCGATGTAGAAATAGATTTGGTCACCTGCAAATCCGCCGAGACCTGCGATGAAGATTGCCATATAGAGATTCATATCGCCCGAATAGCAGAGGATTCCGCCGAGGAGCAAACCGATTTCACCCTCTAAAATGCTCCATAGAAAGAGGATTATGTAGCCATAGGCAACTAAAAGTCCTGCAAAATATTGGACAAGTTCGCCGTGGTCTTTGACTAAATCTACAAGTGATGTTACTGCTTGTGCTTCCAAAAGTTACCTTTATTTAAAAATTTGTAAAATGAAATTTGTGATTGGTTTGAAATTGGGGTGAGATAAATTCCAAAGCCCAGTATCTATATAATTTTCCTTATATTTGTACATAAATGAATTTTGTGGTTTATGGAAATTTTCACCTTTTTGTGAATACATAGTATAAGCATAAACTTGACCCTTATTTAATACCTTTTCATATATATGGTTATTTTTTTCAAGACATTCTTGATATGGTTCAAAACATTTTATGATATTGTTATCTTTAATTGTCGATAATAGAAGTATTTCTAAATCTCCTAAATCTTTATTATTTGGAGTTAAAAAGATTTTAATTTTTTCTTTGTCAATCCTTGAATCTTCAATTGCATTTTCAATATTTGCTTTAGATTCCTTAAAATCATCATCTGCATCTTGGATTATTCCAATTCTTGAAATTCTATCCTCTCCTAGTTTTAAAAATTTTAATTTTTTTAATAAATTATCTTGTCCACCTAAATTAATTATTGTTAAATTATTGTATAGATACTCATTCTTTATTTTTTGAAAATCATCAAAGCTAGATATAAAACTATTCTTTAAACAGATATATTTTACAAAAGCTACATCCATAATTCCCTCAACAATTAAATAATTCATCTTATTCTTGCCCCCATTTCAACTCCATAGGAAAAATTACCATAATCCATAACAATAGGTATAATTTTATTCTCTTCATTTTTATATAATTCAATTAAAGTTATCTTTTCATAATTTAACTCTTCACTAGCTTCATTTAATGCTTCTATTGTTTCATAATCGTGAGTGGTCACAAAAAGTTGAATATTCTCTTTTTCTGCAATCTCTATAATCGCTTTCCAAATATCTTTTAATTTTGAATGATGAATTCCATTTTCTATCTCATCTATTAATATAGTACCATTTTGCTTTGTTAAAATAGTTGCAAGAATTTCTATAAATCTATTAGTCCCCTCACCAAGTTCTGAAGATATAATTGATAATTTCGGATTTTCTAAATTTATTCTTAAAAAAGCATCTCTTTCTCCCCTAATCTGTGGCTCTACTCCAACTATATTTTTATCTAAGATTTGTAAATATTCTAAAAATTTATGCTGAATTCCTAAGTCTTGAATATTGGAATAAAGTTTTGTTAAATTAGAATTATTTGGTTTAGAAGAATCAATAAAAATCGCTTTTTTTTCTCCTCTATAAAATAATCCCGTACTTATTCCTCTATTTGTATAGGGTCTAAATGGAAATATTTCTAACTTATCACTATCTTTATATAAAATTATAAACTCTTCAACTTCTCTATATCTATCAATTTTTTGGATTTCAATATCATTTAATTCATCTATAAATTTATGTTTGATTTTTATATTAATATTGTTATATTTTAAATTTATATTGATATTTTGTAGATATTTATCAATTTCATCACGATTTAATCCTCTATTTCTAAATAAAGTTTCAAGCAAGGAGATAAACATTCTTAAATTATCACTACTATTTATTAAATAAATTAACTCCAATAGTGCAGTTTTTCCAACATTATTTTTACCCGTAATAATATTTATTTTACTTAATCCCTCAACTTTAAAATCTTGAAAACATTTATAATTTTCAATTTCAAAATCTTTTATCACAATCCACTCCTCATTAAAATAAGTAATAATTATAACTAATATCTAGTTAAACAGGGCTTTATCAGCAGTTTTTAAGCTTATTAAAAAATTAAATTACCCATTTTAAGATAAAAATTTATGCTCAAAATTATCATCAAAATAGCTTTTTATAAGTTGAAATTTTATATCTATTGGATAGAATAAAGAAAATTTTTATAGGAGAATATATGAAAAAATTTCTGTTGCCAGTATTTATGGCTTTTATCTTCGCAGGTTGCGTTAGTAGCTCCCCAGAAGGTTACACTTTGTCGGTTAGTCCCCAAACTTTGCAAGAAAATGTAGCAAAAGAGTTCCCGATTCAAAAAGATTTGGCAGTTGGTAGTATAAAATTGCAAGAGCCAAAGATTGGTCTAAAAGAGGGTAGTGATAGGATGCAAACGGCTATAAATTTCACCTATAAGCCACCATTTCTATCTGCTCAAACAGGTACAATTGACCTTTCTGGTCAAATTAAATATGATAAAAAACGGTCAGCTTTTTATCTTTTGAAGCCTGAAGTAGATGAGTTGAAATTTAATGAAACTTCATTGACAACCAAAATTTTTACTAGTATAAAAAGTTTAAATAAGGGTGTTATGCAAAAAGTGATTGATGGTGTTTTTCAACAATTTCCAATCTATAAATTAGCTCCAAATACTCTAAGTGGTAAGTTATTGCAAAAAACAGTCAAAGATGCCAAAATTAAAAATGGTCAACTTCTGATAACTTTTGGAATGCCAGAATAGATTTTAAAGGTTTATGACCCCCAACGGAAATATGAATTTCCGTTGGGGGACTGAAATCTAATTCAACAACATATTTAAAACCATCCACGCAGGGGCAACAATAAATATCTCTTTTAGAAAATCAATATAGAGGATAGCGATTAAAATCAGCATTCCATACATTCCTACTTTTTGATTCCATTCATAAATTTTAGTTGTTCCCAGTTGTAATCCTAAATAACTTAGGGCATTTGCTCCATCAAGCGGAGGGATTGGATAGGCATTGAAAATTGCCAAAAGAATATTGTACAAAAAGCTATAAGATATAAAATATATATAAAATGGATAATTTACCTCTGTAGAAGGCTCTACAACAGATAGAATATGCATATTTATTCCTGTATAAAATTCTAGGATAGTAATCATAATAAAAGCTAAAAGAAGATTGTAGAAAATTCCTGCCATACTTACCCAAACTCCAGCCATAAATCCACCATTATTTATAACTCTATCTATTCTGATAGGAACAGGTTTTGCCCAACCAAATGGAAATCCTAAGGAAAAATAGAGAAGGGCTGGGAGGATAATTGTACCAAATAGGTCAATATGGACGATTGGATTTATGCTAAGTCGCCCCAAAGATTTCGCCGTGTCATCTCCATATTTATATGCAGTCCAACCATGCATAATTTCGTGACCCACAATCGCCACAAGCAGAGCTAAAATCATCGCCAAAATTTGGTATATATTAAAATTGTCCATTTTTATTCATTCCTTAAAGTTGATAAAACATCGATATTTGTCGCTCGTTTGGCTGGATAATAGGAGGAGAGAAATACTATTAAAATTGAGCCGATAAGTATGCTAAAAAAATCGATTGTGGATAAAACAATAGGGAGCTTTGATGTGCCATAAACCTCTTTTGGCAAGGTGATAATGTTAAATGTATCTAAAATATACATTGAGAAAAAGCCCAACATCACTCCTACTATAATTCCCGTTCCGCCAATTGTGATACCCAAATAAAAAAATGTTTTTCGGATTTCACTTTTGTAAGCCCCAAGCGAAAGTAGCAAAGCGATTTCTCGTCGTCGGCTCATCACGGTCATAAGAAGTGAGCTGATTATGTTTAGAGATGCCACCACCACGATGAGGGTTAAGATGATGAAAAGTGCCTTTTTTTCGAGGGCGAGGGCTGCAAAAAATGTGCCGTTGAGTTCCCACCATCCCACAACTTTAGCATAGGGAGGTAGAGCTTGTTTGATTTTTTTAATATCTTCCATCGGATTTTCTGAAAATATGTGAATTCCATCATAGACACCTTTTGGGTAGCCCAAAATAATTCGCAAAGATTCGAGTGAAGTGAACATATAGCTGGTGTCATAATCTCGAAGCCCAGAATCAAAAATTCCTGCGATTTCAAACCGTTTCATTCGGGGCATAACACCCAAACCTGCAGGGTCTATATCGGTAAAAAGCAGAGTGACTTTCTCATCCATCCCCACCAAAAAAAGCTCCTCTTGCATCCCTTTGCCCATAACTAAATTGAACTTTGAGATATTTTGGCTATCCCCTCCAATCGCATCTGAGATAAATCTATTTGCTTTGATTTCACGGCTAAAATCCACTCCATAAATCACTCCACCTGCAAGTTGCCCATTTTGTTTTGCCATCGCTTGAGAATAGATGTAGGGGCTGAAAATCATATCTGGAAACTGCTTATCAAAGGAGACCAAATCACTACTACTAATACCTTGCTGGGCAAATGGGACGATGGTCATAGGGTAATTCATGGTAGAAATTTTTTCTTCAAAATCCTTAATCATACCGCTCATAATCGCCATCGCCACCATCAATACTGCCACCCCAATCATCACCCCGATAAATGCAAGACCTGCACTAATTGTGATGAACGGCTGAGATTTATCAAATCTCAAATATCTTCTAATTAAATATGGAACTAACTTTTTTTGCAATTTCTCTCACTTTTTTATTTTTAATTTTGTAACTACTTAGGCTCAATTGCCCCACACGAAAATTTTTTTTAATAATTTTTTTGTCTAAATATAAACAATACTAAAATAATCATATATCCCTTATATATCAACTCCCTAGTATTTTGCAAATGCCTCATCAATCCCCAAACCCTGCTTTTTTTCTATATTTTTCATAAAATTCTTCTTCAATATTAAGTTTAATTGCATACATCTTTGCTCCTTTTTAATATTTTGTATTTTTTGGACTAACAACCCCAAACGGAAATTTTATTTTAGTTGATATATTTTATTAAAACTTCATCTCCATTAATTAATTTTTCAAAATCTTCTTTTTTATTGATAATCATTTCATTGTAACTTAATTCCGTGCCTGAGGTTGGTTTTTCATTAAAATCTTCACAACTTATCAATTTCCTAATTCCACCAAAACACCAAGTAGCCTCTCGCTTATTCCATTTAAACGAACCCTTACAATCCCCCTTATCCTCTTTTGCCCGATTAATTGCTTTTTCCATCGCCTCTTTACCTCGTTTTTGGAATTTATGGGTTAAATTTTCACTTTTCGATTATAAACTTTATCCCATAAACTAATATCCACATAAAAAATATTTGAATTTTTCATCTTTTGCACCACCAAAACTCTATCGCCCTCAAGGTATTGTTCATTTTCATTAAATGGCTCAACTCTCACATAGTGTTCACTTTTAAATTCATCAATTAATTTCGCCCGAGCTGGGTAATCTCTTTTTGAAATTTTATCGATAATCGTTGCTTCTTTACCTATAAAACTATCTACTCCTACAGCTTCAGTTTCAAGTTTTGGTAAAATTAAAGATAAAAATGAGGAGATATATCTCAATAAAAAAAATGTCAGAATTAGTGAGATTGGTATAGTCGCCGTTAGGGGCATATAACCCAAAGTATCTTGAATCATCGCACCAAAAAAACTAAACATAAAAAACATCACCATCAAAAGCATACTAAATGGAACTTTTTTGGGATTGATATAAGCGAAAAAAGAACCTATGCTAAATGTCGAGCCGTCGATGTCCATATCATGGTCAATTCCCAAATCAATATCATTTAGAAAGTCAAAAACACCAATTCCAATCAGCAAAGAGATGATTTCAAATGCTACAAATATGAGAAAAACTGCCCCCAAAATGGAGAATGGGAGCATTCGATAATCGAGAAAAAATTCCATCTTTAGCCTTTTTTATTTTTGTGTTTGAGGATATTCCCCCTCACCATATCTTCTAGATTTTCAATTCCAACTGCATCTTTTAGCCCCGTCTCTTTGAGCAAATCATCTATCAATGCCCCACCGATTTTATAATTCATCATCGCTTCGGTCAACTGTTCAGGCAGTGAATTTGTAGAATCATTTGAGCCATTAGTCCCCGCACCATTTATCATATTTTGATTGCTATTTCCCATATCGACAATCTTTATGCTATCAATTTTTTCCGCAGGTTTGACCATCATCTCAATAATATTTGGCAATTCACGAATCAAATCTATCTGTATCTCTTTGTGAATCTGCTCAGTAGAAAGTGCATTTAAAGCCTCATTTTTCTTTCTCTCACCCTCAGCATCCACCTCATACTCCTTCTCCTTTGCCATCGCATGAATCTTAATCGCCTCAGCCTCACCTTCAGCTTGAATTTTTACAGCTTGAGCCTTATCCAACGATGCTTCTTTTTCAGCAAGAGCCAAAATCTTTTTGGTCACCGCCTCCTTTTCTGCCTCTTGACTAGCCTCGATAATCGCCAAATCCTTATATCTTTTAGCAATCTCCATCTCACGAGCTGTCACAATCTCCTCTTTAGTTTTTGCCTCTTTAGCCTCTGCCACATTCGCCTCACTTCGAGCCGCCGCTTCATCTTTGATTTTTTGAGAAATTTTAATATTTTTATCCTGCAATGCGATTTTTAAAACTTCCTCTTTTTTAATCTTTGCAGACTCAATCTCTTTAGTTTTTTCAATCTCTTTTTGTTGCAACTCTTTATCTTTTTGAATAATAGCAAAGTCAATCGCTTTATTATCTGAGATTTCAACTTCACGAGATTCACGAGCTTTATGTGTCTGTTCAATCTTAATTTTAGATTTTTGCTCCGCTTTTGCAAACTCCTCCGATTGATTAATCGACAAACTTTCTTTTGCTGTTTCCATTCTTTTCCGCTCAATCAAAACCCGTGTGCTTTCCTCTATATCCACTCGTTCTTTTCGTTTCGCTTCTGTAATCTCCGCAATTTTTTTGAGTCCTTGGGCATCAAACGCATTTGATTCATTAAAATATTCAATATTCGTTTGGTCAAGCGAGGTCAATGAAACCGACTCTAGCTCAAGTCCATTTGTATCTAAATCCTCACTAACTGTATTTGAAACTTGCTGAACAAAATCTTTTCTCTCTTGATGTAAATTTTCCATAGTGGTTTGAGATGCCACCGACCGCAAAGAATCTACCAGTTTTCCCTCAATTAAATCTTTCAAATCATCAGGATTTAAAGTTTTTTGCCCCAAAGTTGAAGCTGCTCGTGAAATTGAATCTTTGTCTCTTTTGACACGAATAAAAAACTCTACAATCACATCAACTTTGAGTTTATCGGAAGTTATCAATGCTTGTTCTTTTGTCCGAACCACCACTAATTTCAGAGTATTCAAATTTATTTTTGTCAAATCGTGTACCATCGGAAGCACTATCGACCCACCATCCAAAATTACCCGAGACCCACCAAGTCCAGTCCGTACAAATGCTCTCTCTTTAGTTGTTTTTTTGTAAATCCTCACAAAAATCACACCAATAACAATAATCAATAAAACTAATCCAACTGCATAGAGTTGTATTGTGCTAAAACTACTCAAATTCATAATCTGTTCCTTAAATAGATAAATTTAAACAAATTATATCCTCTTATCTTAAAAAATTAGCTTTACTATTGAGTATTTTGAAGTTGATGATTGAATCTAGAGTTAAAAAAAACTCGACTTTAATCGAGTTTTTTTATTTGATAGGGTACTTTTGCGGGGACTAATGATTAGAAATTAAATGTTAATTGGTAGCATTCATTATAAAATTTAGAACACTATCAATATATGGGTCATTTTTTTTATCTTTCAATTGAGCGATATAAAGCTTTCGGTGAATCCGTTTACCACGAATCTTTGCCATATACAATCTCTCACAAGCCAACTCTTCATCTATGATATATTTCGACATAATTGAGATTATCTGCTTCTCCTCTCTATCGGCTTTGATGAGGGATTGCTTGAGGGCAGTAGTGCTTGTGACGACACTAAGAATATCAAAATTTGTGCAATCGATGTCAAGTTCTCCAAAAACTTCCGCCATCAGCTTTCGAGTATGAGAATCCTCTTCACGGCAAATCCAGCTATATTTGTACAAATCATCGGGCTTAACATATTTTGGTAGGGGGGAGTTACTGACCAAAATCAGCTCATCGTCCATCCACTCTCTATATATTATGCCATCAAGAAAAACGGGAGATTCCACAAGTGCCAAATCTATTTTTTTGTCCAAAAGCTCCTCTAAAATTGGTCTGGTCATATCCACTTTGAGCATTATGTCATTGTCAATCGCCTTTTTGATTTTATTGATGAAATTTGGAATGATGTAGTTTCCAATGGTAAAAGAAGCTCCTAAATTAAAAATCAATTTTTTATTTAGGATTTTTATCATATCTTTTTCTGCTCCGTTTATGCAACGCTCGATTCGCTGGGCGATTCTCAAAAACTCTTCACCCTCTTTGGTTAATTTTATCCCATTTTTTTTTCGTTCGATTATCTTTGCATCCATATATTTTTCTAAAAGTTTGATTTGTTGAGTGACCGCAGGTTGAGAAACACCAAGTTTTTTAGAAGCTTTAGAAAAACTTTTTTCTTTATATACAGTTAAAAAAGTTTCTAATTTAGAGAAATCCTTAAGCATAATGTTAGCCTTTATTATAATATAAATTTATGATTGAATTATATTATAACAAAAATTGATATTAAAATCAAATAAAAAAAGCTATTATTCCCTAAAATTTATAATTTAAGGGAAGTTTTATTTAATTAGTCATTATTTCTCTTTTCTCAAAATCTTTTTTAGCAATTTTGTAACTTTTTTAACTGATTTTAACTCACAATATTCTCGAATGGAGTGAGGATAATGGATATTTGGTCCAATTGAGATTATTTGAAGTTGTGGAAATTTATTTTTTAAAACTCCCCCCTCTAATCCTGCATGAACTGCTTTAAAATTTGAATCTTTAAAGATTGTTTCTGATATTTTTTTTACATCTTTTGCAAAATTACTAATTTCAGGTTGCCAAGCGGAAAATTCAGTAATATATTTAATTTGAAAATCTTGAAGTTTTAATAAAGTTGAAGTCTCTTTTTTTAGATTCTTAAGACCCAAATCACTTAAGGACCTTGCAAAAAAATCTATCTCTATTTGAGAATTGCTTTTAAAAATAGCTAAATTTATGCTATCTTTTGGTATCAAAAATTCACTGTTATAACTTCTCATTCCCTGTTTAAATGAGTTTAAGAATCTCAAAGTTTGCTTAAAATTTTGGATATAAGATGTATAGTTTTTTTTAAGGGGTGTGATTTTTATATTTTCGATATTTTCTAGAGTTTTTTTGGATGCTATAATAGCCATAGCTTCTTTGGGGATAGAGTTCATTTTTTCTCCACCACTCATCTCTATAATTTTTAAATTTTTATTAACCAAAAAATTAGCTAATACTTTAATGGAACTTTCTATATTTTTGTCAATATCAAAACCAGAATGTCCGCCTTTCATACCAGTAACTTCAACTTTATAAAATTTAGAATCTTTTTTTAAATCTTTTCGCTTAATCTTTTTGAAAGCTTTCATCTCAATACCACCAGCACAACCGACAAAAATTGCCCCCTCATCTTCAGAATCCAGATTTATCAATTTTTTTGCTTTTAATTTAAGCTCTAAATTATTTACACCAATCAATCCTACCTCTTCATCATTTGTAAATAATGCCTCAAAATTATCTTCAGTTTGCATAAAATACAACATTAAAGCAACTCCAATTCCATTATCAGCACCCAGTGATGAATTTTTAGCGGTGAGGGTCTCTTTGGTCTTTATAATCTCTATTTTTGGAGCATCTCCCATACAAACCATATCATAATGGGATTGCAAAGCTATATCTCTACCATTTTTATAGCATAAAATATTTTTTGTCTTATCTATTTGAGACTTAAAACCATTTTTTTTTGCAAATTTTTTTATATATTTTTGCAATTTTTTTGTTTTGAAACTACAATGTGGAATCTGGGTTATCTCATCAAAAATATCTAATAAACTCTTCATAATTATTCTCCAATTTTTTTATTGGAATTTTATCACAAAGAGTTGTTAAATTAGTAAATATAAATATTAATTAATCAATTTTTGGAAAATTTAATAATCAGCCAATATTTAAGCAATAACCCTTTTTTGATAAATTTGAGATTAAGTTTTTGGAAGTTTTTTGCCTCATTCTTTTTAATAAAGTTCTAATCGCTTCATTTGATGAGTTTTTAAAAAAATAGTTTGACAAAAGTTCATCGTAGCTTAGATAATGGTTGTGATTTTTTATTAAAAGTTCAAAAAAGATAGATTCTTTATTTGTGAAAAAAACCTCTTCATTGTCTTTATACAATATTTTTGTCTCTTTATTGTATTTAAACTCACCCATTAAATCTATGATATTATCAAGTTTGTAATCGTGTATCAAGACCTCTATTGCATCTAATAAATCCTCGACATCTACTGGTTTTATCAAATATTTATCAACCTTGAGGTCAATCGCTCTTAAAAGTTTATCGGTTTCACTAAATGCACTAAAAGCAATGATGGGGATGGAGTGTGTTTTATTTATCTCTGTTATCATCCCAAAACCATCCATTTTGGGCATAGAGATATCCGTAACTATAATGTCTGGCGAGTATTCTTGAAATTTTTCAAGCCCTTCTAAGCCATCTTTTGCTATTATAAAATTCTTGAATTCATCAGAAATTGCAGATTTTAAAAGCTCCCTAGTCTCCTCCTCGTCTTCCACAAAGAGGATTGTTAAATTTTTGTATTTACCCATTTTTCCCTATCCCTATTTTAATATTAAAACAAACACCCTCATCTTGATTGAAAGCCTCTATTTCCGAATTGTTACAACTATTAATAATTTTTTTGCTCATATATAAACCAATTCCTGTACCAATTGAGGCATTTTTGGTGGTAAAATATGGGTCAAAAATCTTCTCTATTATCTCCTCTTTTATTCCACCAGCATTATCATATATTGAGATATTGGTAAAATTATCTTCATTTTTTACAATAATTTTTATAAATTTTTTCTTTTGTAAATTTTCAAAAGCATCTATTGAATTATTTATAATATTTAAAAGTACCTGTAAAAACTCATTTTTATAACAATTTACCTCAATCTGCTCTGTACATTCACAAGAAATTTGAATATTTTTGCTTTTCAAAGTAGCCCCCATAATCGAATCTAACTCATCTATCAAATTTTTGACTAAAAAAGGCTCTATCTCCTTGTTTGGCATAAAAAAATTCCTAAAATCATCTATGGTTTGAGATAAATTTTTAATTATTTTTTTACTATGAACATAAAAAGAATTAAACTTTTCATTTTGTAGATTCTGAGATTTTTTCATATTATACAAAGCTATATTTAATTGAGAAAGGGGTTGTCGCCACTGATGAGCGATATTTCCAAGCATCTCTCCCATCGATGCTAATCTAAACTGATGAAACATCAATCTATCTTTTTCTCTATTGCTTTCAACCTCTTTTTTTATCCGCTTTTCAAGGTCAAAATTTAATTCATTTAATTGAGCTGTTTTTTCCTTAACTCGCTCCTCTAAAGTTGTATTTAAGATTTTCAACTCTTTATCTTTTTGCCTTAATGCCTCAATCGCCTCAATCCCTTTCGTAATATCATATCGAATAGCAATGAACTCTATTATATTTTTTTGCTTATCCAAAATTGGAAATACTGTGGTATTAAGATAAAAAACACTCCCATCTTTTGCTAAATTTTTAACAGTTGCTTTGTAGGTTTTCTTTGCCAAAATCGTTTCCCATAATTTCTCAAATTTAGATTTAGGCACATCAGGATGTCTTACGATATTGTGATTTTGACCTAAAAGTTCCCACCTTGAATATTTTGAGATTTTACAAAATTCATCACTGACAAATGTTATAATTCCATCTATATCAGTTTTTGATACAACATTATTTTTTTGCACAGCTTCTATGTATTGAGATTCTAGGCTATAAAAATTCATTAATTGCCCTATTTATTTTTAAAGTTTGAGTTGGATAAGCAATGTTTATATCTTTTTCTTGCTTAAAAGCATCTAAAATATCCGTAGAAATACTACTTCTTAAAGTTAAGGTCGCATAAGCATTTGTCATATACCAGCAACTTATTCTCACACCATTTTCCTCCACAAAGGAGAAAATCCGTGAATCCACATTTGTATTTTTCAGACTATACACATTTCGCAACTTATTTAACTGCTTTCGTGAAATATCGGTATAACCTTTTGAATATTTTCGAGTTATCTCTTTTGCAATATGAGAAGCTTTTTTGTGATTTGAATCAAAAGTTATCGTTATATCTATCCCATCCCAAACAGTTTTTAGATTTTCGTGAGTGTAATTGGCAATTAGAGATGAAAAAATCAGATTGTTTGGCACAAAAACAACTCTCCCTGCTCGTCTATTTTGTTGATAAGTTGTCAAAGTCACATCTTCCAAAATCGTCATATGTAGTAAAGTCGTATCCACAATATCCCCCACATATTCAACCCCATCTTTTTTAACAAGTATTCGGTCTCCCACATGATAACTGCCATTTAGCATAATGACAAGCCAACCTAAAATACTCATAAAATAATCTTTCATTGCAATCGCCAAACCTGCTGAAGCGAATCCTAAAATTTTAATAAAAGTATCCTGATTATCAATATAGGAAAAAAGCAAAATAAACAAAATCACCGTAATATTTAGAATATTGATAGTTTTATTGACTTTGTAAATCCGCTCATTGTCCTCAATATATTTTCTTGCTAAAAACTTCAAAAAAAATGCAAAAATCACAACCAAAACTATGATTTCAACAATCCCAATAATACTTTCAACTTGCCTTTCAATCGCTTGTTTTGAGCGAACTATCGACTCATCCGATTTCTTTATATAGAGATTGAGATTCGATTTGGAAAAATCACTACCATCATTAAAATACTCCATCGCTTCAACTAGATGTAGAATATCTTCATTTAATTTTTCAGTAGAACCCAATAACAATAACTCATTTAAAAGTTTCTGTTTTTTTCCTACTATTTTAATGGTCTCTTTCCAAATATTATGTTTTTCCCTGTACAACTCCTTATTTTTTTTAAGTTGAGTGATATATGAAAATCCAGCAATAATCGAAAAAGGATTACTAATTTTTGGTATGTCATTAATTTTTTCCGTCTGGGATGATTTTTCAAATGGGGGATTTTTATACTCTATTCTCAAATCTAATTTTTTTTGAAGTTGAGATTTATCCTTTTCTATCTCTTTAACTTTCTGAGAAAGTGTAGCTTTATTTTTTGTTTTTCTCCTTTTTAAAAGCTTTTTAATCTTCCCTATCTCCAAATCTAAATTTGCAATTTGAGCCGTCAGTTTTTGATACTCCACATAACTACTATATGCAATCACCAAGCTATTTTTTTCCAATTGCTTTTTTATCTCTTCTAGTTTCTCTTCAATTAATTTTTTGTCATCGGCTTTTTTTCTCTCAATAGTTTCATTTTCATCAACTTTTTTTTCCGAATTTAGAGTTGTAGTATTATTTTCAACTTTTTCACCAAATGAGGAGCTATAAAAAAATAGAAGAGATAGAAAAACCAATAAATTTTTGTGCATCTACCACTGACTCTCTTTCAGCACTGCCATCACCAAATCTTTATCTATATCATCCCGTATCTCATAGCCCCCAAGCGACTTTGGAATTATAAACTTAATCTTTTTATCACTACTTTTTTTATCCAAGAAAAATGCTTCATAAAACTTTTCAGCATCTTTAATCTCATACTCCGTTGGCAAATCATATCGCTTTAGCAGATTCAGAATTCGTAAAGATTCCCTTTTTTTCAACAATCCCATCTTTATTGCCAATGAATTTACCATATTTATCCCAATCGCCACCGCTTCACCATGCAGATATGTAGAATAATTTGTAAAATTCTCAACCACATGACAAAATGTATGCCCATAATTCAAACTTGCCCGAACTCCATTTTCCCGCTCATCTGCTCTCACAACCTTTGCCTTAAGTTCCACACACCGAGCAATTGCATACTTCAAATTTTTTTCATCTTTTAAACTATTTTTCTCCAAAAACTTAAAAAACTTTTTATCAAACACCACCGCCATCTTCACAATCTCAGCCACACCAGCCCCAAACTCACGAGCAGGAAGTGTAGTTAAAAAATCTGTATCAATATAAACCGCCGTCGGTTGCCAAAAAGCCCCTACCAAATTTTTACCATACCTATTATTCACCCCAGTTTTTCCACCCACACTAGCATCCACTTGCGAAAGCAAAGTCGTAGGAATCTGAATAAACTCAATCCCCCGCTGAAAAATTGAAGCGATAAAACCCGTCATATCACCAATCACCCCACCACCAAAAGCTATCAAAAGCGATTTTCGATTAAATTTATGGTCAAACAGCCTGTCAAGCACATAATTCACACTATCCATATTTTTGTAATTTTCGCCATCAGCCACAGTTATTATGTAAATTTCCGTAGCATTTAAATTATTTAAAAGTTTTTTCAGATGAAGTCCCGAGACTTTGGGATTAGTAATAATCGCCACTTTCCTATCAAATGAAAGTTTTGGCAAAGAATCTATCCTGATTTTGTAATTCTTATCCTCTTGAGAGCTTAAATCTATATCAATAATCATAAATTTTCCTAATTTTTTAATTTTGTCATTATTTTGTCATTATACTAAAAAATTTTGAAATTTAAATTGATTTGAATTAACAAAAATAACTTTTTTTAACTCTAATATGTCAACATAAAAGACTTAAGTCCCCTCACCGATGTTTTATTTATAGTGGATATGTTTTTAATAGTTGTTCGACGAGTTTTATATCAAAGCTATCTATACTTTCTAAAATTTCATCTGCATAATTTTTTAAATCCTCAATATTATTTTTAATGGCTACCTCTTTTAGATTTAGTGCAAAGTTTTTTATTAAATTAAAATCTCCCTTATCTTTAACTTGCATAAACTCCTCATTTAAAATTTTAGCAATTTCATCATCTATCTCAATTTTCTCTAATTTGGTTTTATCTTCATCAATAGCTATCTTTTTAAAATCTATTTTTTTATCAATATTTAGCACTTTCACATCTTTAAAACTAACCCTAAATCTAGTCCATTCCCCTTTTTGACTCTCCACCGAAATTTTACCATTTAGCATATTTGTAAGTTTTTTGCAGATACTAAGCCCTAGCCCCGTGCCACCATATTTAAATTGTTCATCCCTATTTAACTGCTCAAAATCCTCAAAAACTTTAGAAATATTATCTTCTGCAATTCCAATTCCACTATCTTCTATAATAAATGCCAAATCTACAAAACTATTATCTTTGATATTTGCCTCAATTTTCAGCTTAATATAACCTTCACTTGTAAATTTAATAGAATTTCCCAAAAGATTAAACAAAATCTGCTTCAACCGTGTGTCGCTAAACTCAACATTGAGTGGCGTTTGGGGGTCAATAACAATTTTAAATTTCAAATTTTTAGTCTCTATTTTATCCTCAAAAATTGCCACCACTTCATCTATCACAGTTTTTAAATTTACTTTGTGATAATTGATTTTAAATTTTCCAGCCTCCATTTTTGCCATAGTCAAAATATCATTAATAATATTCAAAAGATTATTTCCAGCAATTTTAATAGAGTTTAAATGTTTTTTCTCTTTTGCAGATTTCGTGATATTTAACAAAATCGAACTAAAACCAATAATTGCATTTAGTGGAGTTCTAATCTCGTGACTCATATTTGCCAAAAATTCACTCTTCGCCCTCACCGCCACTTTCGCCTCCTCCTTCTCCTTCAGACACCTCTCAAGAGCCAATTTCTCAATTGCATTCATCAGCACATTTTCCAAAGTATCCAAATTTATCGGTTTTAGCACATACCCCTGCACACCCATATTAATCGCCCGTAGCAGATAATTATTTTCACTAAAAGCGGTCTGAAAAATAATAGGAATATCCCTATCCACCTCTCTCACCCTTTTTGCCATCTCCAATCCATCTAGTCGAGGCATCTTAATATCGGTCAAAATTAGGTCAATTTTATTGTTTTTCAATTTCTCCAACCCATCATTTCCATCGACCGCTTCAATCACATTTTTAAACCAAAATTCAATATTAAAAATCAACTCTTGTCGAATCCCATCATTATCCTCAACCACTAGCAAAGTTAATTCCTGCATAAATTTTCTAATATCCATATTTAGTCTCTCCATTTTTTTTCAGTCCCCTCACCGATAAATCTATTAAGTTCTTAATTCGATGACAAAACAAGCTCCATTGTAGTTATTGTTATCAATCTCAAATTTGCTATTTTGGGCAACTATTGAGCCATTTAAATATTTAGTTATAATCTCTTTTGACATATATAATCCAATTCCAGTCCCCTCACCTTCACCTTTGGTGGTAAAATAGGGTTCAAAAATTTTATCTATTATCGCAAGTGATACTCCATCGCCATTATCACAAATTTTTATACTTATTGAGTTCTCATTTTTGATAAGCTCTACAAATATTATCTTCTCTTCATCATTCTGTTTTATTATCGCATCTTTAGCATTTGATAATATATTTACAAAAACTTGCTCAAACTCATCACTATGACCATAGATTTGATATTGTGTTTGGTCGTCTGCTGTTAAATAAAAAGTGATTCCATTACTTTGAAATGAACCTTCAAAAAGGGAGCTACTTTTATTTATAGATTCGATTAAACAAAAATCTCTTTTAATTTTGGTTGGGGAGTAGAAATTTCTAAAATCTTCTATGGTTTGTGACATTTTATCAGCTAGAAACAACCCCTTTTCTACCCGTTTTTCTATAAACTCTTCACTTAACATATCACGAACATAAGCAGTTTTAAATGATTGAATTAGAAGTGAAAGTTCATTTAGAGGTTGTCGCCACTGATGAGCAATATTTCCAATCATTTCACCCATTGATGCCATTTTACTCTGTTGAATGAGCATCATTTCACTTTTTTCTCGTTTGCTAATCTCGTGGGCTACTTGTGTTTTTAAATTTTCCTTATACTCCTCATTCTCTTTTTTAAGCTTCACACTTTGAACAATCTTAGATAAAACTTCCAAAAATTGAGTTAGTAACATCGGTTTTAAAATATAGCCATCAATTCCCGATTTTATAGTATCTGTAAAATATTCTGTATCATTATGAGCTGACAAAACCAAAATTTGAATATCACGATTTTCCTCTCTTATCTTAGTTATCATCTCAATTCCAGACATCTTCGGCATATTTAAATCTGTTATTATCAAATCATAAGAATTTTTAGAAAAATGCTCAAGTCCATCAAGCCCATCAACTGCAATATCCACAGAATCAAAAAAATTTTGAAAAACATTCATAGTTGAATTTCGAGAATCTTCATTATCTTCAACATACAAAACTCTTAAACTCATACTTATTGCAGTAACTTTTTTCATTTTCTCAACATCCATATTAACCCCTATTTAAAATTATACTTTTTTACTGATTAAGTAGATAGCCTTATCTACTTAATCAAATCCCTCATCTCTTTAACCGCATTTTCAAAACCTGTAAAAATACTTCGAGCAATTATACTTTGACCAATATTTAACTCTTCAATCTCTTGAATTTTCACAATATCACTCACATTTTGATAATTCAGTCCGTGACCCACCGCCACCTTTAAGCCATAATCATTTTTCGCCGCTATCGCACTATCCTCTAACTCCTTGATAGAAGTTTTTAACATCTTTTTAAGCCGAGTCCGCTCCACATTTAACTCTTTGATACAGTGTTTGGTTTGAGCCAAATTTGTATTTAACATCGCATAGATATTTGCATATTTCCCAGTATGAAGCTCCACCCAATCAACCGCCAGACCCTTAGCCGATTTGATATTTTCGACAGTTGGGTCGATGAAAAGTGAAACCTCTATCTCTAGTCGCTTGAGGTAAAAAACTGCTTGGTCCAAAGCTTCATAGTTACCCCCCAAGTCCAGCCCCCCCTCGGTCGTGACCTCCTCCCGTTTTTCAGGAACTAAAGTGACTCGTGCAGGTCTAAAAGCCCCCACAATCTCTATCATCTCAGGATTTATTGAACACTCAATATTTACAGGCAGATGAGAATTTTGCATAATCCGTGCTACATCATCGTCATTTATATGTCGTCTATCCTCTCGTAAGTGGATTGTGATTTGGTCAGCCCCTGCTCGTCTGGCAATGCCCAAAGCATCTAATGGGTCTGGGTCATTGATGGCTCTCGCCTCTCTCAACAAAGCGATATGGTCAATATTGACTCCTAAATACATATTTTTCCTTTTTGTTTTCATTATAACATATTTTCTAATCTTTTTTCTCTAGCAATTTTTGTCTGATTTGAGGGTTTGACATATTTTCACCCCGTAACATCTTTACAGTCATCGTCTCAAAATTGATAAAATTTTTTTGCTTTTTTTGATATGCCCCAAATCCATACTCCATTGGAGTTATATCAGTTTGTGAATACCAAGCCTCTCGACCATCTATCCACCCCTCAATATCCTTTGCATAAACCCAAATCTTCGCCTTTTTTTTAAATGGCTTATCCTCTATCCATCTCACCATCCCCCCGTGGTCGTGAAAAAACCAAGTCTTGCCGTTGGGGGCTACAATCTCACTAGCATACAAAAGTGAATCTATCACCATCCCACAATCGCTATCTTGAAACTGCCCCAAAACTATGGGAATCACCACCTGCTCCATATTGCCCTCATGAAGTGTTGTCATTTTTTTGATATTTGAAAGCGAAAATACCACAACCACCACTATTAAAATAAAAACAAAAATCGTAATCATCGGAACTATCAATTTTTTCATTATCGTCTCCATTAATTTCTTTAATAATACTAAAAAAATATTTAATTGGGTGTTAATTTATATAGAATTTTGATATAATATTAAGTTCATAATTTTAAAACAAGGAAGAGATATGAAAAAATTAGTTTTTTCACTTTTTGTAACAGTTTCACTACTTTTTAGTGCTGATGTAATCGATATGGGGGACGGCAAAGCTATTTTTGAAAAAATTAGTGTTGTTGAATTCAAAAGCGGTAAAATCGAGATTCGAGATGACCATTTAGAAGATTTAGGTGAATTTGTAGCTTTTTTGAAAAAAAATAGTAGCTACTCAGTAGTTCTTTATGGCAGAAGTGACAATGTTGGAAACCCTGTCAACAACAAAGCTTTGTCTAAAAAAAGAGCAATCGTTTTAAGAAGTTATTTGGTAAAAAAAGGTATCAAAAAATCAAGATTACAGATAGTAGCTTTAGGCGACCAAAAACCAATCGCAAGTAACAGCACACCAGCAGGTCAAGAGATTAACAGAAGTGTTGAGATGATTTTGAACACTAAGTAATTATTGTCACAAATTTAGATTAAAGGCAATAAGGCATTGAGTGAAATTTTAGATAAATCTAAACTCACTTATTGGCTAAAATTATAATTAGACATTTACATAGATTCTAGTCCCCATAAGAACACCATATTATGGGGGTTTCCATACCCATTTTTTAGAAAAAAATAATATTTTTATTAAAGTTTGCTATAAGCTCAAATTGCTATATTATGTTTTTGTAGAAAATTAAAAGGAAAAATTTGAAGAATTTAATGTTGATTGCATATTTGGATTTAAAGGAGTCGATTCGAGCTAAATGGTTCATAATCTACTCACTCGTTTTTGGTGGGCTTATCGCCCTGTTTTTTATCGCTGGGGTTACAGAATCTCAAGTTATGGGTTTTAGTGGGCTTAGTCGATTGCTTTTGATGTATATTCAAGTGACGATTATTATTTTGCCTATCTTCATCCTCATCACCACCGTTCGTTCCATCTCTGGCGACCGTGATGACCATATTTTGGAGTATATGTTGTCATTCCCAATCTCACTAAAGCAGTATTATTGGGGCAAAATTGTAGGTCGATTTGTGACTGTTTATCTGCCTGTGCTTTTTGCAATGGTGATTGCGGTGATATATGGAGTTTTCAAGGGTGCTTCGATTCCGTGGGGGATTTTCATACTCTATACTGGACTTCTATTTGCCCTCTCCGCTTCATTTTTGGGAATTGCATTTTTCGTCTCCTCTCTTGTGAAATCGTCAGAAGTGGCTTTGGGAATTGCATTTTTCATCTGGATTTTCCTATTGGCATTTATCGACATCGCTTTAATTAGTTTGATGATGCAAAATAGGATGAATGAGGAGGCGATAATAGCAATCGCTTTAATTAACCCTATGGAGGTTTTTCGAGTCGCTGCTATCAGCCTTTTTGACCCCGAACTCACCGTTATGGGTCCTGTGGCATTTTATATTTTAGACACCGTCAAGCAGAGTATTTTTATACTTTTTTCAATCATCTATCCTATTTTATTAGGTGTGCTTTTTGCGATGGGTGGCTTTATGATATTTAAAAAACGAGATTTGGTGTAGGGGACTCAAATCCCCTCACCGATAAAATTAAAAAAGGAGAAAAGATGAAAAATTTAAGTAGGGGGCGATTTAATCGCTCCAATTTAATATCTGTAAATCTGATTTTTGCTATGACAGCAATATTTTTTACAGGTTGTGTGGCAGGTGTCACAAATTTAGCAGATGATGTGCAAAACAATCTAAAACCTATAAAGATTGTGGATAAAAATAAAGTTGTGGAAAATTCACAAAAAAATAATGAAAAGATTTTTAAAGATTTTGCAAAGATGATAGAGGGTTATTATGGCAAAGATGAAATTTTAATTACAAGTGATAGTGAAAAAAATAAAGAGTTGATAATGAGTGCGATTCTCAAGATTGGAAAACCACTAGTTTATGTAGATTTACAAAATCAAACCCAAAAAGTAGAATATGTAATTTCAGGCTCGATTACTGAGCTTGATGAGGGGGTGAAGATAGTTGATAATTCACTTACTGCTGGAATTCAGGGGCTTTTGAAAGAGTTCGCAGGGGATTTACAGGGGGAAAATCGGAAAAATACAGTCGTTACAAATATGGCGGTGGATATGTATCTTAAAGATTATGAGACATCAAAATTGATAGCAAATAGTATTCAAAAAGCCTCTCTTTATCAAAATCAACAAACACGAACGGCGGGATTTTATCTTTTTGGTACGGGGCTTGAGGTGAGTGATAATGTGACTTATCGAAGTGCAAAAGATGCGACGGTTAGGAGTTTGATTGAGATTGGGACTTTGGAGATTATCGGCAAGGAGTTGAAACTGCCATATTGGAAATTGACCAAAGCCAAAGAGTCTAAATTTCTAGTAAGTTCGATTGAGGAAAATTTTGAGAAGAGCGATAAGATTCGTGAACTTCAGAAGATTTTGCAAAAATATGGATTTAGCGATGTTGAGATAAATGGTAATGAGGATTCAAAAACCAAAGAGAATTTAAAACGGGTTACAGAAAGTTTTAACCTTAGATATAGTGGTGTTTCCGCTAGACTTCTTACTGATTTGTGGCTTAATATTCCATACCAAAAAGGGGCAAAATATACCCCAAACGAAAATTTTTTACACTATCCAAATGATATAGCGGTGGTGGCAAAACAGATAGATAGATTGGGATTTAGTCAAGTTCGGATTAATTCTATCGTGAATAGATATACCCGAAATCGAAACTCTTTTAGCGATGAGTTTAAAAACAGATTGGTAGATTATTTGACTAAAAATACAAGCTTAAAGGTGATTGATAGCTCAAAAGATAGCACTCGAAAAATCTCCAGACGAAACAAAGGGTTAGTTGATATAAATGGTTTTTTTGAACTTGATGACAAAAAAATAGTTATGGAGTTTAAGGCGATTGATGGTGAAAAAGTGGTAAAAACTATCAAAGAGGATTTTAGTAAAAATGGGCTAACTGATACATCACTCTCATCTAGTAAAATTGCAAATTATCTAAAAATCAAAACTGAAAAACGAGATGACACCATAGAGGTGATGGCAAATAAAGGGGAGCTTGACACTATCTATTATGGTGGTGAAAAGATAACTTTTGAGGTAAGGTTGAAAAAGCCGATGTATCTTTATATTTTCAATATTGATAGCAATGGTAAAGTTTCAGATTTGACCGATAGTGTAGAAATTTATGAACAAGGTAAAATCTATACAATCCCTGCACCAGATAGTAATTGGGAGATGCCTGTGGAGAAACCTTATGGAAATGAGGGGATAAAATTTATAGCACTAAGTGAAAAGATTGATTTTCCTAAAGATAAAAGTGCAAATGAGATAGTAGATTATTTCAGAAATCAAGCCCAAAATAGAGGATTTAAGATTTATGAGAAAAGTTTGCTAATCCAAACCAAAGAAAAGTAGGAAAAAAATTATGAGTAGAAAATTAGTTAGTTTTGATTGGGCGATGAAGAAGATTTTGCGACAAAAGGCAAATTTTGGGATTTTAGAGGGGTTTTTGAGTGAGCTTTTTAAATTTGATGTGAAGATTCAGGAGATTTTGGAGAGTGAATCAAATCAAGAAACAGAAAATGACACATTTAATCGGGTAGATTTATTGGCAAAAAATGAGAA
Source organism: Campylobacterales bacterium (assembly GCA_029932985.1). Classification (GTDB taxonomy): domain Bacteria; phylum Campylobacterota; class Campylobacteria; order Campylobacterales; family JAOZPA01; genus JAOZPA01. The sequence goes on from JAOZPA010000002.1 coordinate 45,108, forward strand.
TGGAGAGTTGATTTTGATTGAGGTTCAACACCAAAGTGAGCTAGATTATTTTCAGCGGATGCTTTATGGGGTTTCTAAATTGATTTGTGAGCATAGAAAAAAAATTGAATCTGATGAGGAGATAAAGGAGTTTCCAAACTATAGATACATAGATGTGAAAAAAATCTATTCGGTGAATCTGCTTTATTTTGCCTTTGCCAAGGGGAGAGATTATCTTTATTATGGCAAAACAGAATTTCGTGGAATGAACCAAAGTGATGAAATTTTGGAGCTTTCGGAGTTGCAGAAAAAAAATTTGAAAGTGAATGATATTTATGAAATTTTTCCAGAATACTATGTAATTCGGATTAATAAATTTGATGATATTGTCAAAAACAAGATTGATGAGTGGATATATTTTTTAAAAAATGAGGTGATTAAAGATAAATTCAAGGCTCAAGGTTTGGATAATGCCAAAGAGGCTTTGGATGTTTTGAAACTTGGTACAAAAGCAAGAGCAGTCTATAACCGTCGAGAGGAGAATAAAATGCACAAAAATTCACTTCTTTATACCGCTAAAGTCGAGGGAGAAGCAAGAGGAGAAAAAAGAGGAAAAATAGAGGGTGCAAGAGAAAGAGATATTGAGATAGCAAAAAACTTACTTGATGTTTTGGATATTGAAACTATCGCTTTAAAAACTGGTTTGAGTATCGAAGAGATAAAAAATTTAAAGGATGAGAAATGAAAGATTTATGTAGGGTGCGATTCAATCGCACCAATTTAATGTCGATAAACATATTAGGTTTATTTGTATTTGCTATTATGGCGGTGTTTTTGACGGGATGTGTAGGTTCTACAAACTCGTTCCCAAGCTCTAGCTTGGTAACGAATAAAGTTGGGGCAGGGACTTTAGTCCCTGAAATCACGGGGACTAAAGTCCCCGCCCCTGAAAAAACAGAGGCGATTTTGAAGCTTGATACTTTGGGGCATACGGCAATTATAAATGATGTCATTATCACCAAAAATCAAAAAATCATAACAGCGAGTGATGACAAAACTATTCGTGTGTGGAATTTAGATGGAAAAGAGGAGCGGAAGATTTTGGGTCAGATAGGCAAGGGAAGTGAAGGGAAAATTTTTGCAATTGCTTTGAGTCCTGATGAGAGATATTTAGCGGTTGGGGGAGTTATGGCAAATTTTAATGGTTCAAATTATTCAGAAATAGGAAGAATCAGAATCTACTCCTACCAAAGTGGAAAATTATTAAAAGTTTTAAAATCTCATGAAGATACAATTACGGACTTATCATTTAGCAAAGATGGAAAATATTTAATCTCTGGTTCTAGTGATATCACCGCTAAAATCTGGAACACAAACGGTTTTGGATTGGTTGATACCATCAAATTTCACACAGAAGAAGTTTATGCAGTAAAAATTATAAAAAAGGCTGGAATCTATTTTGCCGTTACAGCGGGATCTGACAACAAGATAGCTCTTTATAATCTAAAAACAAAAAGAGTGGTGAAATCTCATCAAAAAAATTATAAATTACACTCTCTTGCTATCTCAAAAAATCATATAGCGGTGAGTGGATTTGGAAAAGAGATAACAATATATGATTATGATTTGAATTTGGTCAAAATTATCTCTTCAGATACTGTGCTGTGGGGTTTAGCCTATTCCCCAAATGGAAAATATTTGATAGCGGGAACAGCAAGATCACCACAAAATGTAAATATTTACCAAACAACAAATTACCAAAAAATCTCTACTTTCTCTAAACACACTAATTTGACACAAGCGGTAGGATTTATCGATAACCAAAGAGCGATAAGTTGTGGAGGGGGCAATAATGAGATATATATTTGGAATATCAAGAGTGCAAAAGTGATAAAAAAGATGGTAGGAGTGGGTGAGAGTGTATGGAGTGTGGGGGTCAAGGGAGAAAAGATTGGTTGGGGGAATAAATTTGATATAAAAAAACATCATAATTATGGTTCAATTCAAAAAAGTTTAAATTTAAAAACTGGAACCCTAAACTCGTTTAGGGCATCAGAAAAGCCTCGAACAAGTTCGAGCTTCCTAAGAATATCAACAAAAAATGGTAAATATTCATTAATTCACCAAAGAGGAGGGGATTATGGTTACAGCGATGCGCTACTGGTACTAAAAGAAGATGGCAAAGTCAAGGTAAAAATCACAAGAGGCTCTACAGATGGATTAGGACACAGATGTTATGGATTTTACAAAAACTTCATCATAAGTGGAGGGTCGGGTGGATTTCTCAAAATCTACAATTTAGACGGTAAAGAGGTAGCTAACTTAGTGGGGCATACAGGAGAGGTTTGGAGTATCGCCGTAGATGGAGATAGACTCGTGAGTGGGAGCAATGACCAAACGATAAGAGTGTGGGATTTGAGCAAGTTAAAAATGAATAATGAAGAGTTAAAAATTGATGAAAAATTAGTATCTTTATTAATCAATAAATTTAATACAACCAGAGAGACAATTATATCAAAAGCAAAAGAATTAAAAAAAAGAGGTATAGATATTTATTTATCAAATGCTCAACAATTACAACCACAACTGAATATTTTCGTTGCCAAAAACAATGAATGGGTGGTATGGACGAAAGAGGGATTTTTTGATGCTAGTGAGAATGGAGCTAAATATATTGGTTATCATCTAAACCACGGAGCTAATAAAGAAGCGGAATTTATCTCGGTTGATAAACTTTATAGCAGTTTTTACAAACCAAAACTTATCCAAAAAGCTTTGGCTGGTGAGGATTTGAGCCAATATGCCGATGAGATAAATATAGACAAAATTTTGAGTGATGGGTTATCACCAATTGTTAAACTATTATCTTCTCAAACAGAAATCAGGGGAGATAGCACGGAGATAAGATTAAAAATCACAAATCGTGGTGGAAAGTTGGGAGAGGTAAAAATTTACCGTGATGGTGAATTGATTATGAATAAATCAAAAGCGGTGAGGGTAAAAGAGGATGGTGTGCATAAGTTTAGAGTAGCATTAAATGAGGGAGAGAATCGGTTCAAAATCGTAGCTACAAATAGGGCAAATGGTATGGAGTCGGATTCTCAATTT
>JAOZPA010000151.1 GCA_029932985.1 Campylobacterales bacterium
CTCAATTCCTTTTTATCAATTGGTTAAAATAGAAATTGGAATACCAACTTTTACTATTTATGATACAATAGTTATGCTTTTATTTTTAGTATTTTTAACACAATGGACATTAGGTAGGACTAAGTTCAAATTTACTTATTTTGATTTTTTTGTATTTGTATGGATAGGTATCAATTTAATTTCACTTTTTCACAATTTGTATAACCCTATAGCAAGTATTAATGATTTTCGTTATAGATTTGCTGTTCCAATAGCACTTTATTTTTTAATAAGATATTATGTACGTGACTTAAGAACATTTTATACGTTTTTGTATGTACAAGTACTAAGTATTTCTATTTTAGCTTTTTTTGCCATAATAGAATTTGCAACAACGGGCATGCGTGTAGAAACATTAATACACCGCACTTTAACAGCAAGTTTATTATTCTGTTGGTCTATATTTCTTTGTATGTTTATTCAAAAAAGTAAAAATAGTAAAATTACAAAAATTATAAGTATTAGTGGATTATTAATCAACATTCCAGCTCTGTTTTTCACTTTTGCACGTATAATTTTTGTCTCATTAATATTTTTAATTGGATTAGTAAAATGTGGCATTTTGAAAGTAAAAAAAGAAATTTTTGTCATAGCATTTTTCATTTTTGGTGCATTATTCCCATTTTTAACTATTAATATTTATGAAAATTACTTGAGCAAATTAGAAACGCCCAAAGTGTATCATCAAGAGATATTTCCCAATAATGCTAAGAAAAATAATCAACCTATTGAAAAAACCCCCAAACGTATTGTTGATAAAGATTTTTATAAAAAATCAATAGAAGGGAGAGCTATGAATTGGAAAGTGATGCTAGAAATTTTTAAAGGTAATTTTTTATTTGGCGCTGGGTTTTCAATATTTAGTTATTTAAGAGAACAGGGGTTAATAACCATCTTTCATGCCCATAATATTTGCTTAGATATTGTTTTAAGAACAGGCATTGTAGGACTTAGTATCTTTTGTCTTTTAATATTGAGTTATATTCGTTTTTGGGAAAATGTTTACAAAAATCTTGCAGGTCATGATAGGTTCTTTTTGGGCATTTGCCTTCTTGAAATAGTTTTGATTCTTATTAATGGATTGACTAACAATATTATGGGAATTCTAATAAATAGCATTTTTTGGTCTGTTATAAGTTTGAGTTTTTGTTTTATAGAATTAAAAAACAAAAATGCGTAGATTAGTCTTTTTTTTAATTTTATTTTCCGGATGTTTCTTAAAAGTTGATGCTGATATAACAGCAAATAGTACAATAAAAGTATATATCAATAAGTTTAATGGGATTAGGGTCTTATACAAGGACTTATTAATTATGGAAAGTTTATCAAATGTCCGAATTTACAGTTTTTATTTATTTAAAAAACTATTTTACAAAGGACCATGGGGAAAAACAGATTTAGAAATCAATAATCGTAAAAAAGATAAGATATCCATCAAACAAGGTTTTATTAGGATTTTTTTAGAGATAAAAGATACTTACTTTATAAGCACATTTAAATTTGATTCTGATATATTGGGAGTAAAAGTTATTGAATATTCTATCTGCAAGATTCCAGGTTTTTTCTTTAAAGGAGCAAAGGTGAAATTTATAAAAGAAAATAAAGTTTATGAAACTATATTACCTGTTATTCCCCCTAGCATGAAGGATAGACTTTTAATCAAAGATGCTTCCTCTATAGAAATTTATTCTCCTTTTTGCACTTTGATTATTTCGGATGAAACTGGACAAAATTCTATTAATGTAGCTGATTTTAGGAGTGTGCCATGGGATAAAAAGACATTTTATATTTATGCTAGCAAAAAGCCTTTATATCCAGCAAAAAAGTATTATTTTAGGTACAAATTTGTTATTAAACCAGCACAAGTAAGCATAAATGATGTCCAATTTACTAAAGCAAACTTTCAAATAAAGAAATACGTAAATAAAAATATTGTTCCTTACCCTCAAGAGATCGAGTTTAAAAAAGGTCGTTTTTTGATTAATAATAAAACATCCATTGTTGTTCTAAACGAAGAATTTTTGCCCTTAGCCAATATTCTAAAAGAAGAAATCGATTTTCTCTTAGATTTAAATCTTAAAATTCAAAATTACTACCAACTAAAGAATTTAAAAAATGCGATATTACTTATGGAGTTAGATTTATTACCAAAAAATCTGTTGAAAGATTTTTATTCTACAGAACTTAAATCAGAAGGTTATTATTTATCGGTAGATAACAGCAAAATTATTATTACAGGAAAAGACAAAAGAGGCATTTTTTATGGGATACAAAGCTTGCTTCAGCTTATGAAAAAAAATAAAAATAAAATAATCGTTCCTTGTGTAAAAATAAAAGACTATCCAGATTTAAAAATAAGGGGGATGTGTATCTCTGCCCCCTTTGGTTTTAAAGATATAAATATTTTAAAAAACTACATAAAAGCACTAGCAAAATATAAAGCTAATACAATTATTTTATATTATTGTCCAAATTATCTTTTTAACAATCGCAAAAAGATTATAAATCAAATAAAAGAAATTTCTAATTTTGCCAAAAAATACTTTATAGAAATAATCCCAGGGTTAAGGGCTAAACTAGACCCAAAAATATTTAAAAATATTGTTGAAAACAAAAATGGTGTAAGAAGTTTTTATTGTCCTTCTTTAGAAGAATCATATAAAGTCATGTTTGGTTTTTATCAGGATTTGATTGATGCAACAAAACCAAAATATTTCCTTATAGGACATGATGAAATAAAAAATTTGGCTAAATGTCCTAGATGTAAAGATAAAAAGCCTTATGAACTTTTATTAATGGATATTAAAAAAATTCATAACTGGCTTGCTAAAAGGGGAATAATTACTTTAATATGGGGAGACATGTTTTTAAACCGCAAAGATTGGCAAAGTGATATTACTGCTCACAGCAATGTAGGTGCCTATCCATCAAATACACATAAAGTTTTACCATTTTTACCAAAGGATATTATTATTTTAGATTGGCAGTATAATCCAAGAGAGGATTATCCCACTTTAAAATATTTTAAAGATAATGGTTTTAAAGTAATCGGTATTTCTTGGTATGATGAAAAAAACAATTATTATTTGGCTCAAAGTGCTTATAAATATGGTGCTTTAGGCATTCTTGGTTCTGATTGGGGATTTTTAAGAACATTGAGCTTTGGTGCAAACTCTATTCTTTGTTTAGAATATGGATGGAGTATAAATAAACCTGAATTGGGTGAATTACTTTATGACCCAATTAAGGTATTTGCAAAAGAAATAAAACCTCTCTTTTTAATACCAAATAAAGAATCAATTTTTAATATAGACTTATCTCCTTATGCAAATGAATCTACTATTGATGAAAAATTTGGAGATAGTATTGGATGGTTTGATTTAGGCCCACTTTTTGACCTTAAAAATTTGCCTATAGGTGAACAAAAATTTGCAGGTATTAATTTTTATATTGCTTCACCTAAGAATGGGCAAAAAAATTGTATTATTGTTGGTAAAAATACATATCAACCTTTATCAGAGGAAATAAAAGGAATAAAGGTAAATAAAAAAGTCAAAGCTTTATTTTTTCTTCATACTATGATGAGTCCATTAGCCAGTGTTTGGCACAAAACTATTGGAGTTTATAAAATTAATTATGCAGATGGGACTTTTGTTGATGTAAAATTGATAGAAAATTTTAATATTACTGATTTTAGATCTTCTGGTATTTTTAGACAAAATCCTTGGAGTTTTAATAAGGGATTTGAAATATTATATGGTTCAGAATGTGGATGGGAAGGGATAAGCTTATCTGGTGCAAAAATTAATTTACAAGTATATAAATGGGAAAATCCTTTTCCTGAAAAAATAGTGAAATCAATAGATATAAAAGCAGTAGGAGAAAAACCAGTAAAAATTGCTTTGTTAGGAATAAGTGGAATAGATTATACATCATCCATATGAAAATAGCCATTATATCCGAAGAATTAAATTTCCCTATAGATGAAGGCTTTAAGAAAGTAGTTTATGAAATTGTTAATGTTTTAAAAGATGAACATAAAGTAATTTTTATTGGGAAACATTCCATTGATATCTCAGGTTGTCTGTGTAAAGCTATTAGAACAAACAAGTTATTTTTGAATAAATCGCTTTTTAAGACATTAAGCCAGTTTAATCCAGAAGTGATTTTATATATTCCATATTCCTCTATAACCATGGCTAGCCTATTGAGAGCTTGGATTTTAAAAATTTTTTTGGGAAAAAGGATTATAATATTAGCCCTTCAGCCCCGTTATTATCACATTTTTAGTAAATATTTTATTCCTTTCTTTCGTCCCGATTTGTTATTAGTTCTTTCCAAAAAAAGTGAAGAATATTATCAGCAGTTAAGTTTTAAAGTTAAAAAAATTCCTTTGGGAGTTAATTTAAACCGTTTTAAACCCTTAGATAAGGAAGAAAAAATACAATTAAGAAAGAAGTACGGTATTCCTGAGGATAAAAAGGTGGTTTTGCATATAGGACATTTGAAAAAATCCAGAAATATTGATTCACTTGTGCAAACAGTTAAAAAAAAGAATGTCTTTTTACTTTTGGTTACAAGCACATCTACTTTTGCTGATGAAGAGTTAAGAAAAAATTTGCATAATACAAATAATATAAAAATCATTGATTGGTATGTAGAAGATATTGAAGAAATCTATCAATTGTCAGATTGTTATTTATTCTTAGTAGAAGACCCTATTGGATGCATAGAAATACCTCTTTCTGTATTAGAAGCTATGGCTTGTAATTTACCTGTAATTACTACCAGATTTGGTGGTTTGTCAGATTGGTTCAGGGAAAAAGACGGATTAATTTTTATAGATAAAAAGGTAGATTTGTCTCAAATTTTAAAAAATTTGACAAACATTTTTCCTAAAACCAGACCCTTGGTAAAACCTTTATCATGGAATGAAGTATCAAAAATAATTATCAAACAAATTAATGAAAAAAGGAGGTATATAGATGAAATTTAAAAGATTATTTTTAGCAATGTTGTGTGTTATATGCTTTGCTGGTTATGTTGATGCTAGTAGTATTGGTATGCT
>JAOZPA010000152.1 GCA_029932985.1 Campylobacterales bacterium
AATCCCATCTGTATTTGCAACTCAAGGTTATGAATTAGCACAAATTCTGATAAAAAATCTTAGAAATTCATCTGATATGTCAACTTTAAAGCAAAGAATTTTAAAAATAAAAAGCTATAAGGGACTTCAAGGGGATATTATATTTGATAAATATGGTGATATTTTCAGAGATTATTTTATAATGGAAGTTAAAAATAGAAAATATGTTAAAATTGAAAATTGATGGTATTGTTGCATTTAAATATGCTCATAAAAATTAAGAAAGGTATGAAAAATTATGAAAAAAGAGAGTTTTAAATCTAAGATTTTATTATATTTTATCCTATTTGCCACAGTTCCTTTGATGATAGGTTCTTTTGTGATATTGTATCAAATGTACCAAACCAAAAAAGAGTCGATTTTTCATAAACATCATCAGATTTTAAAGCAAGTTGAATGGGAATCGGATAAAATAGTTTTGCATATAGAGGAGATAGGGCAGTATGTGAAAAAACAATATTTGAGAAAAAAACATAATCTGCTTACGGGTTTGCCAGTAGTTCAGAAAAATATCTCTACAGTTTTAATTTTAGATAAAAATGGTCTTTTGAAAGATTATAGCACAAATACAAAAAATAATCTTTTTAAGGGTTATGACCTCTCAAATAGTAAATATTTTTTGGCGATGAAAGATGGGCAAAAAGATTATTGGTCAAAAGTTTATCTCTCTCAAGCCACCTCCAAGCCCTCCATCTCTTATACGCTGAGGATAGATGAGTTTAATATTGCCGTACTTGTGATAAATTTGGATGCGTTAAATAATTTTGCAAAGAAATTTATAAGTGAAGATAATTCATCGATGGTGAGAATTATAGATAAAGATGGTTTGTTTTTAGCCCATCCTGAAAATCCAAAATATATCCACGAGAGAAAACATATTCTCAATTCAGATATTTATAAAAGATTTATCTCTAAAGATTATAAGTATCAACCAATTATCTTTGGCAATCTCGAAGAAGTTTCACAAATAGGAGTTTTTGGTATCACGAAGAAATTAAATTGGTATGTTATCGTCAAGGAGAGATATGATTTCATCTTTCAAACATTTGATAATCTTATGTGGTTTATTATTTTGTTTATAGCCATTTTGATTCTCAGCTCCATCTATTTTTCTATTAAATTAGCAAAAAGTATTTTGAAACCTCTTGAGATTGTGAGCCTGAAGATGAGTGAAATTGCTCACGGAAAATATAACAAAAATATTGAGAAAAGTAGGTATTTAGAGCTTAATATTTTAATTTCCAATTTTAAACTTATGCAAAAAAGAATATTTAATCGTGAAAATAAACTAAAAGAGTTTAATGAAAATTTGGAGTTAAGAGTTCAAAATGAGGTCAAAAAAAATAAACAGCAACAACTTTTAATGGTGCAACAATCCCGCCTAGCCCAGATGGGGGAGATGATTAGTATGATTGCCCACCAGTGGCGACAACCCCTAAATGCCATCAGTACCACCAGCATAAGTCTCAATATCAAAGCTCGACTAGGTAAAACTAATAATGATTATATTCTCAATCAAACCGATAAAATCTGCCAATATTCTAACCATCTAAGCACTACTATCGAAGATTTTCGTAATTTTTTCAAATCAAATAAAAAGATGGAGGAGGTGACTTTTTCGCAACTTATCACAAATGTTCTAAATATCGTGGAGGTTTCAATCACAAATAAAAATATAAAAATTATTCAAGATTTAAACTGCCTAGAAAAATTTCAAACTTACCCAAATGAACTCAAGCAAGTAATCCTAAATCTCATAAAAAATTCAGAAGATATAGTTTTGGAAAAAAATATCCAAAATCCCTTCATTAAAATTAAAAGTTACAAAGATGAAAATAGCCATAATTTAGAGATAAGTGATAATGGCGGTGGTGTGCCATATAAGATAATTAGTAAAATTTTTGACCCCTACTTCAGCACCAAAAAACAGAAAAATGGCACAGGATTAGGGCTTTATATGTCAAAAACTATCATAGAAGAACATTGTGGAGGAAAACTAACAGTAAGCAATAATAAAGATGGAGCTGTGTTTAAAATAACTCTTTAGGAATAGAAATTAAATAAGATATTCATTTTATGACAAATAATAGTGCAGACTTGGATTAAGTTTTTTGCCTAACTACTGGAGTAATTGGCGAAAAATTTCATTCAAAGATGTGCTGTTAGTTGGCGATAAAAATTGGATGTTATTTAATTTCTAATCCTTATACACTTGTCCCCTCACCGATATTTTATTATGAGATAAGTTTTTTAAAATAGTGATGAATACCATCTATCCTCTTTTTCTAAAAGATAGCCTACATATTCACTATATATCATTTTTTTATTATATAAAAAATTTGCCAAAGCTTTTTTACTTTTCATAAAATTCTCTTTTTTTTCTACTTGGATTAGTAAATCATATAAAATTTCTATCTCTTTTATCGCTTCTTTTGGGGCTTTGCCTCCTTGTGATAGATAACCTACTTTTTTGCCATATTCCATAAGTGGTGAGATTTCATTGACTATCCAATATTCTTTGCCACTTTTTGATAGATTTTTAAAAAATACAATAACAGTTTCATCTCTTTTTATCTTATGCCATAATACATCATAAATCACACTAGGCATCAAATTATGTCGTAAAACATTATGTTTTGATCCAATTAAATCATCTTTTGAAAATCCTGAAAGTTTAAAAAAAGCATTATTTGCCAATGTAATTCTGCCTTCAAGGTCAGTTCTTACATATATTTGCTCATCATCTTTCAAGTTTCCATCTTTGCTTTTAAGCATAATCCTCTCCCTGTTTTATTTAATTATATCAAATAATATTCTAAAATCTTCTCATAACTTTTAATATTGGATTATTTATTGCTATTTTGAGAATATTGCAACAATATTTAAATTTTAATAAATTAATAGAAAAGAAATAATAAATTAGAGGTAAAACTTATAAAAAATATGCTATACTTCTTTTGAAAAAATTGCTGCAAAGAGGGTGATTTTTCTCTATAAACTACAACCAATACACACAAAAAAAGGAAATAATATATGCAATTCACTATCTTTCTACTACTACTTATGGTAATGACAATTATAACTATAATTGCTTTCATTCAGTACAATAAAAAACTGTTTTTATATAAAAAAGAGTTGGAGCAATTAAAAAAAGAGTACAGTAAAATAAAAGTAGAAAATTTAAAAAGCATTTCTCATGTAATTAAAAGCCCTACAAACCAAATTATAGATTTGAATAAAACTCAAAAATCAGAGAAAAAGATTCTCGTAAATTTATATGAATTGATAACTGAAATTACAATACCTATCAAAGTAGAAGCGATAAAAAGAGGGTTAAATTTTTCCATTAACTACAAAATAGATAGAAGTTTTATATTTTTAGGAGACCCACTAGAGCTATCTAAGATAATTATAAATTTATTATCAACCTCTATAAGATTCACAAAAAATGGTTTCATCTCTCTCTATATATCAAAAATATCGGACGATAGATATAGATTTATGGTAGAAGATAGTAGAAATGGAGTTGCTAAAGAGATACAAGATATAGTATTCAAAAATGAAAATCCAAAAACAGAAAATAGCTATAATGTATCTTTATTGAAGGGGGCGGAGATTTTACTTATTGAAGATGATAGCATCAATCAAGATATTGTAATTGGAGTTTTGGAAGAGAGTGGTGTCCATATAGATATAGCAAATGATGGTGAAGAGGGGATTAAGCTTTTTGAAAAAAATAAAAATAAATATGACCTAATTTTGATGGATTTAAAGATGCAACGACTTGGAGGATTTGAAGCTACCGAAATTATTAGAAAAAAAGATAAACAAATACCAATAATTGCCCTAACTGCAGATTTAAATAGTGGAAATATTGAGAAAAGCAAACGTGTGGGGATGAATGAATATTTAACTAAACCAATTGATGTAGAAAAACTACATCGTGTTCTTTTAAAATATATTTGCAAAAAAGGCAATCTGCATAATCTAAAACTAATAGATACAAAAGAAGGATTAAAAAATTTAGTAGAAAATAAAGAACTTTATACAAAAACTCTAAAATTATTTTATAAAAAATATTCTAATATAAATTTAGAGGAGTTAAATGATAAAGATTTTTATAATATAATCCACTCCCTAAAAGGTGTTGTCAAAACCATAGGAGCTATGAAATTAGCTAAAATTGTAGAAGAGATAGATGATAGTAAAGATAGAAATTTGACTAATGAATTAAAACTGGAACTTAATAAAATTCTAAAAGAGTTAAATAATAATTTTTATGAAGAAAATGAGCAAAAAAACTAAAAATAATAATAGAAAAACAGATATAAGCTTCTAATTGGATAGTTTCTGTCATAGAGGATATTGTATAATACCATTATTCAAATCAAAAGGTGCAACTGATGAAGTAAATCAAGCCCTAAATTATGGATATGCAATAATCTACAACCGAGTTCAATCTGCCTTAATCCACACAGGTTTAAATATTTACTATTCTATACTCACTCCAAACTTAAATTCCCTAAACCAAAATAACGGTACTCAAGGTAAATTTTTTGTGTGAATGAAATGAATTTAAGATGAGTAAAAATATTACAAATCAAGTTAATCTACTCAAAAGAGCAATAGCCCAAGAGGAAAGATATAAAGGATTTTTAACAAAATACTAAATATATAAAATTCACAAAATCCCTTAAATAAGACAAAATGATTTACGAACTTTTTTTTAAAGTATTTTTTAAGCTAAAATCAAATAAAACCCTAGAATAAGGGATTTTTACTTTTAGGTTTAGCTAAGTTTAATAATACCTTATTTAAGGGCTTTTTAATGGCATCCTTCATACAGTGCTAAAAGTAGTTGACAGTTTGCAAGGTGGTAAAAATTTTGCAATAGGGTAGTATTTCAGATTTTAGTAGAATTTTTTGAAAATTTAGTTAATTTATAGCTGATGTTACGATTTTCTAAAAAATAAAAAAGTTTTCATTATGTTACAAAACTAA
>JAOZPA010000153.1 GCA_029932985.1 Campylobacterales bacterium
TTTCCAATTTAATTTACCAAATTTGGTTATTTTACATTAATTTGGTCGGCAGAAGCCGACCCTACAACAAATCAAAGCTTTAATTTTGATTTACACTACAAAAAGCCCGAAATAAATTTCCGTTTGGGGCAATTAAACCTTTTGTGCTATAATATTTAAAAAATAATTAGGAGTACATTATGACAAATGAAGAATTATTAAAAAAAAATCAAGAATTAGAAGAAAGGATTTTAAAACTAGAGGGGATTAAAACAGAAACTATTCCTGAAATTAAGACTTATAGTTTTAGTCAAATTACAGAAGATGAGTTAAAAAGTGTGGTGGAGATTGAGGAAAATTTGGAGAATGAAACTATTTTTGATGAGTGGTTAAATAATGATATTGTTGTGAATGAGGAGATTGAGAGTTTTTTGAGTAAATTATTAAAGCAAAATAGAAAATTGATTTTTTCATATAATGAGGATGATTTGAAAATTTATTTTCTAGCTCCAATTTTTAATAAAGTTAATTTTTTCTCTTATGAGGATAAGATTCGAGCTTTTTATGAAAATGTTTTGACTTATGAAACTGATAAATTTATTTTTAAAGGTAGAGTAGATTTTATGTTTTCCAAAGGTCTAAAGAGAAGCGAAAAGCCCTATTTTTTTATTCAAGAGTTTAAAAAAGGTAAAAAGCCAACAGACCCCGAACCGCAACTTTTGGCAGAGATGATTTCGGCGGTGGAGTTAAATAAAAGCACAACTATTCGGGGAGCTTTTATCACTGGTGAAAATTGGAGATTTGTGATTTTAGAAAAATTAGAAGTAAATAAATATCAATATTTTCTATCTCCAAATTTTGATAGTACCAATATAGAAAAACTAAAAGGGATTTATAGAAATCTGAAATTTGTTAAAAATGAAATTATCCAAATGGTACGACAAGAAAATAAATATCGATGAGGGTAATTAAACCTTTTGTGCTATAATATTTAAAAAATAATTAGGAGGAAATTATGACAAATGAAGAGTTATTAAAAGAGATTATAGAATTAAAAAAAGAGGTTCAAGAATTAAAAGGGATTAAAAAAACTATTCCAAAAATTCCAACTTTTGCTTTTAGTAAAATTACAGAAAATGAATTAAAAAGTATGGTAGATATTAGGGAAAATTTTAAAGATGAAACTATTTTTGATGAGTGGTTGGAAAATGATATTATTGTGAGTGAGGAGACAGAAAATTTTTTAATGGAATTATTGAAAAAAAATGCTAAATTTATTTTCTCCTATAATGAGGATGATTTAAAAATTTATTTTCTAGCTCCTATTTTTAATAAAGTTGATTTTTTCTCTTATGAGGATGAAGTTCGAGCTTTTTATGAAAATGTTTTAACTTATGAAACTGATAAATTTATTTTTAAGGGTAGAGTAGATTTTATGTTTGCAAAAGGTCTCAAGAGAAGTGAAAACCCCTATTTTTTTATTCAAGAGTTTAAAAAAGGGGAAGAGTTTGCAAATCCTCGACCGCAACTTTTGGCAGAGATGATTTCGGCGGTGGAGTTAAATAAAACCACAACAATTCGTGGAGCTTTTATAATTGGTAAAGATTGGTATTTTGTGATTTTAGAAAAATTGGGAATTGATAAATATCAATATTTTTTATCTGAGGCTTTTAATAGCACTAAAATTGAAGAATTAAAAGGGATTTATAGAAATTTAAAATTTGTCAAAAATGAAATTATCCAAATGGTACGACAAGAAAAAGAAAAATTTTCAAATATCTAATAAATTTATGCTTATAGTTTTCATTAATATTTAAAGGAAAAATTAATTTTAATTTAACACAAATATACTATAATAGTTTAAAAAAAATTAGGACTCAAAATTGGCAACTATTATCTCTTTTTTTCTCAAAAATTCCAGACTTAATTATACGATTTTATTTTTCATACTTTTTATGGGGATAACCTCATATTATAAAATTCCAAAAGAGATTTTCCCAATTATTGAGCTGGATATGGTATCGGTTCGTGGAAGTTATGCGGGGGCAAGTGCGGCGAGTTTAAATAGTTTTGCTGTGACCGAGATTGAAAATGAGCTTGAGAGTATTGTGGGGATAAAAGAGGTAAATTCTATCGTGAGGGCTGGGAGTTTTACGATTATTGGTGAGCTAAAAGATGGTGAAATTCCGCTAGAGATTTTAAATGAGGTCAAAGATGCCATCTCAAAAGCGAGGTCTAGTTTTCCAAATGATATGGAAGAGCCGACCGCTACAAGTGTGAGCCGAAATATGTCTTTGTTGACCATCTCCATAGCTTCTGAAAATTTAAATAAATCGCAGTTGATTCAAAATGCCAAAATTTTACAAAAAAAGCTTTATAAGTTTGAAAATGTCAATAAAGTTGATATTTATGGAAACACGGATTTGCAGATTGATATTTTGATTGACGATAAAAAACTCCAAGCTTATGGGATAAATTCATCGGAGATTTCGGCAGTCATCTCTCGCCTGTCTCATATCTATCCTGTGGGGCAGATTGAGCAGAAGGGAAATCACATCTATCTTAATAGCGATAATCAAAAATTTGATATTGAGAAGTGGAAAAGTACGATAATAAATGTGAGTGGAAAAAAAATTTATCTCGGCGATATTGCCACGGTGAAGATTCATTATCCACAAAAAGGGACAATTGGGCGATTTAATGGCAAAAATAGTATCACTCTAAAACTTTATAAAGATGAGATTGGAAATGCGATTTTTCTAGCCGATGATGTGCGGAAATTTTTAAAGGAATATTCAGACAAAAATCAAAATCTCATAATCGAAATCTCGAAAGACAGCTCAAAACCAATTCAAGACAGGCTAAATACCATCATCTCAAATATCACTTTCGGTCTGGTGCTGGTGGGGTTTGCTATATTTCTGCTCGTCTCACCACGGCTCTCTATCGTCATCGTGTTGGGGATTCCATTTTCATTTATCATAGCGATTATTGCTATGTATTATCTCGAAATTAGTCTAAATATGATAACTTTGATGGCGATGTTGCTCTCGCTGGGAATTGTAGTGGATGATGCGATTATTGTCAGCGAAAATATTCAGAGGCACATCGATGAGGGGATGGCTATCAAAGATGCGGTTTATATCGGCACAAAAGAGGTCATCTCCCCCGTGATTGTCGCCGCTGCTACCACGATGTTCGCCTTTTTACCAATGCTCCTAATGACTGGAAAAATGGGGTCATTCATCATCTTCATACCCATCGTCATCTCCATTTTGATTTTAGCCTCACTCATCGAATCCTTTATATTTCTGCCCCTTCACGCAAAACATATATTAAGGGCAAATGAGAAGATGTTTAATTGGACTCCGATTTTAAACGTTTATGGCAAGATTTTAGGATTTTTAATCCATTTCAAAAAAAGTTTTTTGGTTTTGTTTTTCATCATCGTACCACTTCTGACCATTTATACTATGAAAAAATCACGATTTCAGTTTTTCCCAAAGATGGACTCCACCGAAATTACACTCTCAATTAAGCTTGATGATTCTTTGATTTTAGAAGATACCGACAATATTGCAAAAGTTTTTGAGCAAAAAATAATGGAAATATCTAAAAAGCATTTTATAAAAAATATGGAGAGTGTGATTGGGCGATTTACAAATATGTCTCGAAGTATTGAAAATATCGAAAATGGTTTTATGCTGATTCTGGAGCTTGAGGAGTATCGAGATGATAACTTTTTGCAAAATTATATCAATCCTGTTTTTACATTTACACTTGATTTTAAAAGAGAGGCAAAAACTAGAACTCTAAAGTCTCGTGAAATTTCTAAAAATCTAAGGGTGGCTCTAGAACCCCTCACCGATAAATATAATGTGGTGGAGATGAATATGAAGGAGCGAAAAGTGGGGATTGTCAAAACTGATTTAAAGATAAATCTAAACTCTAGCAATCCTCAACTTTTAAGAGATAGTATCAGTAAAATTAAAACCGCTTTGGAAAATATTGATGGGGTCAAAGAGATTAGTGATAATGCAAAGATGGGCAAAGATGAGTATAAATTTAGTGTAAATAGTTATGGTGAGAGTTTGGGGCTGAGTGAGCAATCGATAGCTAGACTTTTGAGTGATTTTTATCTTGAGCGAAAACAAACGACTACATTTAATACAGATGGAATTGTGGAGATAAATACTCAATCACTTTATAAGGATGATTTGAATTCACTAAAAGAGTTTTTGATTCCACTCAGCGAAAATAGATTTGTGAAATTGAATGAGGTGGTGAATTTCAAAATAGAGAGAAATTTTGACAAGATAGAAAAAACAGATTTGAAGATTATCAAGACCGTATTTGCAAATGTAAATGTTTCCAAAGTCACTGCAACCGAAGCGATAGATGAGCTAATGCCAACTATTAAAGAGGTGGAAAAGTTGGGGGTGAATGTGGTTTTAGGTGGCGAAAAGGAGCAAAAAGATAAACTCAAAAGCGAAATGGGAAAATCTGCAATTGTAGCACTGTTTTTGATTTTTATCACACTTTTAGTCATCTTCCCCTCTTTTAAAAGTGCTTTGATGATTTTATCCGTCATTCCATTTACCGTGTTTGGGGCAATTATGGGGCATTTTATAATGGGAATGAATCTAACTTTCCCATCGATGATAGGGATGCTAGGACTTGCAGGAGTTGTGATAAATGATGGAATAATAATGCTGGATTTTTTGCACAATACCAATAATAAAAAAGAGTTTTTTGCTAGGGCAAAGATGAGGGTCAGACCAATTTTAATCACCTCCATCACCACGATTTTGGGGCTTTCCACCCTGATTTTTTACCCAACTGGAGAAGCGATAATTCTCCAACCTATCGCAATCTCTTTAGGATTTGGCTTGGCTTGGGGGACGATTTTGAATTTAATATATATCCCAACTTTATATGCAGTTATGCACAAAATAGATGAATAAAAAAAAAGGAGAAATGATGAAATTTTGGATTAGTGTAATGGTTTTGTGTTTGGCAACCGCCAATTTACAAGCTGATGAGAGAAA
>JAOZPA010000154.1:0-2838 GCA_029932985.1 Campylobacterales bacterium
TAGCATAATTAGATTTAAACCAATATTGAATTAAGTTTTATTCCTTAAACTTCCTTAGACCCCGAAGTTGCTTTCAAAACAGCGAGAGGATTCCGCTACTCAATTTAGAGATGCTGGGCGAGAGGATTTGTATGAAAAGGAGACAAATGAGGCAAATTTGCTAAAAACTTATCTACCTTCTCAGTTAAGTGATGATGAGCTGAAAGAGATAATTTCACAAATTATTATCCAAACTAAAGCGGTGGGGATGAAAGATATGGGCAAAGTTATGGGGCAATCTATTGCAAAAATCGCTGGTAAAGCTGATGGCAAAAGAATTAACAGCTTTGTTAAAGAGTTATTAGGATAAAAGTAAGGCAATAAGAAAAAAAGGGCAATGATAAAAAAACTCATCGCCCTTTTCCTTTTTATTATTTGACTAAAATATCAAAAAAATATGGATAAAATATATGATAAATAAAAATATTAAACTTTTAAAAGATAGATGGATTCATTCTAATAATTGTACAGTTAAAGAGTTAATTAACTATATTAGAAATCGGGGAAAATTGAGAGATACTCAAATAGAAGCTATTGAAATATATCTTTTTCTAAAAATAGATGGGGAGAATAAACCTCTTTGGCAACTCTTTAGCGAAGGTTTTTTTATAGACTACAACTCTCTTGATAAGTTTGAAAAATATATATTAGATAATGATGGAATTACAAAATTAGCTTTATATCAGTTTGCTAAAAAAGAGCTACCATCTTTAGCAGAAGCAATTAATAACAACCAAAATATTGATTGTAAAAAAATTATAAAAAAAATATTTTATGATATTGATTATAGTGATTATCTACTCTCATTACCTATGGGTGCAGGTAAAACTTATTTAATGGCATCTTTTATCTATATAGATTTATATTTTGCATTAAATGAACCAAATAATAGAAACTTTGCTCATAACTTTTTAATTCTTATTCCCTCAGGACTTAAAAACTCTATCGCTCCATCTCTTAAATCAATTGAAAGATTTGATGGTAGTTGGGTTTTACCAGAAACACAAGCTAATAAAATAAAAAAAATTCTCAAATTTGATATACTAGATGTTCCAAAAACTGCCAAAAAATCAAATTTAGCCGTTAATCCAAATGCCTCTAAAGTAAATAGTATATTACCAAATCCTTTTGGTCAAATTTTTGTGGTAAATGCTGAAAAAGTAATATTAAATAGTAAAGCAAAAGGGCTATTTGAAGGTGATGAAATAGTAGAGAATGAACTTAAACAAAGATTATCTGATATTCCAAATTTATCAATATTGATAGATGAAGTTCATCATGCCTCAACATCTGATATAAAGCTTAGACAAGTAGTTTCGTGGTGGAATAAGCAAAATAATATTACGACAGTTTTGGGTTTTAGTGGTACTCCATATCTAAAAAGTGCAGAAAAGATTTATATAGATAAAACACAATTTTTTAAGTTTTCTCATATTACAAATACAATTTATTACTATCCTCTTATAACTGCTATTGAAAAATTTCTAAAATTACCAACTGTAAAAAGTGCAAATTTATCAAAAACTGAAATCTTGACACAATCTATAAATGATTTTAATACTCTTTATAAAACAAAAATATATAGAGATGGTACAATTGCAAAATGTGCGATATATTGTAGTAGTATCAAGGATTTAGAAGAGGTGGTCTATCCTCATCTTATAAGCAAGTTAAAAATACCTAAAGATGAAATACTAAAATTTCACAAAGGTAATAAAGGGTATAAAATTGATATAAGTGCAGAACTTGAATTTAAAAGTCTTGATTTATCAAGTAGTAAAAAAAGATATATTTTATTAGTTCAGGTAGGTAAAGAGGGGTGGGATTGTAGAAGTTTAACAAGTGTAGTTCTAAGTGGTTCTGGAGATAGCCCCAAAAATATGGTATTGCAAACAAGCTGTAGATGCCTTAGAGAGGTGGATAAAGATGATAATAGAGCTTTGATATGGCTAAATGAAACCAATGCAAAAATATTGAATGAGCAACTAAAAAAAGAGCAAAATAGTTCAATAGAGGAGTTAAATTCATTAACTAGAGATAATCTAATTCAACCTATAAAAAGAGTATCAAGAGTTGATTATTTAAAGTTGCCAAAAATTGATTTTTATCAATTAAAAATAAAATATACTACTATAAATATTGAACAAAATACAAATACAGCGAAAAAATTAAATGATATAATTAAAAATATCAATAGATATAAAAAGGATAGGATAACTATTAAAAGTGGTGGTTTTAATAATATTGAAGAGGATAGAAAGTTTATAGATAGAGAGTATGAAAAGATTAATTTTGAGGACTTTTTATTTGAAATAGAGAAAAAAAGCTTTATGCAAGTTGATATAAAATCTTATAAAAAAGAGTTAAAACGAATATATGATAATATTAATGATTTAGAAAAAATTTATAATGATATAGCTTTATGTTTTAATAAAAAAAGAGATTTAAAATCAGAAATAGAAAATATATCACAAAGTGCAGAGTTTCTAATAGTTGATAATTTGAAAGATGTGGAGGAGAATAAAAAATTATACCCATCTAAGGAGGCTACCAATCAGATATTAAAAGCTGATAAAAACCCAAAATTTGTAGATGAGTTTGAGAAAGATAAAGAGGAAAAAATTATTAAATTAGCACAAGCACAAAAATTTGATGAAATATCTAAAATATCAAGCCAAATATTAGAAAAACCAACTCTAAACAAAGATAAATCATTTCATTACCTCCCTTATGATTTTAAACAAAGTGGATTTGAAAAAGAGATATTAGAGCAATCATTTTCACTTCTCTCATTTAAAG
>JAOZPA010000154.1:2938-5023 GCA_029932985.1 Campylobacterales bacterium
ACAAATAATAAAGCTTTTGGATATAAAAGATTTGATTTTTTATATCTTGAAGATAGTATCTCAATAGATAAAAATATGATAAAACTAAACGATAAAATAGAAGGATTTTTCAATGCCAATTAAATATATACCTTATGATAAAACACCTGTAAAAGGTCAAGCTTTACTTAATAATATAACAAGAAGTCAAAGAGTATTAAGTTATAAAGATAATGACAAAGTATATGAGAGAATACAAAGGGGCATACCATATTATGAGCTTAATGAGATAGAGAGTGTAGGAGAGAGTAGCGATAATTTAGTTATTAGAGGTGAGTGTCTAAGTGCGTGTGCATATCTCAAAGAAAATGATATAAAGATAGATTTGGTCTATATCGACCCACCTTTTGCAAGTGGTGCTGATTATGCCAAAAAGGTTTATATACGAAAAAATCCAAAATTAGCTGATAAAATTAAAAAAGCAGAAGAAAAAATGGAGATGGACGAGCTTATAGCTTTTGAAGAAAAGATGTATGGTGATATTTGGAGTAAAGAGGATTATCTAAATTGGATGTATGAAAATCTTATGGCTATCAAGGAGGTTATGAGTGATAGAGCCTCTATCTATGTTCATTTAGATTGGCATATTGGACATTATGTAAAAATTCTTATGGATGAAGTTTTTGGTGAAGAGAATTTTATTAATGATATAGTTTGGTGTTATTCTGGCGGTGGAATTTCTAAAAAAGCTTTACCAAGAAAGCATGATAATATATTTTTTTATACAAAAAAATCAAAAGAACCACATACTTCATCATTGTTTTTTCCACCAATGAAACAATATTCTCAAACTGGCTCAGGCAGACGAAGTGATGGTTCAAAATATAATTTAGAGGATGAAACACCTCAAAATGATTGGTGGATAGATATTCCTACAGAAAATACTCAATCAAAAACTAATACAGGATATGCCACACAAAAACCAGAAGCATTACTTCAAAGAATTATAAAAACATCCTCTACTGAAAATATGGTAGTTTGTGATTTTTTTGGTGGTAGTGGGGTAACTGCAAAAGTAGCAAATGATTTGGGGCGAAAATTTATACATTGTGATATAGGGATAAATTCTATTCAAACTGCAAGAGATAGACTGAAAGAGGTAAATGCAAGTTTTAAAATACTTGAAGTTCAAGATGGATTAAATCTATTTAGAAATCCTATTCAAACTATGGATAAATTAAGTAGTATGATAGATGGACTCAATACTGCAAGAGCAGTGGGGATTAACTCTTTTTGGTTTGGGACTATTATCAATAGTAAATATGGGACAATTCCCGTGTATATTCCCGATTTAAGAGATAGTACAAAAAAAGTTTTGGATATAGTAGCTATCAATGAGATAATAAACAAAGAGATACATAACTTTGATAACTTTAACGGTGAGATAAAAAAAGTGGTTATCTATTATGTTGACATAGTTGATAAAGAGGAGATAGAGAGATTTATTAAAGATAATAATCAAACTATCATAGATGTAGAGTTAAAAGACTTGAAGAGTGTTTTAGATTTTGTGGTAGTGGATGATATTGTAAATTTTTCCTTAGATGAAGAAAAGATATTTTATGAGGTTACTATAAACTCTTTTTATAGTGACAGATTAAAACAAAAAATTGATGAATATAATTCAAAAAGATTATTAACATCAAAAGGTAAAGTAATAGATATTAGTAAAGATGGATTAGAATTGATTGAGTATATTAGTTTGGATTCTACGAATGATAATGGAATATGGAAAAGTGATAGCGAAATTAAAATAGATAAAAATGGTTATATATCGATAGATGGCAAAAAAACTAAAGAGTTTTGGAATGGAATAATTACCTCAACTGCTAAACCCAAAAGATTAAAAATAAGAAATATAGCAGGTGATGAGATAATTCAAAATTTTTTAATCCTTAGGAATAGGAATTAAATAACTCTATTATTTTTGCTCCAAATTTTTTTCATAAAGTTTCATATATTTATAAAAACCACACTAGCTCGACTATAGTAGATGACAAGTCCATATATCTATCTAATGGAGATATGGGGATTTGAATCCTAAGT
>JAOZPA010000041.1 GCA_029932985.1 Campylobacterales bacterium
GGAGTCGAAGGTGAAGGGGCTACATAGGTAGAATAACTAGGAACTACTCCTAAAATCTGAATTTGTACAGTTTCAGTTGTTCCCTCAATAGTACCAAAATTAATACTCATTTCATCAATATATTCATTTCCAGTTTCATCAGTCGCAATTTCTCCAAATTTAATAGGCATTCTATTATGAGAAGATTTATCTGTAAATTTTAAATAATCATTTTCCACATCAAGACCTATCTGATAACTTACAGGCGACCCAATAGACACTCCATTTTTATTTATTTGTGTAACTCCAAGTTCTGAACCATCAGGATTAAATGTAATATTATCGCCATCAAGATTTTCTAAAAAACTCGTTGGTACAGTATTTCCCATTTTTTCAATCAAACTTTCTAAAAATTCATCTCCAGTTAATTTATTATCTTTAAGAGAATCCTCTACATCAACCGAATTTATTGGAATATTTTTTGATATTTGATGAAAAAAACTTTCTGGTAATTCTCCCGTTGCATTATAGTTTTGCAACTCTTGAGAAGTAAGATTATTTATCGCAAAAGTTGTATTCACTGCTGACCAATGATCCATTGACTCATAATCATTTTGTAATTGTTGAAAAAGAATTTTTCCTTTTATCTCAACGGTTTCTGCATTTTCTGGGATTTTTAAAAGATTTTTATAAATCTCTTCATAACTTGTTCCACTATTTACTTGTGCAATTAAATCATTAATTTGCTCCTCTTTTGCAGTATTATATAGAATCTCTTCCTCCGAACCCTCTTCAAAAGTTTTATCTGATTCTACAAAATTTAGAATATTTTTAATAGTATTTTCTGGATTCTCCGATTGAAAATCATTAGTTTCTACAAAATTATCTCCAATTTGAGTTCCCAACAATCCTTTATCTTGATTTAATAATTGTTGTGCAATCTCCTGTAAAGTAGCTTGTTTCCCCAATGCCCCATTTTCAGCAAAAATTTCGATAGCGTCGTCTCCGTGAAGTTGAATAAATTTCGCAATATTTGCATCAGCATTATCCACAATCTCACCATCAATAATTATATAACTAGACGCATTTTCGATGGTTTTCACCCCAGTCAAAAAATCAGTATAAAAACTCAAATCTCCTGCCATTGTAATTTTTGCAATATGAAAATCCATAAAATTACCCTCGCCAATGTTTTCTAAATCACTAGCATTAAGATGTTGAGAAATAATATTTTTGTAAATAGAATCAGGAATCGTAATGTTTGTGTCAGAAGTGTTATTTTCAATAGAACTCTGTAGATAATTTAAAACCTCATAATTACCCTTAAAAAAATTTAATGTAGATGTCTCAGCTGTGATATTTGCTAGAATATCTTCCGCTTGAAGAAAATGAAACTCACTCTCCAGCAAAATCTTAGAAGCTTCGGTTTTATTTGAAAGTAAAAGTGCATCCTCACCCTTAGCTCCATTTATGACTGTTTGGATAAAACTATGTTTCGTGATTGAGCCTTTATTTAATTCACCGACCCAGTAATTCAGCCCCGCATTATCGGAAGCCCGATTAAAAAGATTTCCATAAATCGACTCCACAAAAACAGTCATCGAAATTCCATCAGGATATAAAGCTTTGGTTTCCACTTGGTCAAAAAAACTCTGGGCGATTCCCGATAATTTTAAATTTGATTCATTAACCCACCACAAAAGCCCTGCACTATCGGGAGCTCTGTCAAATGTGGCTACATAAAGTTTGGTCACCTCATCTTCGCTCGGCTGATTTTCACTCGCCATCATATTAAAACTCATAAACAGCATTATCAAAAATGCTAAAAAACTCTTACTTTTCATCTTTTCTCCTTGGATTTTTTATTTACTGAAGAATTAAAAAAAAATTTCTAATTCATCTCTCATTTTTTCAAGATTATCAATTCTATTTATTTTATCTCGAAATTCTGAGGCATTGGCTCTGCCTTTTGAGTAGCGATGAAGGTGTTTTCTAAAAATTTTTATTCCACTATCTCCATAAAAATTTACCATTTGATTTAAATGTTCTAAAATAATCTCTTTTTTGAGTTGGTCATCTATAATTCCCAAAGAGTTTTTGAGTTGATAAAAAATCCACGGATTTCCTATCGCTCCCCGTCCAATCATTATGCCCTCACACCCTACAAATTTTTGCACATCAACGGCTTGTTGATAATTTTTTATATCTCCATTTGCAAAAAGTGGAATTCGTATAACCTCTTTTGCCTCTTTTATCGCTTGATAATCAACCTCAGCTTTATAGCCACCAGCTCTTGTGCGACCGTGCATACTTATAAAATCAGCTCCTGCATTTTCAACTGTTTTAGCTATTAGTTTTGGAATTTTTTCATTAAATCCTAATCGAACTTTTGCAGATGTGTAAGTTTTGTTTGAAGTTTTTTTGATAGTTTCTAAAATATTTCCTAAATTTGGCAAATCCAAAAGAAGTGATGAACCTGAATTTTGTGAAACAACTTTGGGGACTGGGCAACCGCAATTCAAATCAATTCCATCAATCCCCTCAATATCATTCAAAATCTCCACTGCTCTTTTGGCGGTTTGGGGGTCACTAACCGCAATCTGCACAATATAAGGCTCTTCAAGCGGAGATTTTTTGAGCATATCAAAAGTTTTTTTGCTATCACGAACTAGAGCATTTGCACTAATCATTTCACTAAAAGTTAAATCCACCCCAAATTTCTTAACTACTGAGCGAAAAGGCAAATCGGAAAAACCAGCTAGAGGAGCTAATGCCACGACTCTTTTTGAAAAATCTATCTTAGCCATTATTTTTTTAACTCAGTTACTATCCAGTTTTCCAAAATTTTGATTTTATCTTTATTTAGTTCAGCTTCTGGGTGAAAAACGAGATAACCCGATTTTGGCATCATAGAGTTATTGATAAGTTTTTTCATTCTCTCGATTCTCTCAATTTTAATTTTTTTATCAATATTTGCCCATTTTGAAAAATCAAGAGCTTTTCGCCCATTTTTGACATTTGATGAAACCACCCACGAAATCGGAGCTATGTAACTATAAGTCGGCCATTTTGTTTTTTGTGAATGGCAATCGTAGCAAGATTTTTCCAAAATATCCATAACCTCACCACTCGCCTCTACCTCTAAATTAACATCTACTTTTTGTGCTGTCTTATCCGTTTGAATAGCTTGTATAAGAGCAAAAAAAACTACGGTAAGAAGTAAAATTTTTTTCATATTCTTAACACCTTTTATAAAAATTATTTATATCTATTTATAATGATTTGTAAATGTGATAATTTCAATGACATTTATATCAATATAGATAAATATTGCTCTATATTTTCTATCTACTCTAAAAGAATAAATTAACCTACTTTTAGGTTCTAATATTTCTGTATTTAGTGATGGATAAAATGGATCTTTTTCAAAAAATAATTTAGTTTTTTTATATTTTTTTCTAAATTATGTTTTTTGAGATATTTTTCTAAATCATCTCGAAGAGGTTTAATTTGCATTATAAAGCGAACTTTTTTTTAATCCATCTTCTAAATCTTTTAAAAACTCATTTGAATAATTTTCTTTTTTAAAATCATTCATAATATTTAAAATTTTATCTTTTGTAAATTTTTTAAAATAGAGTTCTCTTTCAACTAATTTACTTTTAATTTCTTCAATTTCATGTAATGTCATTTGAGAAATTAAAGCTAAAATATTTTGTAATGACACATCTACTGCTAATTGCATAATACCCTCCTCGGAAATTATATTTTTTGAATTTTTTCGTTATCTTTTATCCAGCCAAAGATTCCCTTTTCAGTATGATAGACTTTTTCATATCCAGCTTGATTTAACAAAAAGTCTCCAACTACTTTAGTTCTTTGTCCTGTTCGGCAGATTATAATTATAGGTTCATATTTGTTTTTGGCAATTTTTGCCAAATCCCTCAACCATTTATCACCATCATAATTTCCAGCCTTATCAAAAAACATCAATTTATGAGAAGTAGGCACAATGCCCACCTCTGCCCACTCTGGCGGAGTTCGTACATCTATAATTACGACTCCATCCTCTATCATTTTTTTAGTTTGGGCTGTTGAAAGATTTATTAAATTTTTCATATCTTCGTTTGTTCTTGCACCGTTTTGATAAAATATTTTGCATTTTCTACAGGAACATCTGGCAAAATTCCGTGACCTAAATTAAAGATATGTCGCTCATTTTTCATAACTTTTACAATCTTCTCAACACCCTCTTTTATCGCATCTTTGCTATAAAGTCGAGTTGGTTCCATATTTCCTTGTAAAACATATCTATCACCAAGTTTCTCTTTAGCAAGTTCAATCGGAGTTGACCAATCCACACCAAAAACATCAAAATCACCATCAATTCTATCTAAAAATGCACTAATCCCTTTTGGAAACATAATCACGGGAATATGAGGATATTTAGCTTTCAAAAATGCACTAATCTCTTTCATATAATCCCAACTAAACTCAAAATATATATCCTCCTCCAAAGCCGCCGCCCACGAATCAAAAAGCATAACCACATCAGCCCCAGATTCTATCTGATTTGACATATAAATTTTTAGAGTATCGGTAACTTTTCGCAAAAGTGAGTGCATTTTAGCTGGATTTGTGTAAATCTCTTTTTTGACTTTTGCATAGGTTTTAGTCCCCTGCCCCTCAATCATATAGGTAGCCAAAGTCCACGGTGAGCCACAAAAACCAATCAAAGCAATTTCAGGGTCTAACTCTTTTCTGATGAGTTTAATAGTTTCGTAAACATAATCCAATTTCTCGGCTGCCTTTTCAACAGTCAACGCATCAATATCCTCTTGAGTCTTAATCGGTGTTGGAAATAACGGCCCCTCACCCTTGATAAATTTTAGCTCCATTCCCATCTCCATAGGAATCACCAAAATATCGCTAAACAAAATCGCAGCATCTACACCCAAAATATCGATAGGTTGCAGGGTTACTTCACACGCCTTTGGGGGATTTCTGCAAAGAGATAAAAAATCTCCAACTTCGGTTCTAACTTTCATATACTCAGGCAAATATCTACCAGCTTGTCTCATCATCCAAACGGGAGTATGAGCGGTTTTTTTGCCAAAACATGCATCTACAAATATCATTATTTCTCCAAATATTTTTTTGTGATTATATCTTATAGTTTATTTTAATTTTGTTAAATTGTTTATATTTAAGCTATTTGAAATTTTGTTTGTGGAAATTAACCAAACTTATGGGAATAGTTTCAAATTATCTGTTTTTTTAATCAAACATCAAACATCTAAAAGATATAATTTTCAAAAATTTTCACAAAGTGAGCTATAATGTTTGTCAGTATTATGTTTTTTGTTATTGCTGCAATAATTGCAGTTGGAGCTGTTATATATTTTTCCATTCAAGTGGTGTCTCAGTCTGATTTAGTCATCATTGAGCGAATGGGTAGATACAATAGAACTTTAACTAGTGGTATGAATTTGATTTTTCCTTTTGTGGATCATGTTCGTGCAACACTTAGTATTCAAGAGGAGATGATTGATATTCCAAAGCAATCAGTTATCACAAAAGATAATGTTAGTATTGCGGTGGATGGTGTGATTTATCTCAAAATTGCAAATGCAAAAGATGCTATCTATAATGTAAATAATTACAAAGATGCTATTAGCCATTTAGCGATGACTACCCTTCGTGGTGAGATTGGTGAAATTTCACTAGATGAGATTTTATCAAATAGAACGACTTTAAATTCTGAACTTCACAAAGAGTTAGAGAGTGCGGCTGAAAACTGGGGTATTAAAGTAATGAGGGTTGAGATTGCTGAAATTTCAGTTCCTTCAGATATTCAAGAGGCGATGAATCAGCAAATGAAAGCGGAGCGAGAAAAAAGAGCAACAGAGCTACGAGCTTTAGCGGAAAAAGAGAAAATCATTAGAGAAGCGGAAGCGGCAAAAGAGAAAGAGGTACTTGAAGCTGAGGGTATTGAGAGAATGGCAGAGGCTCGAAAAAAAGAGAAAATTCTTTTGGCAACTGGAGAGATGGAGTCGATGAAACTTATCTCTGAGGGGATGCAAAATCCACTAGGTGGTGAGTATATGCTGGTTCGAGAAAGAATTCGAGCATTTGAGCAATTAGCAGGAAGCGATAGCCAAAATAAATTTATCATACCTTACGAGACTACTGAAATGTTAGGTTCGTTATCGGTTATCAAAGATTTAATGAGCCAAAATGTAAATCAAGTGGCAGCTAGTCAAATGAGTTTATCAACACCAACAATAGAAGATGTAACAACAACAGGTAGTTAAAATGTCACCTTTAATTTTAATTTCTATTGGACTTTTATTATTAGTTGCCGATATATTCCTCTTCACGGTTGCACTTTTGTGGCTTGGAAGCGGATTTATAATCACAGGTGTAATAGAATTTTTTTACCCAATGAGTATGTTAATACAAATTTTAGTCGCATTTGTCATCACTTTATTTCTGATGCTAACATTAACTAAGCCCGTCAAAAAATGGCTTGAAGGTTCAGATGAAGTTGTCAGAGATGATTTTTTAAATGTTCAAGGCACTGGTGAAATTCTAAATGGATTAGTAAGATATAAAGGTACATTTTGGAGCTATGAATCAAAAAATGACAAAAAATATCATGAAGGTGATAAAGTCAAAGTTTCAAAAGCTCAAAATGGAATAGCTTATATAGAATAAAAATATTAGTTCCCATCACCGATGGTAGCCGTTTGGGGTTTTAAACCTCAAACACTTTTTTAAGTCCCAAACCAAACTCCCACAAAAAATTAATTAAAATTATACAAAAGAGAAAATATGAAAATAATAGATAGTAGTGATAAAAAATTTAAAAAAGAGTTTAAAGCGATTTTAAATCGTTCCTCTTTGGATATGGATGAAGTCAGTCCAATTGTGAAAAAATTATTGAAAGAGGTTAAAGATAAGGGAGATAAAGCTCTCAAAAAACATATCTCTAAATTTGATGGATGGCAACCACAAAACTCTAATGAGCTTTTGATTTCTCCCAAGTTGATGAAAAAAGCTTATAAAAATCTGGATAAAAATCTCAAATCCGCTTTGCATTTGGCATATCAGCGAATCAAATCTTTTCACGAAAAACAGATGCCTAAAAGTTGGATAGATTTTGAAAAAAATGGTTCGATGATTGGTCAAAAAGTAACTGCGGTCGATAGTGTGGGGCTTTATATCCCGGGGGGGAAAGCGGTTTATCCTAGCTCTCTTTTGATGAATGCCATCCCCGCAATTGTGGCTGGAGTGGAAAAAATTGTGGTTACAACCCCTGCAATCGGAAATGAGGTCAATGAACTTTTGTTAGGGGCAATGTATCTTTGCAATATAAAAACAGGTATCAAGATTGGTGGGGCAAGTGCGATTGGGGCTTTGACTTACGGTACACCAACCGTGCCAAAAGTAGATGTCATCACGGGGCCGGGAAATATTTTTGTGGCTACTGCCAAAAAAGAGGTTTATGGCGAAGTGAATATCGATATGATAGCGGGCCCTAGCGAGATTGGGATTATTAGTGATAAATTTGCAAAGCCTAAGTATTTGGCAATCGACCTATTATCTCAAGCGGAACACGATGAAATGGCAAGTTGTATAATGATTACAACAAGTGAAAAAATTGCTAAAAAAACGGCTAAAGAGATTAAAAAATATCTAAATATCCTCCCACGAAGTGAAATTGCAAAAAAATCTATCACAAATAGAGGGGCTATAATAGTTGTAAAAAATTTAAGTGAAGCGGTGGATTTGATGAATCAAATCGCTCCTGAACATTTGGAACTTATGGTGCAAAATCCTTATGAACTTTTGCCAAAAATCAAACATGCAGGGGCAATATTTATGGGCGAAAATACCCCCGAACCGATGGGGGATTATATCGCTGGGCCAAACCACACTCTACCAACTGGCGGAACTGCTAAATTTTACTCACCATTAAGTGTAGAAAACTTTCTCAAAAAATCATCAATTATTAGCATTTCAAAAGAGGGAATGGCAAAACTGGGCAAAGCTTGTGCATTACTTGCCAAAACGGAGGGATTAACCGCCCACGAAGAATCTATCAAAGTTAGATTAAAAAATTAATCCATTTACAAAAATGATAGGGGTGCTTTGCCAAATAATGGGTCTAAAATATCTTCTTATAAGCTAAATTAAGATAGAATCCCAAATTATTAATTTTAAATTATAGGGGATTAAATGAAGTTTTTCAACTACTTTACGACGTTTTTGATTGTCTTAGGTGCATATTTTGCTAATCAGATGGATTTGGGGCATATTATTTTTGAAAAGGGGACTTTTAACTTAAGAGTCAGCGATTTGTTTATTTTCGGAGCATTGATTTGCCTGTTTTTTGAGGTGGTTAAATCTTCAATTGGTTCGGTGGGGAATGTGTATGAGTCGATGCTTAGTATGTTTGTCTCAATCGCTTTTTTGCTTCTGTTTATATTGTTGCCACTAGCTCATACTTCGACGTTTTTGATTTTGACGGTTATGTCATTTTTTGATTCGATTGCTGGTTTTATCATCACTGCGAATGCGGCGAGACGAGATATTGGGATGGCGAGTCACCCTCTTTAATGTAAAGGAAAAAAGATGATTGTGTTTGGTGATGAGTATCAATTTACAGATGGCGATAGAAAGATTTTGGCGAAAAAGTTTAAGAGTATTCACTATGCTAAATATTCTCAACATCAAGAGAGTATTGCGGTAATTCATCTAAAAAATTTGATTTCCAAACTCAATCCTGAATTTGTTATTTTGAATATTGGTAATATTCCCGCTGATGAGGTGGTAAATTTTTTGACAAATCTGCATATTGAAGATCAGATTGTATTTATGAGTATTGAGCATTTTTTGGAGACCTATCTGCATAAATGCTACATCCCCAAAACCTATAAAAATTTGCGATACTTAGAGGAGATTAATCGATATTCTAAGTGGCAATATTTTCAAAAAAGGGCAATCGATTATTTTGGGCTGTTTTGGCTCTTTCTCTTCTCAAGTTACCTTTTTCTATCTAAAATTCCAAGAAAAATTGAGGAGCAATCACAAGGGGCTATCTATTTTAGGCAAACAAGAGTGGGGCTTGATAATAAAAAATTTGAGTGTATTAAGTTTCGGACGATGCACGAAAATAGCCATTTTGACCCCTACACCAAAAAAAATGATAGCAGAATTTTTCCCTATGCCAAAATTATGAGGCAAAAAAGATTTGATGAACTTCCTCAGATGAAAAATATTCTAAAAGGCGATATGCACCTCATCGGTCCTCGGGCAGAGTGGGATATTTTGGTGGCGGAATATGAGCAAAAAATCCCCTATTATAATGAAAGACATCTCGTCAAACCAGGCATTACGGGTTTGGCTCAAGTGATGTATCCTTATGGCGAAAATCTCGATGATACTAGGCAAAAACTAATGTATGACTTGTATTATATTAAACATTGGAGTATTTGGCTTGAGTTTAAAATTATTTTCAAAACAGCATTAACCGTAGTTAAAAAAGAGGGCAAATAACCCTCTCTTTGTAAAAATACTGAAATCCACACAGGAAATAAAGAAAAACCATCGGTGAGGGGTTATTAACCCTCCGTTGAGAACTCCAAAGCCTTTATATTCTCTATCAAAATCTCCTAAATTTTTTGTTGCCTAAAATTAAGTGAAATAATGATAAACTTTATGAAAAATAGGAAGGAAATATGAATAGAAAGATAAAAAAATATTTAACATTGAATATACAAGCTCAAATTAGAGGATTTAATGTCGGTGGTGGGGTTGTGATGGCTGGAAAACCTGGGATTGGCAAAACTGCAACCATTAAAGAGTTAGCAAAAAACGAAGATTTACATCTGGTTCATATTAGTTTGCCAGAACTTACTCCTGAGGAGCTTTCTGGAATTCCTGAATTTGAAAATGCTTCTCATTTGCAAAAATATAGCTTAAATGGTAATGAAAAAACGATGGCTACAGTTTGGTCTGCTAGTCAATTGATTTATCGATGTAATACTTTGGCACAAGATAGTTCAAAAAAGGGTGTTTTATTGGCGATTGATGATTTGCATCGAATCAATATGGCAACCGCTCCCTATCTTTATGCACTTTTGGGTGAGCGAAAATTGGGTGAATTTATCTTAGACAAAAATGTAGCGATTGTGGGTGCTATGAATGATAGTGAAGAGGCTGGTTTTGATGGAATTGATAGCCCAATAAAAGATAGAATTGGAATTTTGAAAGTGAAGTTTGAGTTTGATGAGTGGTATAGTTTGATTGGTTCAAAATTAAATCCATTTATCTCAAGCTTTTTAAAATCAAGACCAGATTTAGTGATTGAGGAGGAGAGTAGTGATATTGAGCAATTTGCGACTCCTCGTTCGTGGAGTTATCTATCGGAGGAGATAAACTATATATTTGCCCAAAAAGAGGATGATTTTTTCTTTGATAATTCTCTGATGATAGCTTCTCAAAAAGTTTCAAATGAAACTGCTCACGAGTTTGCAAAACATACAACTTATATAAAAGCATTAGATATGAAATCTATTGTGGAGCAGAAAAAACTGTTTAATGCGAAAACATTAAAGGTTCTTGACCAAATAATATATGCTTTTTTGATAAATTATATTGATACGATTGATGATGCTAAATATTTGGTGAAACTTTTGAAAAAGAATATAGCAGTTGAAAATTTTAGTGGAAGTTTGATAATTGAAGCTTATAATAGATATGAGAAATTATTAGGTAGTGGGGATTTGAAAAATTCAAAAGGGTTAGAAGCATTTATCAAAAATATAATAGGTGATAATAGCACAAATATTGGAATGGATGATTTAGTAAAAAATAGTCTTTTTGCAATAGTTGAAAAATATTTTAATACAAAGTAGTGAAAATGGATATATTAACTAGAACAATTGAACATTATGATGATAATGGAGATGGTTATAAATGGCGAAATGCCAGAGGTTTTATGTTTGTAAAGGATGATTATGAGGAGCAAAGAGGTTATTATGGTAGATTAAAACCAAATGAGGGGATGAAACAGCTCCGAAGATTGGTTAAAAAACTTTTAAATGACAAAAGGATTTTTAGCAATGAGGAGTTGCAAAAAGATGATTCAATTTTTTTTGCTATTATAATTGATGCTTGTGGACTTGCTATGGGTAATCGTGATAGATATTCAAGTTATGGTGAAACAGAATGGATGGAGGAGATTTATCAACGATATAGAGATGAAATTTTAAGATTAGCTCAAGATAAAAAGTTGGTAAAACCTTTGCTTAATAGTTATAAAACAAAACTTCGTACCCTAAAACAGAAACTTGACCCAAAAAATAATCTCAATTATGTAGAGTTCAAAAATTATCAAAATCCTCTCTCTATGATAGCCTTTATGAATGGACATATCTCTGGCGAAAAATTAAGTCAAGCTAACGCAAAAAAAATTCTTGCAAAGATGATTTTTAAAGACAGTGATTATAGTTATCACCACCGTCGCCATAATAATGAATATCTAGTTCCTGAAGATGAAATTCCAAAAGCAAAAATTGTTTTTAACTATATAATAAATAATCTTCTTCCTTTTTTAAATATAATTGAAAAGCATAGATTTTTGAAAATAATTTTAAAATGTATGCCAAATTACAGAGAGCTTTTTACTCTTTATTTGCAAAAAAGCCCAGATAATTATATAAAACCACTTTTTGATAAAGATATTTATGTCAGAAAATTTGATAAATTTGATAATAAGATGTTAAATCTTTTTACAGATGGCATAGAGTTTCCCACAATTGCAATTGATGAATTATTAGCTTATAGCCAACTTATTGCTAGAAAACTTACCAATCAAAAGATGAGTGGTGGTTCTGATATTTTCTTTGAAAAGCTAGAAGATAATCCCGAAAATCCATATACCCCCTATTTTAGTGATTCTCTAAAACTTTTAAATAATATTCATTATAATATTCAAATTATACTAAAAAAATTAGGTTATAACAAAGATGACTTCTAGGCAAATCAAAAACAGTTTCATTAAGAGATTTGAGGAGGATTTTTATTTAAGGATTAGAAATTACATTAATAGTTTTCTAAAATTAGATACAAATAATATCACCTCTTTAGGTCTTTTTTTGCAACTTCCAATCAATATCTCACTCACAAAAGTTCAAACTTTACCAATAAAAGAGTTTGCTGATAAAAAATTTAATCTTGATTTGATAAAATTTTTGCAATATTTTAGTGCTTATACCATTGTGCAAAAAGAGAATGAAAAAGTAGAATTTGCGGTTCATTTCTCCTTTTTATATCAAAATGAGCAAGATTTAGAAACTCTTTTAGAAAATTTGAATTTGGAGATTATCAGGAAATTTCTTAGCTTTGCCTATCTGCATGAATTGCAACATATTTTACGGCGACACACCACAAAAACCACAATAAGTATCTATGATGGAGTTGTGCAAAATTACATCAGAAAATATAAAAAACAAAATATAGATACTGATTTGCTCATAAATTCCGCTTTTGATTATGCCATAAATTATCCATTAATCGAATTAGTTTATGACAAAGAGTTTCAAAATATTATAAAATCCATCTCCCTTTATAATAAATCTTATCATAGTCGGCAGATGAGTGAAATAACTATTTTGGAAGATTTATTGAGTAAAATTGATGAGATAGAGATGGAATCTCAAAAAAGCAAAGGCAAAGATGGCAGAAAAAATGAAGAGATTGAAACTTCAACTATCACAATAAAATCAAAAGATGGCGAGGAACAAAAACTCACTTCTCATAAATTAACCAAACACCAAACCCCAAACGAAAATATTGAAGATATGCAAGAGATGGAGAGAGAAGCGGTAAATATAGCAAATTCAATTGCAAAATTTATAGAGGAAAAGCAAAAAGGGGATTATTCTCAAAGCACACTATCAAAATTAGGTTCAGTTATAAAAGTAAAAAGCGATTGGGTTAAAGAGTTATTAAATCAAATCTATATAATCACAAGAGATATTACTCACCAATATATCTCGACTTGGGGTAGTTTAAAAAATCAATACCGAAAAATTGGACTCTTCCCAAACAAAAAATTTCTAAAAAAAATGACTTTCATCTATGTAAGCATCGACCAAAGCGGTTCAATGAGTGATGTAGAATTACGAAAAATAAATTATATCTTAATACAAATTGCAAAAAAAGTCAACTACTTAAATATTTTAATCCATGATATAGAAATATCAAGAATATTCCAATTTGGCTCAAAAGGTGAAAATAGAGATAAAAAAATAGATTTAACAGAATTTATCCAAAATCGATACACCCACGGCGGAACTTCTCACGAAGCAATATTTCAATATTTAGATGAAAATTTAAAGAAAAAAGATATATCTCAATCAATCTACATCTCATTTTCAGATAACCAAAGCGACATAGAGGAGTGTTACTATAAATATAAAACAATCCAAAAAATAAGAAAATTTTGGATAACCACTGATAGAGATATAAATGTATCAGGAAGAAAAATATCTATGAGATAAAAATATTTAATTTTCTATCTTATAAAGCTTAAATCCCCAAACGGAAATTTTTTATTGATAAATCAAAATTGCTTTTACTCATTTTTAATACCTATTATTGTAAAATTATTATAAGGCTTAACAACCCCAAATGGAAATTTAAAAAAAAGGAGATAAGATGCCAGAAGTTTCAAGATTTTTAGGAATAATTATAACATTTAATTACGATGAACACAATCCACCACATTTTCATGCAAAATATGGAGAGTTTAATGGACTATTTTTGATAAAAGAGCTTAGAATGAGTGAGGGGAATTTGCCAAAAAAAGTTAAAAATCTTATTTTGGAATGGGCAGATGACCATAGAGATGAATTGATGGATAATTGGAATTTAGCTAGAGCGGAACAACCTCTAAAAAAAATTGAGCCTTTGGTGTAAGTTATGATTATAAATGTAACTAAAGCAAAATATATAGATAACTTTGTAATTAAATTGACTCTTGCTATTTTAGATAATGGGATTAATCGGCAGATAGAAAAAGTTATTGATTTAAAAGAGTATATAAAATCAAAAAAAGAGAAAGGAATTTTTGCCCCTTTAAAAGATATTAATTATTTTAAAAATTTCAAATTATCAACTAATACAATTGAATGGGAAAATGGAGCAGATATTGCACCTGAACGATTTCTTGAATTAAAAAATATTAAGGTCTAAAAAACCCAAAATGGAAATTTAAAAAAAGGGAAAAAATGAATGTAAAAAAATATAAAAAGGCAATTGGTGTTATTGAAGTTATTCTGATTTTAATTGTTATTGGATTTCTTATTGCAATAGCAATTCCAAAAACTACTGGTCATAATCCCTATGATGATAAAATTTCAAAAGAATCTACTATAATTTATACAATTATAAATGATTTAGGCTCATACTATACAGCAATGGGAAAATTTGATGATAATATTTCTAAAATGACTTATGGAATAACTAGTAAATCAGTAATACAAATAGATAAAAAAAATTTTATATATATAACTTTTAGAAAAAAGAGACAATGTGTGAAATTTAAAATATATGATGATGGTAGATTAGAGATTACAAAAGGTAGAGACCAATATACAACTCTTTGTAAAAATATAAATGAGAAAGTTAAAAACTTGATAAAAACACATAATTTTGGAGATTCTATAATAGAATAAAATATCGGTGCGGGGTTGTTAATCCAAAATATTCAAAAAAGGAGGTAAAAAATGCAATTGAGTTTAAATATTGGGACGATTGATATTCGTGATAGAGAAGTGGTTAATTTTATTCAAAATAAAAGTGTGGAGGAAATTAAAAATTTGATTATTGAATTTTTTAGAAATAAGGCACATACTAAAACTGTACAAAAAGGTAAATGGGGGGCTTTTGCGGATAGGATGAGTGGGCTTACAACACCTGAAATTACAGCACATATTCAAAAAACTAGTCAAGATTTTAGAGATGGAGTTGAGATTAGAGATTTAATTATCAAGCAAGTTTAATATGAAAAAATATATTTTAGATACTGATATAATATCTTATTTGTGGGATGATAAATCACTCTACCATTCTAAAATTGTGAAGCATTTAAATAATTTGAATGATAATGATATTGTTGGTATTTCTGTGATTAGCATATATGAACTTACTTATGGTGTGGATAGTTTTAGAGATGAAAAATTAAAAAATGTTTTTAGATATGCCTTGGAATCTATTAAAAATGATAATGATTTTCAAATATTTGCACTTAATCATAATGGAGCTGATTTTTTTAGTCATTTGAAAACAATTTATAAAAAAAATACGGGAATTACTGCAAAAGATGCAAAAAAGAATGATTTAGATTTTATGATAGCTTCCATAGTTATGAGTGAAGATGCTATTTTAATTAGTAATGATAAAATTTTTGAAAAACTTAATCAAATAGAGCCTAATTTTAAATTGGAGAATTGGATAAAGTTTTAAAATAAAATATCGGTGAGGGGTAATTAAGGCAAAAAATTAATTAAATGAAAGGTAAGAAATGGGATTAAAAGCAGATAGTTGGATTCGGGAGAAGTCGTTGGATGAGCAGATGATAGAGCCGTTTTGTGAGGAGCAGGTGGGTGAGGGTGTTGTGAGTTTTGGGCTTAGTAGTTATGGATATGATATTCGGGTGGGGGATAAGTTTAAAATTTTTACAAATGTAAATTCGACGGTGGTAGATCCAAAGAATTTTGATGAGAAGAATGTGATTGATTTTGAGGGGGATGTGTGTATTGTGCCACCGAATTCGTTTGCTTTGGCTTCGACGGTGGAGTATTTTAAGATTCCTAAAAATGTGTTAGCAATTTGTCTGGGAAAATCGACGTATGCGAGGTGTGGGATTATTGTGAATGTGACACCATTTGAGCCTGAGTTTGAGGGGCATATAACGATTGAAATTTCAAATACGACTCCGCTTCCTGCTAAGATTTATGCAAATGAGGGGATTGCTCAGGTGTTGTTTTTTGAGGGAGATAGCGAGTGTGAGGTGACTTACAAAGATAAAAAGGGCAAGTATCAGAAGCAAGAGGGGATAACATTACCTAGAATTTTAAAGGAGAATTAATGAAGTTTTTCAGAATACTGTTTTCGCCGATAACTGGAACATTGGATTTTATACAAAAATATTTTAAATCGTTGGTTTTTATATTGATAGTGATTTTGCTAATGCCTAGCGATATGGACAAAAAAACACTAAATCCAAATTTGG
The DNA here is from genome assembly GCA_029932985.1 of Campylobacterales bacterium. Lineage (GTDB taxonomy): Bacteria > Campylobacterota > Campylobacteria > Campylobacterales > JAOZPA01 > JAOZPA01. Next base: position 16,286 of record JAOZPA010000041.1, read on the forward strand.
CTAGAGTTAATTTGAGTGGTCCAATTATGGATAGTACCAAAATCGTGAGTGAGCTTAATGAGCTTGAAAAAAATAAAAATATCAAGGGGGTGCTTTTTGTGGTAAACTCCCCAGGTGGTGCAGTTTCGCCCTCAATCGAAATTGCTTATGCGGTGAAAAGACTCTCAGCCAAAAAACCTGTGGTGGCTTATGCGGTTAGCACGATGGCAAGTGGGAGTTATTATGCGAGTATTTGGGCAAACTCGATTATCGCAAATCCAGGGAGTATGATAGGGTCGATTGGTGTGATTTTCCAAAGTTTCAATATCAAAGATTTGGTGAAAAAGATAGGGATAGAGGAGCAGACGGTTTATGCAGGGAAGTATAAAACAGTTGGTTCAGTGATGAGGGATTGGAAAAATTATGAGAAAAATGAACTTCAAACTATCATAAATGATACCTATCAACTTTTTATAAAAGATGTGGCGAGTGCGAGAGGATTAAATGTCAATAATCATAAAAAATTTGCTGATGCTCATATTTTTCTAGCTCACAAAGCCAAAAAAGTGGGGTTGATAGATGAAATTGGTACGATTTTTGAGGCAAAAAATGAGTTGGTGAAATTATCAAAAGTTTTAGACCCACGGTGGAAAAAACAGGATAAAGTTGAAAAATTTATTGATAAAATCATATCTGAAAGTAGTAGTAAAATCTCTCTTATGCTTTTTGGATTGAAAGCTTGGTAGAAAAAACAGACGAATTAAAATGAGGGTAAAAAGATGTTAAAAATTGTGATTGCATTTTGTATAAGTGCTAGTGTGCTTTTGGGGATTGATGAAATTTCAACCATCACGGATATTCGAGCGGAGTATGCGAGTGTCAAAAATATTTTAAAATCACTAGATAAAGATAGTTATGAGTTGCCTGATATTTCACTTGAGGGGGCAATGGCGGAGATTTACAGAGAGCGAGATGGTGATATTGTATTTTCTAAAACGATGATTAATAGTGAGATGTGGAAAAGTGTGGGTGAGTATTATTTTCATAATGGCAAACTGTTTTTTATCTATGAATCAACGATGGAATACAATGAGCCGATTTATTCGGAAAATTTTGATTTAAAAAAATCTAAAACAGAGTGGAATAGATATTATTTCATAGATGATAAGATGGTACGGTGGCTTGATAATGACAAAAAAGAGGTTAAAAAAGATAGTAAATCATTTTTGGAAAAGGAAAAATTTCTGGGAGATTTGGGTAGTCAATTGTCAAATTTGAGAAAAAGTAATAAGTAAAAAAAGTATTGAGTGGGTTTAAATTTTGGGCATTACTAATGCAAAAGTTTAGAAATCAAGAGGAATTTTTGAAAGAGGATGATATAAATTTCTCTTTTCTATCATCGCAAATGTAATGTCATCTGCCCCTGCACCGATAAATTGTTTTTTGAAACCTTTTAAGTTTTATTCCTTTTTTAGGATTT
>JAOZPA010000042.1:0-1833 GCA_029932985.1 Campylobacterales bacterium
CTTTATTTGCCTCTTCTTTAAGGCTATTTTTTATTTTTTTATTAAAAACTTCAATAAATTTATCTTTATTATCATTAGATTGATTTAATTCTTTTATAAACTTATTTTTATTTTTTTCTTTTTCATAAATCTCTTTAATTTCTTCTTCAAAATCCAAATCACTCATATCAAAACCATATTTATCTTTCCATTCTGCACCATCAATAATAAGTTTTTCTAAATTTTTATTTTTTAGTGATTCATTTATATTATTAATTAAGGACTTAATATTTAAAGCAACAAGATTATTATTATGTGATGATTTTATTAAAATACCTGCTAAGTAAACTTTTGTTTTTTTATGATTTTCAACAAAAACTCCACCACCAGACATTCCTTGTATCAAACTGTAAGTATTTAAATTATCATCTATATTAGTAATATCACTCAATCTAATTTCAAATTTATTTTTTACACCTATATATTTATAAGTAGCCTTAAATGGTTCATAGGCTGTATGAGCTTCTTGTGCTATTTTGGGATAACCATAAGCAAGACAATTTGTAAATTCATCTTCAAAAATAGTTAATTTTGTTAACTTATTTGTATCACTATCATTTTTAATTTTAATAATTAATAAATCAATTTTTTGGTCAATATCATTGAAATCAATGATATTTAAAACTTCAAATTCTATATTTTTTGAATTAGATAGTTCTATTTTATCTTTTTGAATATCTGATATACTGATTTTATAATAATCATCACCTTTTTCATTATCATCTTTTCCAAAAGTATGTTTGGCTGTTAAAATATAGGAATAGTTTGTATTTGTGAGAGGAAGCAAAACACCTGTCCCCTCCCCATCATTACGATATTCTATTTTTACAACATATTTAAGTGCTTCTTTCGTATTTTTAAACATTCATTTTTCCTAAGTAGTATAAATATTTTTCTGAATTAATTCAAAATTGTAATTCTTTTTATCAAAATTAGTAAAATTATAACGATTAAAATTAGCACCAGCAGAATAGTTAAAAATAAAATTTACTTTATTTGAATATCTATTTTTTTTATGATGAACTAAAATTTTACTAAGAGTCTCTTTGTCTGGATGTCTATTTTTGCCTGTAGAGTCTGTCAAGATAATATAATTATCTGTTCTAACTAAATTTAAAAAATCTTTATTTATGTTGTTTTTACTGCCGTGATGAGATAATTTAATAAATTCAAACTCTATCTGACCATTGTTGTTAAAGTAATTTTTATGTTTTTTTAACTTTTCTACAATTAAGGCTATATGAGCATCACCTAGAAATAAAAATTTTTTATATTGATATATTAAAATAAAAGCTATACTTGAACCATTTGAAACACTATTATCTCCATTTTCATTAAATACATTACTTGCTAACTCTTCAATTTTAAATTCTAAATCTTTTGCATATTTTGAGGTTGATATATTTGTAGAAGATAATTCTTTTTTATATTTAGAATATAATCCATTTAATTTTTTATCATTTGGAGATAATAAAACTATTTTTATCTCATTTATCGATAAAGGTTTTTTAATTTTATCTGTAGATATATAATCCATATAAGCTATTTTTTTATTAGCAAAGTTCATTAATTCATTGAATTTAAGTTGTTTTTTGATTGATACATTAGCATTTTTTTGAGATGCTGAAAATATTTTATCTCCATTATTGAAAGTGTTTTGAAATGAATTAAACCATATCTCTTTAATTAGAGGTATATAATTACTCTTTTTTGAGATATTATTTACATCTTCTTGCAATAAATCTCTTAAGCCTATAATATGGTCATCATCTAAATGAGTTAAAATTACTAAAT
>JAOZPA010000042.1:1933-17743 GCA_029932985.1 Campylobacterales bacterium
AGCATAGCAAAAGCCCCAAGATTTACAAATGTGAACAAGAACCAGTATAAAAATACGGCGGTGTGTCCTTGGTCGGTGTTTAGCAAAATAGCGACCATAATGAAACCTGCATGGGAGATTGAGCTAAAAGCCAACATCCGTTTTACATCGGTTTGCACTAGAGCCATTATATTTGATAGGGTCATCGTGATTACGATTATGATATATAAAATTATCTCCAGCCAAACGATATTTGCTGAAATCATAAACTCGAAAACTCTAAATGCTACTACGATTCCCGCAATTTTGGGAACGATTGACATATAACCTGCTAGAGCTGAGCTTGAACCCTCATAAACATCAGGGGCCCAAGTGTGAAAAGGAATCATTGAGAGTTTGAATCCCAAAGCCGCTATCATAAATACAGCCGCTAGTAAAATTCCTAACATTGGGTCATAGTTTCTCACAGCTAATCGTTTTGCGATTTCGCCAAGCTCCACACTTCCTGTAAGTGCATAAAAAATCATAGCACCCATCACGAAGAAAGCCGCCGCTAATGCACCCATTGTGAAATATTTAATCGCTGCTTCAAATGCTCGGTTTGAGTTTTTGAGAGCTATTAATGTATAGAGTGCCAAAGATGCAGTTTCAAGTCCTACAAAGATAACGATTAAGTTATCCGTCGCTACCATAAATTGGAATCCCACTATCATAAATAGAAATAGTGAGAAAAATTCTGGCATTGAGAATTCGTGAAATCGTCTTGAGGTTAGGGCTAATGGGATGAAAAGTGCCGAAGCCAAAAGAATTATCATTTGACTCATCAGTGCGATTCCATCCATCAACATTACATCAAAAAATCCACGAGCTGGTGAACTGTATGTGATAATTGCCCCTAAATCGACAAGGACAAAAAGCACACTTAGCATTACATAAAAACTTTTGGATAGATTTTTGTTAATCAAATCCAAACATAAAATCAGCAAAGCCCCAGCAGCAAGTATTAGCATTGGAGCTAATGAATTAAGGTTGAGAGTTGCTATATCTATTGAAATTGGTTCTAACATTATTTAGCCTCCCCAATTGTATTTACATTTTTTAAATGTCGTTTTGTTTCGTGATTTTGAGATTTCTTTTCCATATTTGAAATCAGCAACTTCACACTATTATTGATTGGCTCTAAAACAGGTTTTGGGTAGATTCCCAAAATCACAACCAAAGCAATTAATGGCACAAGAGCGGTGAGTTCCCGTTTGTTTACATCTGATAAAATTCTATTTTTTTCGTTTGTGATAACTCCAAAAAATGAATCTTTGTACATTGAAAGCATATAGATAGCTCCCAAGATGATACCAGTTCCTGCAAGGAAAGTCATAAATGGTGAAACTTTGAAGAAACCGATGAGGGCTAGAAATTCACCAACAAAACCGATTGTCAAAGGAAGACCTACTGAAGCCATCAACATAATTGCAAAAATTGTCGCATATCTAGGCATTGAGTGTGCTAGTCCCCCAAAGTCTGCTATCATTTTTGTACCTCGTCTGTCGTAAATCACACCAACAAGCATAAACAAAGCTCCACTCACAATACCGTGAGAAATCATTAGGAAAATTGACCCAACGATACCCTCTGCATTTAGTGCAAAAGTACCAAGTACAATGATACCCATGTGAGAAACTGAACTATAAGCTATCACCTGTTTCATATCTTTTTGTGCGAAAGCTATCATCGCCGTGTAGATGACCATAATGATTGCCAAGATGGCGATAGGGGTCGTAAAATAGACCGCTGCATCTGGAAACATAGGAAGTGAAAATCTCACAAATCCATAAGTTCCCATCTTTAGTAAAACCGCTGCTAGGATAACTGAACCGATGGTCGGTGCTTGTCCGTGGGCATAGGGTAACCAAGTGTGAAATGGGAACATCGGGACTTTGATTGCAAATCCAATAAAGAATGCTGCAAAAAGCCAAAGCTGAACATCAAAAGCCACTACCAACTCTTGCCAAGCTGGAATTGAAAAACTCCAAACTCCTGTTGCTTGATGGTAAAGGTAAGCCATATATAGGATACCCACAAGCATAACTAACGAACCTGCGAAGGTGTATAGGAAGAATTTGATAGCTGCATAGATTCGTTTTGGCCCACCCCAAGCTCCAATAATATAGAGCATAGGTACTAGTGAAAGTTCCCAAAAAAGGTAAAACAAAATTACATCTAATGATGCAAATACACCAACCATTGTCATCTCTAAAAATAGAACCGTAACGATTAAATTTTTCTCACTTTTCATATCACCTAAACCAATAAGTGAAATCATTGTCATAAATGTACTTAAAATTATCAAAAATAGACTAATACCATCTATTCCCACATGATAATTTATCCCAAACTGTGAAATTAAAGGAACAACTTGTACAAATTGATACCCAGCTATATTTGGGTCAAAACTAGCCCATAAAGCTAGTGATAGTACAAATTCGACCGCAGTAATTGCGATACCATAAGTCCTTAAATTTTCTTTCTCTATTACAAACCCCAGCATTGCTGCCATTGCTGGGAAGAATATTAACATACTTAGAATTGAATCCATTCCAGCTCCTTACGGTCTATAAAATAGGGCTAGTGTAAGTAAAACCACTAAACCAACTACCATCCATCTAAGCATTTTAGATAGATTACCACTTTGCATTGCTCTTGTCTTGTCACCCGTTTTATAAATTGTAGTTGCGATTAAATCAACCGTGCCATCTACAATTTTGTTATCGATATTTAGCCAAGCATAAGTCGATGCTCGTGTAAAAGGTTGCACTAAAAATCTATCATAAGCTTCTGGGATATAATATTGATTAATCAAAAGTTTATAGATAAAAGTCTGCTCCAATTTTTTGTCAAATCCGCCATTTGAATATTTATAAACGGCAAACATAATTCCACCAATCGCTAAAGCCAATGTCATAGCAATTAAGATAGCTGCACCGCTGATATGGTGGTGGTTATCGTAGTGAGGTAAAATTTGAGTCACATAAGATTCAAAAGCCCCTCCAAAGAAACCTGAAACTATCGCTAAAATTGCTAAAGGTGTCATCGCCAATAACACAAAAGTATAAGTTTCGTGAGGGTTAAAACCAAATTTCTTATGCTCTTTTTTGCCAAAGAAAACCAACATTACAAGTCTGAAACTATAAAATGCGGTTAAACCAGCACTTACCCACAACATCGCCCATAAAATGTAAGCATGTTCTGCAAAAGCTACCTCAAGAATTGCATCTTTTGAGAAGAAACCTGCAAATGGAAAAATTCCAGAAAGTGCAAGTGATGCCAAAATCATAATCAAACCTGTATATTTCATAGATGAATTTAATCCACCCATCTTTTTAATATTAAGCTCATCGTCCATCGCATGCATTACATTTCCAGCACCCAAAAATAGAACCGATTTAAAGAAAGCATGAGTCATCAAGTGAAACAATGCAATCCAATAAGCTCCAAGTCCCGCTGCCACAAACATATATCCAAGCTGTGAAAGAGTCGAGTAAGCGATGATTCGTTTTAAATCATTATTTACCAAAGCCATAGAAGCTGCAAACATTGCCACAAATGCTCCAAGACACGCGATAAAGAATCCAACATCTGGAACTAATGCAAAGATTTCATTTGCTCTAATTACCAAATATACACCAGCTGTTACCATCGTTGCTGCATGAATCAAAGCTGAAACTGGAGTAGGCCCTTCCATTGCATCTGCCAACCAAGTATGAAGTGGGAATTGAGCTGATTTACCCATCGCCCCCACAAACAAAAAGATTGCCGCTAGGGTTACTGTGTCATTATCTAAGCTACCGATATTTTCAAAAACTACATCGTACTCTAAGCTTCCGATATTCCAAAATAGAATAAACAGACCAACAAGCATTCCTAAATCGGCGACTCTATTCATAATAAAAGCTTCATTAGCTGCCCATGATGCTGAGTGTTTGTGATACCAATGTCCGATAAGTAGCCAAGAGCAAAGTCCAACACCCTCCCAACCAATAAACAATCCTAAGAAGTTGTTACTCATTACCAAAATCATCATCGAAAAAACGAATGCTGAAAGGTATGAAAAGTATCTGTTGTAACCTTTGTCGTTTGCCATATATCCCATAGAATATACATGAACGGCGGTGGAAACAGTGGTAACTGTGACCATCATAATAACTGACACAGGGTCAGCGATGAAGTTAAATGGGATGGTGAAATTTCCTGCCAAAATCCAAGTAAAAAGTTCAACTTTTACGATGTGAGTTTCATCTACATAAGTTAATAGGTAGAATGATGCAAGAAACGATATACCTAAAAGTGCGGAAGTTACGATTCCCGTAATCACATTTTTAGGTCGGTCGCCAAAAATTGCTGCAAATAATGAACCAACAATTGGAGCAAATAGTGCTATTAATAGATATTTTTCCATCTCTATCCTTTCATATCTTGCAAACTGTCAAGGTCGATTGTTTGGTGTTTTCTATACCACAAAACCAAAAGACCCAGACCAACTGCAACTTCACTTGCAGCTACTGCGATGATGAAAAATGCGAACATTTGACCAGTTAAGTCGCCGTAGTGATTTCCCACTGCAACCAAACCGATATTTACCGCATTTAACATAATCTCTGTCGAGAAGAAGAGTAGCAAAAGATTTTTTCTCTTAAGAACTCCATATAATCCTATCGAAAAAAGTATAGTCGATAAAACTAAATAGTGGGTAAGACCTATATCCATATTTTATCCTTCTTGTAATCTTTTTCCGCTTCCTCTTGTACCTCTGCCTCAAGCATTGTGATATTTTTATCCATCGTTTTGCTCACAAGTACAATTCCTGCAATCATCGCTACTAAAAGCATAATTGCTGCTAACTCGAAAGGCACTAAGTATTTTGTGAAAAGTACATAACCTACCATTTGAGAATTACCAACACCATCAATTATAGGAGCTACTGCTTCTAAAACATAACCAACATGCTCACCAGCAAATGGAGCGGTGACTGCCACTACTGCAAAAACTGTTGCAAGTCCAGCAAGAGTATTTAAAACATATTTGTTTTCCACATTTTCTTTGACTGCTCTAGTTGTATCAAAAAACATCATACCAAACGCATAAAGAGCCATAACTGCTCCTGTATATACGATGATTTGCACAACACCTAAAAATTCTGCATCAAGCAGGAAGAAAAATCCCGCTATAAAAATCATTCCTCCAGCTAAAGCACTCATAGCATAGAGTGCATTATCACTCACCACAACGATAGTGAACATCGCTATTGTAAGAGCTGAAAATAGATAAAATGCTATTGCTTCCATATTTTTCCTTTAGTATGAGGTTGGAGTTTTTTTGATATTGCTATCTGCATTATCATTAATCGCCCCAAATCCCATAAACTCTTTTTGTTTGCCCATTTTGAAAATATCCATAGGTGTTAGTAAATCATCTACCGCACCATAATGAGCTCTTTGTTCACTTGCATTTTCATAGTCATCGGTATGAACGATTGCAAGTTCTGGACAAACCTCTGCACAATATCCACAAAAAATACATCTTCCAAAGTTGATTGTATATTCACCAACCTCTTTTCTGCTATTTTCATCAATTTTTGTGTCAATTTTGATACAGTTTGCTGGACAAATCTTTTCACAAAGTCCGCAACCTATACATCTATTTTCGCCACTATCCATGTGTCTTTGAAGTGCATGAATGGCTCGGTATCGTGGGCTGATTGGCAACTTTTCTAGTGGATATTGAGTGGTGTGAATATCAAATCTGCACATCTCTCTAAAAACTACCCAAAGTCCAACAAAAAGCTCACCCTTAAAAGTTCTTCTGACTACTTGCTTGAATTTATCCCAAGGTTCTACGGGGATAGATTCCATCTCCATAAACATATAGCCATCTTTTACATTTCTATCTTTAAATTGTTCCATTTTTACTCCTTATATCAATACTATACCAGTAATTAGGATATTAATCACTGCTACTGGCATTAATACTTTCCAACAAAACCACATCAATTGGTCAGGTCTAACATGAGGCCAAGCGGCTCTCACCCACAAGAAAAGGAAAATAAAGAAAGAGATTTTTAGAAGTATCATAATTCCACCAGGGATAAACCACAATGGGTTAAATCCACCAAGAAAAATAATGCTTACCAAAAATGAAACTGTAAATAAGTTTGCATACTCACCGATAAAAAATAATCCCCATCTCATTCCAGAATATTCCGTTGCATATCCTGAAACAATCTCTGCTTCATGCTCAAGAAGGTCAAATGGAGTTCTATTGGTCTCTGCAAATCCTGCAATTAGAAATAGTATAAATGCAACTGGTTGAGACCAGATTAACCAATCACTAAGTCCGCCTGTTTGATAATTATTTATGTCAATTAGCGACAAACTTCCTATCATCATAAGTGGAGCGATAAGTGAAAGACCAGTAACTACCTCAAATGAAAGTAGCTGAATAACTGTTCGTGCAGCTCCCAAAAGCCCCCACTTGTTTGATTGACTCATACCCGCAAGAAGTGGTCCATACATTCCAACCGACATAGCACCCAACACAAACAAAATCCCTACATTTATATCTGCAACTATTGGACGAACCACATAGTCAGTAAATGGAAGTATGAACTCTGGTAAAATTGGCACTGCGGCTAACGCTATAAATGCTGTTGCTGCTGTAATTACAGGAGCAATTTTAAAAATCGGCTTAACCGCATTTTGTGGTATAAAATCCTCTTTTGTAAAAAGTTTGATACCATCAGCTGCGATTTGCAAAACTCCAGCAGGTCCTACATGCATAGGTCCGAGTCGTCGTTGCATAAAAGCCAAAATTTTTCGCTCAATATAGGTGGTAAATCCAGCTAATGCCGAAAAAACCGCCAATATCGTAACAGCTTTTATAATCGTTTCAATAATCATAGCATTTTCATTCATTGACTATACCTTTATAGAAACTTTGGCAAATCTGCCATTTTTAAAAACTTTAACTACATCTAAGTTTTTATCAAAAGTTGGAAGATAGACGATATTGCCACCAATTTGTCCATCTATAATCACTTTTACCTCTAAACTGCCATCATCAAATTCAACCCTTACATTATCTCCCTCATTTACATTTAACTCTTTCGCTTTTTCGCTAGATAGATAAACTCCACTCTCACTCTTAAGCTCATGAGCTTTATTTGTAAAAAAGTTAAATTGAGTGATAGGATTGCTTCGATAAGCGATAGTGTCATCAGAGTTTTCTACATCAGAAATTTTTGCAACTTCATCATTAGTCTCCAACTCTTCATCACAACTCTCTAGCAAATATCCTCTCATCTCATTTCCACCATTGTCATAAAAGTTTGGCATTAAATCAAAATCTAATGGCACATAACCCTTATCGGTTGGAAACTCTTTTGTGTAATTGATTGTATATTTTTCATCAAGCCCTAACTCGTTTGCAATATCATTTAGACAATATCCATTAAAACCAATCGCCACATTTGTAGGGACTACCCGTTTATCAATATTTGTAAATGTACCCTCTTGCTGATTAAGAGCTGGAATATCTAAATCTCCATCACCCAAAGCTGAGAGTTTGCAATCGCCATTTTCATTGTAGCCTAGAACTTTTTCACCACACTTTTCATCTAAATCACAAATCAAACTTACACCTAATGTATTTGTTTGAGATGGGATAATCAAAACTTCAAAGTTAGAATTTTTATCAAATAATCCCACAAGTTTTGCTAAATTTTCAGCTTTTGGGTGAGAGTAAAAATCTTCACCAATAATCAAAGTGAAAGTTTTCTTTTTGAGCAAAAATTTCTTTAAAACATCACCAAAATCTTCGGTATTTCCACCGACCGCAGTTACAAGGTCATTTTTAATATACTCAACCTCTTTAGTAACTTTTTTTGGTACCATCTTTGTAACTTGCTTATCTTCGCCAGTTTTGGGGTCTTTAACCGTACTTACAACTTTTTCTCGTACAGTCTCCGTCACCATTTTGGTAGCGGTGCTATGAAAACTCTCAATATAATCAACTACATCTTTTGGCAAAGTTTTTTTGTCTGCAAAAAGGTCAAGCAAAAGATAAAGAGTCACCTCTTCAGCATTCATCGCATTTAGTTGAAGCAAGTTTTTAGTAAAACCATCTACCAACTTATCTTTAATGGGATGAAAATATAATCCTGCACCCTTATTCATAGTCAAAGCATTATTAAAAGAGTATGAAACCGCAGGGGAATCATATCGCAAAGCTCCACCCACACTCACCAAGAAATCCGATTTTTTAACTTTTTTCAAATCAGAATCATAAATCTTTTTACCACTTGTTGTAGTGTAATTTTCTAAAAAATTTTGATAATTTAGAGCATCACTATTTACAAGTTTTACCCCCAATTTCTCTTTTAACTTTTGTAAAATTAAAGCTTCCTCATTTGTGATATATGAGTTAAATTTAATTGTGTCAGCACCCTTTGCAAAATTAACCACTCTATCAAAATTTGCTCTATCTTTGCCACTCACTCGATTTTCAAAATCATATCCAAATCTTGCAGCTCCACTCAAAGATGTATAGTGAGGGTCATTTGTGACTCTATAAATTCTCTCTTCGCCATTGCTATCAACTCCACCTTGCTTCACTTCATAGTAGATTAATGAACAATCACTACTATGTGGATTTGATGCTGGAATTCGTTTAAGCTCCCAAGCATTTGTGCTGTATTGGAAATCTTTGCTAGTCAATGCTCCAACTGGACAAACTGCGATACACTCACCGCAATCTATACAAGCCGCTTCATTGTGACCGATTAAAGATTTTTGAAGCTTATTCCACATCGCATAAGCATCTTTTGGCATAGAGCTTTTCATCTCTTTAGGTACAATATCCCCGCCTCTTTTGACAGTTTTTAATGCACTACTTCCAATCATATCTTTACAAACAGTAACACATTTTTCACAAACTATACAAAGCCCCGGGTCATATTTCATAACTCCCCAGTCAGCAGCTGGTCGATTTACATCTTTTATGGAGTATGGTTGCACATCTACACCTGTATATAAAGTATAGTTTTGCAGCTCACACTCACCACTTTTGTCGCAAACACCACATTGAAGTGGATGATTTACATCATAGACTTGCATAATCGCTTTTCGCTCTTTTGCTATATCTTCACTATCTGTTACGACATTCATACCCTCTTTGACTTTTACATTACAACTATAAACCCGTTTTTCATTCGCATCTACAATACATAATCTACAAGCTAAAGTAGGTGAACATTGATTGAGATAACAAATCGCAGGGATAAAAATCCCCTCTCGTCTTGCCACATTGAGAATTAATTCACCCTCTTGTGCCTGACACTCTTTGCCGTCTATTACAATCTTAACATCACTCATAGGCTTCCCTTCATTAAGATACTAGTATTTTAAAACTAGCTACTCTTCTCTCTTTTCATATTTTTTTTACTCACAGACTTAACTCTATACGCTTTTTATCACAGCTCTTGTAAATCTATATTTAGAGGCAAAAGCATCTCCACTAAACTCAAGATGAGATGTTGGAAATTTTGCCATTACACCTTTTGCATCCTCGTCAATCTCAAAATCTATCTCTTCACACTCATCATCAAAGCAGATGCTTACTCTACTTTTATCTTTTATCTTTGCCGCAATTGCAAACTGCTTAGTTCCCACCAAAATAGGAGTTTGTGAAGTTTTTTCATCTATCGCTGGATTTGATAGATAGATTACAACACCATCAAAACTATCAATCTCTTCAACCTCTTCTAGTCTATATTCACTTTGGATCTCACTAATATCTAGCTGATAACCCAATGTGCCTAAGTCCCCAAAAGCGAATTTTTTATATCCCTTTTGCAAAGGAAGTTTTGATGTATAATCAGTGATAGATTCACTTTTTAAACCCAAAGAATTTGCAATCTCGTTTAGACCATATTTTTCACAATCCAAAGAGACATCTTTTACCTTAACTTTTTTTGAGCTTGTAGTAAATGTGCCTTTTTGTGAATTTAAGGCAGAAATTTTTAGATTACAGCCCTCACAAGCCCCAATCGTAAAATCTCCCTTTGCATTATAACCCACAATTTTATCATCATCATTTGCCATTTTCAAATCACAAATCAAAGCCACACCCAATGAATTTATAGATGTTGGAGAGAGTAAAATTTTAAAATCTGTAAATTTTTCAATTAAACCTACCAATTTCGCAATTTCACCCGCTTGAGGATGATTATAAACATCACTGCCCACAATCAAAACAGGATTTTTCTTACTTTTAACTCGCAAGACAATATCCTCTATCTCCTCCTCGCCAACATTGCTTTCCGCACTTATATATCCATCATCTTGAGCCTCAAAATACTCTTTTATCTGGCTATCTGTATCACAGTTTTTCAATAACTCTTTTGCCAAAAGTGCAATCACACCCTCTTCACTTCCAACCTCATATTTCACATATTTAGTCAAAATTTTAGTCAAAGAGTTATCTTCAATTGGATGAAGAGAGATAATTTCCGCTTGATTTTGGCTAGATGCTTCATCTATCAGCCCCCGCACGTGCGGGGTATCATCTGTCACATCACCACCAAAGGAGATTATAAAATCACTATTTTTCACATCTTCATCATCTCCACTATAAAGTGAAACTCCCGAAGTTTTGGAAAAATTATTTAAAAAGTTTTGATAATTTCTTGCTTCATCATTGATAAGTTTAATATCAAATTTTTTAGCAATTTTTTCTAAAATCAAAGCCTCTTCATTTGTAATAATCGAACTAAATCTAATTCCATCAGCTTTTTTTATCTCTTTAATCGTTTGGTTAAAAATCTCTTCACCTTTCTCTGTCATATTATAATTTTTCATAATCACTGCACTCAACAAAAAAATAGATTTTATCCACCTACTTTTTTCTTTTTACTACAATCGTCCAATCCACTTCATTAAATTTGAGTGAATTCATCATCTCATGACCCGCCTCTTTTACGACATCTGCACTTTTTTGAATAGCACTAAAATCACCTATCTCAAAAAGAAAAATCGCCACCTCTGCAGGGGCAATCTCATCTTCAAGAACTTCGCTCATTCTGTCATAAAATTCATCTTTTAAATTTCTTAAATCATATCTTTTCATATCTACTCCTATCTATCAATTTCGCCAAATACGATGTTTAAGTTACCAATAATTGTAACAACATCTGCTAATTGGTGCCCAGGGAGCAGGTCTTGCAAAAGTCCTGTATGCCAAAAACTCGGAGCTCTAACTTTTAATCTATATGGATATGGGTCACCTTGAGAATTTATATAAAAACCAAGCTCACCTTTTGGAGATTCTGTGGCACTATAAACTTCACCAACTGGCGGTCGCATTCCTTGAGTCACTAGCACAAAATGTTGCATCAAAGCATAATTTTGAGTCATAATCTCCTCTTTGGATGCTGAAATATATTCAGGAGCATGAGCCATAACTCCTGCTTCACTCGCTTCATAAAGAGGGATACACTGAGCCATAATTTTTATGCTTTGTCGCATCTCATTCATATAAAGTTTGTACCGACCGAAACTATCACAACTATCAGTAAATGGCACATCAAAATCTATCTCATCATAAACTTCATAAGGGCTTTCTTTTCTTAAATCCCACTGAAAGCCAGTAGCTCGAAGAGCAGGTCCACTAACGCCCCAACTTTGAGCCATCTCTTGGTCAATTACACCCACATCTTCAAGTCTCATCTTCCAAATTCTATTTTTATCAAGCAAATCTTCATAATCTTTAATATCTATTGGAAATTGTTTGATGAATTTATCCATACTTTCGATAAATCCCTCTGGCAAATCTTGAGGCACACCACCAATTCTAATAGCACTGTGAGTTAGCCTCGCACCACAATAATCCTCCATTAAATCCATCACAAACTCTCGTTCACGAAATGCATAAAGGAAAATTGTCATCGCTCCAACATCAAGTGCATGAGTTGCTATCCAAAAAAGATGAGAGATGATTCGATTAATCTCAAGCAACATCACTCGAATAATTTTAGCTCTTCGAGGAGCTTCAACATTTATCAATTTTTCAACTGCCAATGCAAATGAGTGATTATTTGAGGTCGATGCGATATAATCCATTCTATCAGTTGTAGGTAAAAATTCATTATACATCATATTTTCACCCATCTTCTCCATACCTCGGTGAAGATACCCCACATCTGGAGTGGCTTTGATAACCTCTTCACCCTCAAGCTCCAAAATCAGCCGTAACTGACCGTGAGCCGATGGATGTTGAGGACCAAAATTGACAACCATGTGGTTATCATCTCTATCAAATGAGACATTTTCAAAAAAAGGTTGTAATCTATTAACTTGTTGTTTCATATTACCTTCTCTCCTTTAACTGCACGGAATCTTCTTTTTTAAGCTTAGTAACCAAAAATACTCCATCTTTCTCTTGATAATCACCAAAATCAGTTTTTGTATCGCTAAATTCCGCACCTTTTGGCACTTCGTGTTTGATTTTTGAATACCGCTGGGTATCAAATCTATCAACTCTAGCTTGGTCACGATTTTCAGGTCCAATTACATCTCTGTACTCTTTACCAAAAATTTTATCCACCTCATACCATTGAGCCGCTTCATCACCAATCATCGGATAATCTTTCCGCAATGGGTGACCTTGCCAATCATCAGGCATAATAATTCTTTTAAGATATGGATGGTTATTAATTTTTACACCACTCAAATCATACATCTCTCGCTCAGACCAATCAGCCATTCTAAAGTGGTCATTTACACTCTCTAATGCTTGATTTTCCCGAAGACAACATTTGATTCTTGCCCGTTTTTTAGTAGTTGTTGAAAGCATCTCATAAACGATTTCAAAAACTCCTCTCTTCTCTAAAAAATCTACCGCCGCAATCTCCATCAAAAAGTTGTAACCCAACTCATCTTTAAAAAAAGCCACCGCATCTTTATTATCTTCCGCTTTTACCTCAACCACTAAATGTCCAGTTTGAATATACTCTTTTATGACTTCAAAATTTTCATTTATTTTTTTTGATTGTTCTGCAAAAATCTCATCACTATCAACAGAAAAAGTAGGAAGCTGTGGGGCTACCCAAAATCTATCACTATAATAAGCTTTTGCTTGAACATCACCTTTTGGTTTATATTCTCTCATTAAACAAGCCTTTTAGGTTTTAATGCTCTAAAAGCTGATTCTCTTCTAATCTGTTTTTGCAACATCATCAAAGCAAACTGCAAAGTCTCAGGTCGAGGCGCACAACCAGGTAGATAAATATCCACTGGAATTATCCTATCAACACCTTGAACAGTTGCATAAGTATTAAACATACCACCTGTATTTGCACAACTTCCCATAGAAATTACCCATTTTGGCTCTGCCATTTGGTCATACAATCTTCTAATAAACTCTGCATGTTTTTTAGTCAAAGTCCCCGCAACCACCATAATGTCTGCTTGTCTCGGACTGGCTCTAAAAATTGTACCAAATCTATCAAAATCGTATCGACTAGCACCCGCTGCCATCATCTCAATAGCACAACATGCCAAACCATAAGTTAAAGCCCAAACTGAATTAGACCGCCCCCACTGAACCAATTTATCCACTGTGGTAAGAACTACTGGTAGTCCCCCCTCAGCTGCATAATTTACCTTATGCTGTGCCATTCTAATGCTCCTTTTTTCCATGCATATACAAATCCAATTGTAAGTAGTCCAATAAACATCAACATCTCAACAAAACCAAACATCCCTAAGATTTTAAAATCAATCGCCCATGGAAACATAAAAATAATCTCCACATCAAAAAGAATGAATAGAAGAGCAAATAGATAAAACTGCGAAGAGATTTTGTTAGGTTGCTTCGTAACTTCTGGACCACACTCATAAATTGTCATCTTTAGCTTTTCAGTATCAAGCCTAGCCATCTTTCGACTAGCCCATCTTGACAAAATCGTTGTACCGACAAATGTCACAGTAGCGATAACAAATAGCAAAAATACACCAAAATACGGATGTGAAAACTCCATATGACTCATAGATTGTCCCTTTTAAAGTTTTTTAAATCTCATCCCATTAAACCCAAAAAAATAGGTGTAATCAAATGAGACTTTTCTAAGTCTGACCACTATATCATAATAAAAATTAAATTTTAACAATTAAAAAATGTTAATATATCGGATAAAACTCTTTGTAACTAAAATACTCAATTTTACTTTATTAGTTTAAAGCAAAGTTAAGCCTACCCCTTAAAGTTAGCTTTAATGTTAGGCAAAAGTACCATATCATTTATGAAAATAATATTTTAGAAAGATTGATATGCTATCCGTGCGAAAAACTAAGCCCAATATGTTATAATTTTAGTCATTAATCTTAAAAAAGGAAAAATATGAAAAATTTAAATTTATTAAAAGATTCAAAATCGTTACTGTCTAAATATTTGACAAAAAAAGTTTTTGAGGAGTTAAAAAACAGAACTACAAAAGATGGTTTTAAGTTAGAAAATATCATAAATTCTGGGTTGGAAAATCCTGATAGTGGGATTGGAGTTTATGCTACCGATGAGGAGTGTTATAAAATTTTTGCCTCTTTGTTTGACCCAATTATTGAGGAGTATCACGGTTTTAAAACCACTCAAAAACACAAAAGCAATCTAAACCCTGATGATTTAAAATGGCAAAATCCCGACCCAAAAGGGGAGTTTATCATCTCCACGAGAATTAGAGTTGGGCGAAATCTCAAAAATTTTCCGTTGGGGGCTGGGATTTCTAAATCGCAAAGAGATGAAACGGAGCAAAAAATATCGGAGACCTTAAACTCATTTGAGGGGGAGTTGGGCGGAAAATATTATCCACTTGAGGGGATGGGTGAAAGTGATAAAAATTTGCTAATCAAGGAGCATTTTTTGTTTAAGGAGGGTGACCGATTTTTGAAAAGTGCAGGGTTAAATCGAGATTGGGCAACGGGCAGAGGGATTTTCCATAACTACCAAAAAACTTTTCTCGTGTGGATAAATGAGGAGGATGCCCTGCGAATTATCTCGATGCAAAAGGGTGGCGATATCAAAGAGGTTTTTTCCAGACTCTCCACCGCCATCACCAAAATCCAAGCCAAATTGCCCTTCGCCTACAACGACCATCTGGGATATATCACGAGTTGCCCCACAAATCTAGGAACTGCGATGAGGGCGAGTGTGCATATTAGATTGCCAAATCTGGGGGCGGATATGAAAACATTCCAGCAGATAGCCGATAAATATTATGTACAAATCCGAGGAATTCACGGCGAACACTCCAAAAGCGAGGGGGGAATTTATGATATTAGCAATAAACGGAGATTAGGGGTCACCGAGGTGCAATGTGTGCAAGATATGATAGATGGTGTCACCGCCTTAATCGCAAAAGAGAAAGATTTAAATTAAAAAAATGGGGATTAAAGTCCCCTCACCGCTATTTTACTTTTCTTTTCGTACCATCTCTAAAATTTCATTTTTGACAAATTTTAGATTTCTATAAATCCCTTTTAATTCATCTATATTTGTGCTATTAAAAGGTTTTGATATAAAATATTGGTATCTGTCTTTTCCCAATTTTTCCAAAATCACAAAATACCAATCCTTGCCTATTATAAAAGCTCCTCGAATCGTTGTGGTTTTGTTTAATTCCACCGCCGAAATCATCTCAGCCAAAAGTTGCGGTCGGGGATTTGTGGTTTTTATCCCTTTTTTAAACTCTTGAATAAAAAAATAGGGTTTTTTTGCTCGTTGAATTCCAGA
>JAOZPA010000155.1 GCA_029932985.1 Campylobacterales bacterium
ATTTAAAAAATAATTAGGAGGAGATGGAGTATTTGTGAAAACCCCGAGAGTTCGGGGTACGGGTAGATTAATCTTCTAGCAATCTTGTAAAAACAGAGATAACTTTTAAAAGCTCGATTGGTTTTATCATATATTCATCTATTCCTAGCCCTTTAGCTCTATCCATCATAGCTGTTTCTTGGTGGGCAGAAAGAATCACGGTTTTTTGTTTTGGATTTATCTTTTTAATCTCTTCAATCATCGTCAAGCCATCCATTTTTGGCATAGTTATATCTGTAATAATAATTCCATAATCTTTGCCTTGCTCAAACTGATAACGATAAACATCAAGCCCAGCTTGACCATCATTTGCCGTCGTAATATGAGGGAAAAAACTATTCAAAATATCGTAAGTCCCAACTCTTACATTTTCACTATCCTCTACAAACAAAACTTCAGTGGTTTTACCAATCTTTTTCAAATGGTACAATTTTTCGGTGGTTGTCATTATATATTCTCCTTTTTCTAAATATTATTATAGTATAAAAAACTTTTAATTAATCTTTAACTTCAAAATAGGAAATGAAATTTTTAAAGATTTCATCTACTATTTAACTCCATACTGCTTATACTTTCCCTTTTTGTGAAAAAATCATCTGCGAAATTCAAAAGATGGGGTTTTTTGGGTGATTGCATAAACTCTCTCGAATCGGTTTTTTTAGTCAGCCATATACTATCCTCTCTATTTGCCAAAGAGATTTTTGCACAAGATGTAGATATTGGTTTTGATTCAAGTAGTGAAATAAATTTTTTTTCTCTCTGAAACCCCATCACAACTTGAAGTTTCGAGTCACCAAAAGAGTGATAAAGATAATAGTCCCCCACCGCTCCATTGCCTTGAAACTGAGTCAAAAAATTGTTTTTATCATCATAAATCTTAAAAATAAATCTATCATCTTCAATCTCAAAACTTTTCTTAAACTCTTTTGTAATCTCCCAGTAGATAAAATATGTATCTAAATTTACTGGCAAAAGTGTCACACAATTTTTAAAATATCTTAAAGGTATCTCAAATTCATCCTTTATAATATTTTTTTTGAGCTTAAAGGAGCTATGAATTTTGCTAGAAATCCCCTCACCGCTCAAGCTTGATTTAATTAATTCATCCATTTTCAGCCTCATATTTGTACATTAATTGGTAATATTCATTTGCCATTCGATTTGAGTCAAACTCTTTTAAGACCCCACTCATCGCATTTTTTACCATTTTTGTCCACTTTTTTGGTTTATCATAATAGGTTGGCAAAATTTTATTATCGATAATCTCCATCATATTTTCATAATCAATTCTATCTTGCTCCTCGATTGGCATCGTATGGTCAAGTGCAGGGATTGCAAAACCATTTACCCCATCTTCGATAAATTCAGGAATCCACCCATCCATAATTGAAAGATTTAAAGCCCCATTCATACTAGCTGTCATTCCACTAGTCCCCGAAGCTTCCCTTTTGATTCGTGGAGTGTTAAGCCACACATCAGCACCTTTTTTGAGCAAAAATGATAAAGCCAACTCATAACCAATTAAAACCGCCACATTTTTAACTTTTTTATTCATATATATCAATTCATTAAAAATATTCATTGCAAAACTATCATCTGGATATGGCTTTCCTGCCCAAATTATCTGCACAGGTTTTTTAGAGCTTGAAACTAATTTTTTAAATCTTCTCATATCATATTCCAAAAGTTTGGGTCTTTTGTACTCCGCAAATCGCCTTGCCCACACAATTGTCAAGATATTTTCATCAAACATCTTTCCTGTTTGGTCTGCTATGACATTAAAAAGCATCCGTTTATTGTGCTTTTTTCGCTCAATCATCGCAGAATCATCATCATCTTCATAAGCTTTTAGCATCGGTTTATCTGCCCAAAAAGTTTTATTTTGTGCATTTGTGATAGGTATAATTTTTGCAATATTATCATAACCTCTCCACATTTCGATAGTCACTTTTTGATGAAGTTTTGAGACTGCATTTACAATTTTAGACATTCGCAAAGCCCCAACGGTCAAGCTAAAATCATCATCATAAATCCCCGTAATCTCTTTAACTCGCTCCAGTGGCAATTTACAGAAAAATCCCATTTTATGCAATTTTTCTATATTGTGTCTTTCATTTCCAGCCAACTCTGGGGTGTGAGTGGTAAAAACTACCCTTTTTTTGACCTCATTTAAATCATTGCATTTTTGATAGAGATAAAAACTAAGTGGCAATGAGTGTCCCTCATTCATGTGGTAAATATCAGGTTTAAATCCCACTGCCTTTAGAGCCTTTGCCCCACCAATTCCAAGCACAATCTCTTGAGCGATTCGTGTCTCTTCATTACCATCATAAAGTTTATGAGTGATGGTTCTGGCTAAAAAATCATTCTCTTTTATGTCTGTTGTGAGCAAAATCAATGGAGCAGATTTGAAGGTTTGGGGTCTCAAAACCAACACCTTAATAAAAACTTGATTACCATTTATATTTACCCTCACCAGCAAATCATTATCATCTACAAAATGGTAAAACTTCTTCACATAATTTGCCCTCAAACTTCCATCAACCGCTCTAGCTTGGTCATAATATCCATAACCCCACAAAATCCCAACTCCAACCAAATTTTGCTTTAGCTCATAGGCACTTCTCAGATGAGACCCCGCCAAAAATCCCAGACCGCCCGAATAGATTTTGAAAGCTTGGTGAATCGCAAACTCCATCGAAAAATAAGCCACTTTTTTACTATATTTTTCATCTATCTCATAATCTATCAATTCCATTTAGTTCCTTTATGTCATTGGCGATATTATATCTAAATTTTTATGATTTTGTGACTAAAACTCCTCATTATTATTGTTGGGCAAAAGTAGCTAATGAAAGTGAAATTTTGGCTATTATATTTTGTTATAGGGTTTAAAATGTTAAAATATGTATTACGAATAATAAAGGATAAATTATGCATAATCATAAGGCAAAACGATTTCTCATTCCAATTCTTTCGCTGGTGATAATTTCGATTATTTTTATCTCTATTTTAAATAGTTATATGAATATAAATATGTTTCAAAAGCATATAGAAAATGATATAGCTAAGCATAAAGAGGAGTATTTGCAAAAGCAAAAGGATAAGGTTTATAGGCAAGTTCACCTTGTGAATAATGCGATTAAATTTAATATTAGCAAAATGGAGAATAAGCTTGAAAAAACTTTGACGGAGCGAATCCAAACCGCCTTGAATATTGCAAATTATGTTTATAGTAAGCAAAAAGGTAGAATTTCAGATGATGAGATTAGAAACAGAATTTCGGAGCATCTAAGTGCAATAGTTTTTCCTCAAAGTAGTGCGTATTATTATGTGATAGATTATGATACAAATATTTTGATAGCCCATCCTGATAAAAAATATTTAAGTGTGGATTTAAGTCCCCTCACCGATAAAAATGGGCAGAGTATTATGAAACTTCAAAAACAAGCTTTGGAAAAAAGTGAGATTGGATTTGTGAAATTGCACTTTAATAAATTAGATATTTACAATAAAAATCCAGAACTTGTATGTGTCACGAAATTTGAACCTTTAAATATGCTGATAGGTACGGGGGAGCATCTAGATGTGATTAAAAAACAGATTCAAGATTTTATTTTGGAGAGATTTAAAAATATTGAATTTCAAGAGAATTATATATTTATGCTTAACTTGCACAATATCGATGGTGGGGAGAATTTTGCTACTATGATTTTTAATCCAAATAGAAAAGATTTGATTGGTAAAAAAATTAATGATAGCTATAAAGATGCAAAGGGTCAAGAGTTTAGAAAATTTTTTTTAAAGGATATTAGAGAAAAGGGTGAATCCTATACGAAATATTGGTATAAAAAACTTAATATGAAAACTCCAAAACCTAAAATGTCCTATTTTTATCTTCAAAAAGATTGGAATTGGATAATCGCTAGTGGATTTTATTTTGATGATTTAAATAAACAGATTTCTAATATGAAAAAATCGATAGAGATTTATCGTTCTCAAGCTATTATAGATTCTATCTTTTGGATATTTATTTTGTCCTGTATTATTATGATTGTTGCAATCTATATCTCTTTTAGAATAGATAAAACTATCAAAATTTATACAGATGAGTTGAGGCTAAATGCCATAGAGTTAGAAAAATCTAATGATAAAATAGAGAAGATAAATAAAAATCTTCAAACAGAGATAGATAAAGAGGTGGAAAAAAATAAAACACAACAACTTTTAATGGTGCAACAATCCCGTTTAGCTCAGATGGGTGAAATGATAAGTATGATTGCCCATCAGTGGCGACAACCCCTAAATGCCATTAGCACCACCAGTATAAATCTAAATGTTAAAGCTCAATTGGGTCGATTAAATCCTGAATTTGTCTCTAAGCAAACAGATAAGATTTGTAAATATACGGAGCATTTAAGTACAACTATTGAGGATTTTAGGAATTTTTTTAAACCCAATAAACAAAAAAAAGAGGTAACTTTTGATGAGCTTATTGATTCTGTTTTAGATATTGTGGAGGTTTCGATTATAAATAAAAATATAAAACTTATTAGAAATAGATGTTTGCAGAAGCGGTTTGAAACCTATCCAAATGAACTAAGGCAAGTGATTTTAAATTTAATTAAAAATGCAGAAGATGTACTTTTGGAAAAAAATATAGAAAATCCATTTATAAAAATAACCACTTTTAAAGATAAAAATAGCTCTATTTTAGAGATAGCTGATAATGGAAAAGGTGTGCCAGATAAGATAATTAGTAAGATTTTTGACCCCTACTTCAGCACTAAAAAACAAAAAAATGGTACAGGCTTAGGGCTTTATATGTCAAAAACTATCATTGAAGGGCATTGTGGTGGAAAACTGACGGTGAGTAATAATAGCCAAGGAGCAGTATTTAAAATAACTTTATAGGCTCATTATTTTTTCTTTTATCTTGAATATTAAAACAGATTAAGATATAATAAAAATTAATAT
>JAOZPA010000156.1:0-1455 GCA_029932985.1 Campylobacterales bacterium
AAATTAATTAGGATAAAAAATGGCTTATAGTGACTTTTCAATAGAAGAGGTAATAGATAATTTTAAATTAACAATGTCTGAAAACTCTATATTTAAAGAAAAAATAGAAAAAAAACTTATAAAAGATGATTATGTTTTAAAAGATAGACTTTCAAAAGCGATGAAAAGTCCTTTAAATAGTGAAAAAGCAAGAAGTGAAGCTTTAATTTATCCAATTTTATTTGAAGTTCAAGAAAAGAATAATAAAGATTTCTTAATTCATTCAGGTGAAAATCTGAATATAGATAAAGATTCTGGCTTAAATGGTGAATGTGATTTCATTATCTCTCGTGGAGTTCAAATAATAATCTCCCCAATAATATCAATTGTAGAAGCTAAAAGAAATGATATAGAATTAGGATTAGGACAATGCATTGCTCAAATGGTTGGAGCTAATCTATTTAATCAAAAAAAGAAAAACAAAATTAAAATTATATATGGAGCAGTTACCACTGGAACCGAATGGAAATTTTTAAAATTAGAAAACAATAATATTACAATAGATTTAGACACCTATTTTATAAATAGAGTTGATAAAATTTTGACTATTTTCAAAATGATAATTGATGAAAGTGAAGTTTAACACTTTTTTTACCTAAATATGTTATAATCCCAAAAAATAAAAAATGGGTAAATAATGGCAAGAAAAATAATAGCAAGAAACAAAAAGGCATTTTTTGATTATGAAATGATAGAGAGATATGAAGCTGGAATTGTTTTAACTGGTAGTGAAACAAAATCTATAAGACTCGGTAGAACAAATTTAAAAGATAGCTTTGCCAAAATTATGAAAAATGAGATATTTCTATTTAATGCCCACATCTCATATTTAAACTCCACAAACCCACATTTTAAACCAGATGAACGACAAGCTAGAAAACTACTCCTTCACCGAAAGCAGATAGATAAACTCATAGGTAAAATTGCCAGAGAAGGCTTAGCTCTCATCCCACTTTCACTATATCTAAATGAAAAAAATTTTATAAAAGTTGAAATTGCTTTAGCAAAAGGTAAAGCCCTCCACGACAAAAGAGAAACAATTAAAAAAAGAATGGCAGACCGAGATGCAAAATCTGCAATGAAAAAATATGTGTAAATAGGAAAAAAATGGAATTTAGCAAATATATGAATGAGTGGCTTTATGGGGAAAATGGTTACTACACTAATTTTATAGATATTGGCAAAAAAGGTGATTTTTACACGGCGGTTAGTAGTAGTATGTTTTTTGGTGGCTCAATCGCAAATCGTTTTATAAAAACTTTGGATGAGGGATTTTTGTCTAAGAAAACAACTATTTTAGAGATTGGAGCTCATCAGGGTTATTTGATGGCCGATATTATCCAGTTTATCCACACCCTCCGACCAAAACTTTTAAAATCTCTCAATTTTGCTATCATTGAGCCTCAAAAACAAAAT
>JAOZPA010000156.1:1555-5002 GCA_029932985.1 Campylobacterales bacterium
TAGGGTTTGAGGAGTATGCTTTATTTTTGGCAAAAAATATTAAAAAATTTGAATTTATCACATTTGATTATGGGGAAAAATATGCAAGAGGTGATTTTTCGATTCGGATTTATGAGAAGCATAAAGTTTATCCATTTTTTACACTCACCGATTTTTCAAAAGATGATAAAAGTGAGAAAACTCTCAAAGATATGTTTAAAAGTACAGATATAACTTATGATGTGAATTTTGCCCATCTGATAGATTCATTTGAAAATGCTGGGGTAAAAAATACAGAATATTGTACTCAGCTCGTGGCTTTGACAAATTTTGGAATTACTGAACTTTTGGAAATTTTAAAACAAAATAGCGATGATACTACATATTTGAGAGAATTAAATAAAGTGAAAACTCTTATAAATCCTGTGATTTTGGGTGAGAGATTTAAGATGGCAAGGTTTAGAAAGGCTTAGTATTTGGCAACGCGACCATATAAAATTAAAAAAAGAGATGATAAAATGAATTTTATTAAAAAAATAACAATAAAAAACTTTTTTTCAATTAAAAATGAAATTGAATTAAATTTAGAAGCTAGTGAATATACAAAAGAGCAACATCCATATAGATTATTTAAATACAAAGACGAATATTTTAATAAGTTAGGTGTACTTTATGGAGCAAATGCTAGTGGTAAAACTACAATATTAAAAGCATTAGTTTTTGTTTCTCATATAATTTCTAACAAAAGTGAAATTTTTCCACGCTCATATAAAAATATATATAATAACTCTAATAAATTATCTTTTATTGAAATAAATTTTATTTTTGAAGATAAAGAATATTTCTATAGAATCAATTTTTTAACTCAAAAACATACAATAATAGGTATTAGAGATGAAATTTTAAAAATCAAATATGAAAATAATTTTATTACACTTATAGATAGAAAAAAAGAGATATTTAAAGATTTAAAAGAGAAAAATATAGATGGAATATTATTTGATGAAGTTTCAAATAAAAAAAGCTTATTAGTTGAATCTTTGACAAGAGTTAAAGATTACCATGAAATGGTAATCTTTTTTAATAATATTCTGTTTTTAAGTAATATAAAAGGTACACATAAAGTAAATATGAATATTAGAACTGAAGATGAAATTATACTTGCTTCACTTTTCTCACAAAAAGAGAATAATTTATTACCATTTTCCGAAAGAATTAGTGAAATAGATAAAAAAGAATTTACCAATTTTATCTTTCCTTTGTTACAAGTATTTGGACTTGATATTAAGATTGCTAAATCAGATATTGATATTAAAAAAACAGACAATAAAGATGAATTTAATATAGAGATTGAATTTTTAATCACACATAGTGTTAGTAATAATAAAAAATTAGATTTTAATCTTGAGTCAAATGGTACAAAAATGTTATTTAAAATATTGTTTGATATATTTTATGCATATAAGACAAATTCTATTTTGATTATTGATGAATTAGACTCAATCCTTCATCCTATGATAGTTCCAGTTATAAATTTATTAGCAATAAAAAACAATATTCAACTCATATATTCAACTCATAATATAAATAATATGAAATATCTTTATAGTGATGAAATTTTTCTGATTGAAAAAGATAAAAAACATATCACAGATATCAAAGATATAAAAAATAGTTATGAGGGATATGAAAATTTTGAAATCCTATATGAAGAAAATTTATTAGGTGCAACTCCCGAATTAGGAGATAAGATTGATTGGGAAATCAAATAGATGGGTATATTAAACAATTACTATAATGATAAAATTCCATTTAAAAAGATAGATAAAATATTTTGTATTTTAGAGGGAAAAGATGAATTAAGTTTCATTAAAAAAGTATATGAATTAGATAATAATTTAATATCATGTGAAAATTTTATAAAAAATAAAATAAGGCTATCTTGGGGCAGAACTCCTATTCAATGGAGAGATAAAGATAAATGCAATTTTCAAGGTGGAAATATTAAAAATTGCAAAGTCCCTCAGCCTGTAATAGAATCGTTGAAAAATAAATATATATTTAACTATAAAGCAATTTTAATTATGTTTGATAAGGATTGTGATAGAGATAATTTAGTCTCTATAAAGTCAAAGCAGATATTAAAAAATTATGGTAATAAATTTATATTTATTTCAAATCCATGTTTTGAAAAAGTTGGAATAGATTTTATTTTAACAAATGAAATCAAAGAATATATTGATAACAATTATCAAATAACAGATGATTCAAAATGTAGATGGTATAAAAATAATTTTGCAAACTTACCAAAATCCACTCTGCCACCACAAAAAAAAAGATTTAAAAGAGTTCAAAGTTTGGAAAAATTAATCAATTATTTAAAAATAGAAGATATTGAAGATGAGAGTATTGAGTTAAAAAATTGTATCTCTTTTATCAAATCTAATTTTGAAAGTGAAAATTAAAAATGTTTTGGTTATATTTTTTTACTTATACTTTTGTTTTAACTTACATTTGCTGGGGATTTGTGGTGGCATTTGAGACAACTTTAGCGATGGGGGGCAATCAATTTGCTATTAGGTGGATTAGAAAACGAAGTTCATTAAGTTTTTATATGATAGAAGTTTATGCTTTTTATCCTCTTATCTTTATCACTTATGCAATGCTTGAATGGCTACCATTTCATATAGGATTCAGCAAAAATATCACAAAATTTGATATTTCACAAGCAATTTATAATACATTTAAGGATGAAATTGATGGATAGATTAGATATGTTTTTAGTTAATAATGGTTTTTTTAATAGTCGAAATAAAGCTCAAGAGTTTATTAGTAGTTCCAAAATTAAAGTTGATGGGAAAGTGATTAAAAAAAGTTCATTTAAAGTTGAGAATCCTCAAATTGAAATTTTGGAGGAAAAAATTTATGTCAGCCGTGCAGGTTATAAGTTAGATAAATTTATGCAAGAGATAGATTTTACAATAAAGCATTTTAAAGCTTTAGATATTGGAAGCTCAACAGGTGGATTTATCGAAGTTTTGCTAGAGTATGGAGCTAAAAATGTCGTAGCAGTAGATGTTGGCTCAAATCAACTCCACCCCTCTCTAAAAAATAATGACAAAATAGAATCTTTAGAAAATTTAGATATTCGGGATTTTAGAAGTGGAAAAAGATTTGACTTAATCACCTGCGATGTTTCCTTTATCGGAGTTGAAAAAATTTTACCCTCCATCGATAGATTAGCCGACAGATTTATCATTATTTTATTTAAACCACAATTTCAAGTTGGCAGAGAGATTAAACGAAGCTCAAAAGGTGTTATTCAAGATAAAAAGGCAATAGAAAAATCTTATAAAATTTTTGAAAATGAATTAGAAAACTATAAATGGCAACTTTTAACAAAACAAGACTCTCAAATTAGCGGAAAAGAGGGAAATATTGAAACATTTTATTACTTCAAAAAATAAA
>JAOZPA010000157.1 GCA_029932985.1 Campylobacterales bacterium
AATATTATCTTCAAAACTATAATACATATCATTATCTAAAAGCAAAAGTTCAAAAATTCGATTGAGAGTTAGATTTTTGATATTTATCCCATCTTGACTCTCTTTGATAATTTTACTAGCGATTTGGTCCTTTATGACCACACTAAAATCACAAGCATCACTAAGTTGATTGATAACCTCAAATGTAGTTACTTTTTCTACCACATTTATGTTAAAAACACGATTACTACAATTAGCAGAAAGCTCTATTGCAAAAATATTTAACACCATTATAAATGTCAAAAAAAGCTTTTTACTGAATATTGATTTTTCCATTTTGTCCCCTTAAATATAAAGTTTTTTCACCACTTGCCCCTGATAATACAGCACTTCCACGATGGACTTTTGTCAAAGTATATTCAAAAACTTTTTCATTTATCTTGTACCATTTGCCATTGATATTGACTCGATTGTCAAATATTCCCAATAAATTAAGTTTTTTATATATCTGATTCTCCATCTCTTTTTGAGCCTCCACTTCCGCTTGTTCCTTCTCTATTTTAGCTTGTTGCTCATCCTCAATCTTTTTTTTCTCTGCCATTTTGGCTTTTTTTACATCAAGAGTATCTTCAAAAGGATTTTTCAAAATATCTAGTGTGGCTTCATCAATCCCATCTCTTCTTTTCTTTACTTTAATTAAAAGTTTTTGAAATTCTTTCATACGAGGTGTTAAATTATCTTTCTCTTTCTCCTTTCTTAATGCCTCTTGCTTTTTTTTCAAAGCCTCTTTTTTGAGAGCCTCCTCCTTTTTCAAAGCCTCTTTTTTGAGAGCCTCTTCCTTTTTTAAAGCCTCCTCTTTCTTAAGAGCCTCTTCCTTTTTCAAAGCCTCCTCTTTCTTAAGAGTCTCTTTCTTCAGAACTTCCTCTTTTTGAGCTTCAATATCAATAGCATCCTCTTTCTCTAAATCTTCATCCTTTGCAGAATCTTGCTCCTCTTTCATCTTTCTTGCTTCAATCTTTTGTTTAATTCTTTCTTTTACTATATCCATATTACTTACTTCTCCTCCAATCGCCTCCTGTGGTTCTTCTCCTTGACCAATTGAGTTAATTTTATCCATTGTACTTTCTGCAAAAACAGAAATTGTAAAAATAGATATTATAAATATAATTTTTTTCAATATATTAGCCCCCAAACGGAAATTCTTATAATGGCTTTTAACTCTTTATCATTTTCAAATTCAAAGTTATATACATCAGTTACAATATCACTTTTTTCAAGATCATTTATAAGTTTTATTATATTTTTATAATCTCCTGTTACTTCCACTTCAATATCTAAAACCTGCTTCATCTCTTTAACCTTTTTATCTAATGGATAAACTTTTGATTTTATAAAGATAATATTTAATTTATGGCTACCCGCAAGTTTGGAAATACTATCTAAAAATTTCGACCAATTTTGCTCATCATAAAGCAAATATCTTAATTTGTTAAGCTCTATTGTGATATATTTAATATCTCTTTGTAACATTTCTATATCATTCTTCAGTTTTTTTAGTTTTCTTTCCTGCTGTTTAACTTTAAAACGCTGATCTCCATTTACAGTTTGTCCTTCAAGATAAGTTTTCTCAACATTAACTGCTTTTACCATATTATCTCTAGCCGTTTGAGAAGTTTGTAGCATAGTTTCTGACATCTCAAAAAGTAGAAAATAGCTCAAAGCTGCAATTCCAGCTCCCACCAAAAAAACAATAGCATAAACCTCAGACTCTTTTTTGTCCTTTAAGTCATTATCAATTTTTTCTAAAAAATCATCTAATACCATTATTTAGCTCCAGTTTTATTATCTATTAATTTTAATATTACTTCACTCTTGTAGATATATTCATCAAATACTTCATCAATTTTTATATCTTTGTTTTTTGTATTTTGCTCAGGGTCACTATTTTCAATCTTTTCAGTATGGACATTATATCTTCCTATCTTTACTAATGCTTTAATAAATTGAGTAATATATCTATCCTCTTTAGCTTTAACACTTAAAACAAAACTCTCTCTATCTCCTGTAATTTTATCAATTTTAACTTTGTATATATTTAAAAATCTAAAAAGCTGGGATAAAATTTCAGATTTTAGATTATATTGAACCTTTTTTCTATGAATTTCATTTAAGATTTTTTCTCTATATTTTAAATCATCAAGTAATCCAGTTTTTGTCTTTTTAGCACTTTCTATTTGACTTTTTAGCCTATTATGCTCACCTCGCAATTTATCAGCAGGGGGTTTTATCTCATCTAAAATATTATTTAGCCTCTCTTTATCAAAATCTAATCCATAAGCATAAATTATATTATAAGCAGGATATGCAAAGGAGAGAACTACTGAAACTACAAAGGCGGTAATAATTTGACCACTTGCCCTTTTTAAAAATGCTGGAGGTCGTTTGATAATAGAGAGGTTTAATTTTTCTTCGGGGTCTTCCAGATAATCAAGAGCTGTTAGAATCATCATAACTTGAATCTGATCTACATACCACTCTTTTGTATTTATTGCAATTGAAAAATTGAAATCTTTAGACTCCACCCCCAAATAGTTTCGAGAATACTCCTCAACTCCTACAATTTTTCCAACCTCACTGCCTATATAGATATTATCAATATGCTCTATTTTATAAAGCCTTTTAGCAAATACAATTACATCATTTATGTATAAAAATATTTCACCAAAAAGTTTCATAAGGTGTTGCTGTTGAGTAATATTTGTACTTTTTAGACCATCATTCGTGACAAGATTAAAAAACTCATCCTCATCAATCCTCTCACCAATCGACTCACAAAACTTTTCATAAATAACCTCTAAAGAGTATCTAAGAGCTTTAGAATAAAGATGGTTACCATTATCATAAATAGAGAGAAAAGCATCATTTTTCTGAAAATAGATAAAACAATCTACAAACTCTGGCTCAAGCAGATTTTTTTTGTATAAAGATGCTGGGAGAAAAAATGGAATAGAGATATAATCAACATATTTGATTTTACCCACAACCCCCTCAAAATTTGAGCTAAGTTTCTCAAGTTTTACAACATAAACATCAAATAATCGCTCCTTTGATGCATTATTAACATCTTCAAGATAGATAATTTTATATAGAACCGCAGGGTCAAGCCCCATATCATCATATACTTTTAACTCAACCGCATCTTTAACATCCTCATCAGGAATACTTTTACTAATCTCAATTCGGGTACTAATAATATCTTTAGGAGCTAAACACGAAATATAAAAATTCTCTTTTATAAATTTACTTGCCCGATAAACACTTAATTCATTATTGTCATATTTATATGAAGTTAAATCATCTGGATT
This sequence comes from Campylobacterales bacterium, assembly GCA_029932985.1. Taxonomy (GTDB): domain Bacteria; phylum Campylobacterota; class Campylobacteria; order Campylobacterales; family JAOZPA01; genus JAOZPA01. The sequence goes on from JAOZPA010000157.1 coordinate 3,345, forward strand.
AATAGATATAATCGATTTATATGATTTACCCTTACTTACTATCTCTTTTGCCATATTTCCTGCTTTCTAAAATACTTTTGTTATTTTAACACAAAACAATAAAACTCTAATTAAAGAGTCTTAAATAATTATTCATAGCCAAACTCTTTTAAGCTATCTTTATTTTTGCTCCACCCCTTCATCACAGTTACACTCAGCTTCAAAAAAACTTTTCTCTGTATCAACTCCTCAATCAACCGTCGCCCATCGGTCCCTATCCGCTTCAAAGTCGCTCCACTTTTGCCAATCATCATCCCCTTTTGGCTATTACTTTCCACCACAATCGTAGCAAAAATCTTCTCAAGCCTCTCACCCTCTTCCACTTTGCTAATAATCACATCACTACTATATGGCAACTCCTCAGAGGTATTTTGAAAAATCGCTTCCCGAATAAACTCTTTATAAATCTCTCTCATATTTTGTGTAGTTAAAATTTCAGGGTCATAAAAATAGGGATGAGTTGGTAAATTTTTTACAATCTCATTTAATAAATTTTTCTGTAGTGTTAGTTTCTTCACCGACATTGGCAAAATAGAGACAAACTTATCGCTATATTTAGTATATTCACCCAGCTTTTCCAAAATTTGACCATTGCTCACCATATCAATCTTTGTCAAAAGCACAATATGCGGAGCATTATTTCTATTAAGAGTTAAAAATTTTTCATAATCACCCAAATTATCGGTCACGGGGGCTAAAAAAAGAGTCAGGTCACAATCCCCCAACGCCTTTAAAGCCTCCTCCTGCATAAATTGATTTAAAGCCCTCTCTTTGTGATGAAGCCCTGGGGTATCCAAAAAAACAATTTGATTATCCTCATGCATCACAATCATCGAAGCCCGTTTTCGTGTAGCATTTGCCTTGTGCGAAACCATCGCAATCTTTTCACCTAAAAGCCAATTTAATAGTGTACTTTTTCCAGAATTTGGACGACCAACCACTGAAACAAACCCACTTTTTATCTTTTCATTCAAAATAAACTCTTTTTTCTAAAATTATGGCAAAAGTATATCATAAAAATATATTGCTATCTATAAAAAACAAAACTAGTCACAAAAAAAATTCAAAACTGTAACTTTAAATAATTTATAAAAAAAGAAAATTAAATTTCCACTATTACAAATGAAAGATTATCCACCGCCCCCCGCTTATAAACCAACTCTTTAACTTTCACACAAACTTCATCTAAATTTTCACAATTTGCCAAAACCAAACTCAAAATCTCATCATCCGCACACAAATCACTCACCCCATCGCTACAAAGAATATAAATATCATTTTTTTTAATATCATAAAAATTTACCTCAACCTCATCAAATTTAAAATTCCCAATCGCCTTTGTGATAATATGTCGATTCATATTTTTCAAATCCTCCGCAAGATAATTTCCACTTCTCCTCATCTCCTCATAGATAGAATGGTCAATCGTCAAGGGGATTATCTCCCCCAAACGCACCAAATAAGCTCTAGAATCTCCCAGATGAAAAGTGGTAATTTTAGAGTTTAAATTTTTATCAAAATAGATTCCCACCAAAGTTGCACCCATTTTTGAGCTAAGATTATTTGTTTTTACAAACTCTTTTATATTATCTCTGGATTTGA
>JAOZPA010000043.1:0-9777 GCA_029932985.1 Campylobacterales bacterium
ATTAGATTTTTTGGAATTATCAACTTATATATCGCTTAAATTAGAATTGCTGGTTTCACTCAACAAGCTCGAAGCTTAAATGGATTATAGCGATTTTTTGCTAAATTTTGATTTAAGCGATTATATTATTGTTATTTTCTCTAAAATGCTTGAGTAAAACTTCAACACAAATGCCATAAAAATCTCCCCTGCCCACATTTCCGTTTGGGGACAGGTGTTTTCGCTGGAGCTAAGTTTGTAAAAATATGCCCCAAATAAAAAATAGCGAAAAAAAATTGATTGGTAGCAATCGGGTTTTTCCTGAAATATGCCGAGATAAAAGATGTTGGTTATGGGGACTTTTCAAAAATGATAGTTGTAATTGAAAAATATAGAAAAGGTAAGGGTCTCCACCTTTTTGAAACTATTGGAAGATGAGAAATTGCTCCTCAAACTCTCTCGACGAACAATGATAACCATAGAGAAAGAGAAGAGAGAGAAACAACATAATAAATAAAATCAAAACTTTTCAATATTTGTAAATTTTCATTAGGTCGGTTGCCAAACAATAATCCTTTTAATTATTATTCAGCTTAAGCACTCTCGTATCTTTAGTTAGTTTTTTCTCGAAGTTGACCACAAGCAGCACTTATATCTAGCCCTTTAGATTCTCGTATGGTGCAAATTAGACCGTGATTCTGTAGGTATCTTTGGAATTTTTGCATATTTTCGGGTTTTGGTCTCTGGAATGGAGAGTTTAAATAGGGGTTGAAGTAGATTAAATTTACTTTTGCTTTTATTCCGTGTAGAAGTGAGACTAGTTTTTTGGCACTTTTTAAATCATCGTTGAGATTTCCCATCACTAAATATTCAAACATTATCCGCTTTCGCTGGTCAATTGGAAAATTTTTAACAGCATCTATAATTGATTTTATATTGTAAGCTTTATTTATCGGCATTAATTTTTCTCGAAGATTATCATCAACTGCATGAAGTGAAATTGCAAGTAAAACTCCCAAATTCATTTCACCCAATTTTTTAATTTGATTTGATAAACCACTTGTAGAAATAGTTTGCCGTCGGGGACTAATAGCCAAGCCGTCGGGGTCTGCAAAAATTTTGATAGCATTTACCACATTATTTATATTATCAAGCGGTTCGCCCATCCCCATATAGACCAGATTTGTTTTTCGATTGGTGGGAATTGAGTTTTCTTTTTTGATAATCAACACTTGCTGAATTATCTCATCGGCTGTCAAATCTCGCTTAAAACCCTCTTTGGCAGTTAGGCAAAATGCACACCCGATCTTGCAACCGACCTGTGAAGAGATGCAAATGGTATATTTTGGATGGTGCAAAAGAGTTCCATCTTCGTGATACTCCGCTTTTTTCATAGGCAAAAGCACCGCCTCAACAGTTAGCCCATCAAACAATCTAAAAAGATATTTGGAGCTTCCATCACGGCTCGTCTCAACTTTTGCAATCTGAAGTGGAGATAAATCATACTTTTCAACTAGCTGAATTTTCAAAGCTTTGGGGATATTTTTCATCTCCTCAAAACTCTCTACATTTTTATCATAAAGCCACCCAAAAATCTGCTTCGCCCGAAAACTTGGCTTAATCTCATCCCCTAATTCCTCTTTGGTCAGTGAATATATACTTTTTTTCATTGGTTATTCCATAATTTTATTAAATAAATCAGGTTGAATTATTTTATTTTTATAAATAAAAAGATTAGAGTTAGCTTTTTTCTCTTTTTTTACAAAAGGTAATTCAGATAAATAGATAGAAAATTTTCTATTATCAATATCATAATTTATTTTTTCTTTTATCTCTTTAGCAGTTAATGCAACTCCATTAATTAGATTTTTTATTTTTTCTTCAATTAATATTTTGTTATATTTTTTTTTTATAACATTTCCATTAATATCAACAGCTTTAGCACCTTTCAAAATTAATAAATCATTGGCATTTTTTTCATTTTTTTTTGGTTCTCTCACATAGATAGTTTGTCCAAGTTTAAGACCTTCAATTGCTCCTGACCATGTACCACCTTTGCTATCAGACTGAGCTACATAAATTTCTTTTGCCAATCCATAAATATATTTGTTTCTAGCCATTGCAAGTCCAACACTCCAAGGAGCTTTTGGAAAAAATGTGCTAAGAATCAATAGATTACCATTAATAATATCTTTATAATATTTTTTCATACCACTTGAATAAGTTAAGATTCCTTGTGGCAAAACTAAAATAGTATGACCATCTATTTTTAAAGTTTCTTCCAGTGCCGTTTGGTCAATTCCTTTAGCACCACCACTAACAATAGATTTATATTCTTTTGTGGCTTTAGTTGAAATATTTTTTGTAAATTGCAATGATATATCATCTGCTTTTCTTGAACCAACGATTGCAATAGTTTCATCATGTAATAAATTTTTATTACCTTTAATATAAAGAAGAGGTGGAGCAAATTTTAATTTTAGATTATCTTTTAATTTTCTTGGATAATCAGCAGAGTTAAGTGGTATTAATTCATAGCCTTGATTTATCATATCCTCAACTAAAAATGAATAATTAACCAACTCCTTTTTTCCATTTTCTAAATCAAGAATCTCTTTATCGTTTAAATCAAAAATATTTTTCCATTCATTATGATTTAAATTAAAAAAATCTTCAAACTTAATTTTTTGACTAAGTAGTATCTTAGCAATTAAACTATTAATTCTAAAAGTTGTCCATCGTGGCATTTGTGAGAATAGTAGCCAGTAAGCTAAATCTTTATACAATATCGCCTCCTACCGTTTTTGCTATTACTAGAGGGGCAATAAATTTTGCACCTTTGTTTGAAAGCATTTTACCTATCTCTTTGATTGTAGCTCCACTATCAAATATATCATCTATAAGTAAAATTGATTTGTTTATTATATTAAAATTTATAGTGAAAGCATTTTTTATATTTTCAGTTTTTAAACTATTATTTTGAAATATTTTTTGCTCTTTAGTATCTCTAATTTTGAGTAATGGAAAAATAGGAAGTTGTAAAGTAGAAGCTATTTTAATTGCAAAATTTTCTACTAATTTTCCAGATTTAGTTGGAGGCACAAATAACAGTAAATCAAATTTTTGTTCTTTAAAAGTTTTTCCAAATCCAGTTTTCTCAATAAGCAAAACTCTCTTTTTTTGAAGTATTCTATCTATGGTTTTCCATTGATCATCAAAAAAATTATCAAATCCAAAAATATATTTTAATTTTAGTTCTGCTTCTTGTCTATTCATTTTTTATCTTATAATGGTAATAACGGAATCGGCGATTTGTTTATTGAAAAAACTTCTCAAAACTGTAGATTCTCTAGTTTTGTAATATATCATCAAAACTTTATCCTTGCTTGACTCAAAATCAAATTTCTTCGCTCCAATTTTATTTTTTACATAAAGTAACATAAAAAGATTTTTATTTAGTGGCAAAATTGGGGAAAAAGAACTCTCCTTAGTTTTCAAAATCACTTCCAGCAAAGCCCGACTAGTTTTTTTCAAATCAATCTTCTCCTCCTCCTGCTTTAAATCTGGATTTTGCAACATTGGATTTTGCAAAACTGCCCTTAACAAACTTTGAGAATATGCCGTATATTTAATCACCTCTACATGAGTTGGCATCTTGAAAAGTCCAATATTGTTTCGATAATAAGCCAATAGTTCATCATCAGTTGGTTTTTTAATCTCACTTCTTAAAATCATCTGATAAAGTTTTTCTCGTTGTATCTGTTTTGTAAGCTCTGAATTAAAATGTTCAAGACTACTTTGTCGTCGAATCATCTCTTGAAATTTCGCTAAACTCAACCCCTCTCTTTTCGCTAACTGCTTAAATCTATCGTTAATTTCATACTCATTAACCTCAATTCTCCGCTCATTTATCAAATTATCTTCAACTTTTCGCTTCACCAAAAAATTAACTGCCTGTTCGTTTGAAAATTTAAACTGCTTTTGAGTCTTCTTAATCTCATACAAAGTTATTGGCTCATTATTTACAACCACCGCAATTCCATCAATCACCCCAGCATAAATAGAGACAGAAACTGCCATCAATAATAGAATTTTTTTCATCTATTTTCCCCTTTATTTTTTTCTAATTTTGGACTAATAACCCCTCACCGATAAATGCTTTTTAACATTCCTCGATTATTGGTGTTGGCATCTCAATTGAAATAGAATATAATCTATTTTTAAATTTAAATGGTTTACCTCTTGTTAACCATTTTGTATTCAAACTTCTACAATGTTGTTTTTCTAAAAAATTCTCTCTTGTTAGATTCTTATCTCTTTTTCTATATCCATAAGGGTCTGATACAAAATAGCATTCTATATTATTGTAGGAGTATTTATCAAAAATATTTAAAAATTCATCATTTAAAAAAAAATTAAATGTATTTTGAAATTTTTCATAAATCTCTTTTTCTTTAAAACCTTTTGAGTTTTTAATATTTCGTAATTCTATCAAAAACATATTAAAAGATTGATTTTTGCATTTAACTAATATTAAACAATCTATAGATTTAGGTGGTTTTTTAAAATTTTTGGTGGAGTAATAATCATCAACTTTTAAAATTAATAAATTTTCATCATTTTTTTCTAAATTGTCACTAATACAAATTTCAAAATTGTTATCTTCACAAAAGTTTCTAATGATTTTTGAAAGTTTATTGTTGTTTCTAATTTCATCAAACATTATAATTCATCATTATTGAACTTATCTATTAATTGCATTTTTTCATTATATAATTCATCAGAAGCATCTACAAAATTTTCATCATCTACTCCAAACTCATCAATTTCTAAAATTTCTGCTTCACTTCCCTCTTTTTTAATTTTAAAAAATATTGATTGAGATTTTTGTCTATCTAACTCTTTTGCAAAAATCATATTATTAAATTTATTAAACATATAATCACTATGAGTTGTCATAATAATTTTCACACCACTTTGTGAAAGTTTAGCAAAATATTTCATCAATTTTATCTGAATTTCAGGATGTAGGTGAGATTCAGGCTCTTCAATTATTAAAATTGGTTTAGTATATTCACCCATCTCTGTATTTAAAATATATTTTAAAAAGGCAACTATCGGAGATATTTCAGAAATCATAGAGGAGGTAAAGGATAAATCTAAATTTAAATCTGTATCATTTGGAATAAATGAAAGTTTTTTTGTTTCATTATTAAATATAACTTCACCATTTAAAATATCTTTCTCCATATCCTTAGCGATTTTAGCCACATTATCATCTGAATTTTTACTATTTATATTTGATAATTCCAAAAAATAATCACTTACAGGTTCTGTAATAGAGGGAATCTCAACTTTTTTATTTATAAAATTTCTACTTTGTGATAACTGTGCAAAAATTTGACCAAAAGCACTTAATGCTTGATATAATCCAGAACGAGAAGCTGGTAAAAAATAAATTTCATCTATTTTAGTTAAAGAATTATATAAAATTTTCTTTTTCATATCTAAATTAATAATTTCTAAATTTTTATTATCTAAGATTAGTTCAAAATTTAAATTTTCAAAAATAATAAATATTTTTAAATTTTGACTAGAAAATCTATTTTGCAAAGAAGATTCTCCATCAAAAGAGTTTTTTATAGATTCGGTTAAATAGATAACAAATTCTCTTTGAATCAAATTTGCAATTATTTTTATATCATCATCAATAAGTTTACATTTTTTTTGAAAATCTAACCAATTTTTAACAATCAGATAGATAACAGAGATAGCATAAGATTTGCCACTGCTATTTTTTCCAAAAATCAAAGTAAAATCTTTATCTAAATCAAATTCAAATCTTTTAATAATTCCAAAATTTTCTATTATAATTTTCATCTATTCCTCTTCTAAATTGTTTTACTAAATCTTCGTTTGCTTTCTGCCATTTTAGCCAAATAACTATCAAAAGGCATTGAAATATTTCTAATCAATAGAGTTCCAGTTTGGCTAACCTCGATTTTGTCATCACAAACTTTTAGTAAATCCGCTTTCTCAAACTCTTTTAGCTCTTTTATTGCATCACTAAAATAGGATTTAAAATCGATATTAAACTCTTTTTCAACTCTTCTTATATCTAATTTGAAATTTGCCATAAGCTCCATAATCACAAATTTTCGTAAAATATCATCATCGTTTAACTCAATCCCCTTAAAAACTGGCAACCGTCCATTATCAATTGCATTTTCATAATTCTTCATCTTTTTAAAATTCTGAACATAATAATCCTCGCCCTCACCAATACTCGTAAGCCCAATTCCAATCATATCTGCTCCAGCTTTTGTGGTGTAGCCTTGAAAATTTCGGTGCAGTTCACCCTTCTCAATCGCCTTAAAAAGTTCATCATCTTTTTTTGCAAAGTGATCCATTCCAATCGTCTCATAACCACTATTTTCAAAAAATTCTATCACATATTTCATAATTTCAAGCTTGACTTCAGGTTTTGGCAAAGTCGTTTCATCAATTTTTCTCATAGTTTTCATAAGCCATGGCACGTGAGCATAATTAAAAACCGCCAATCTATCGGGCTTTAGAGTTTCAACTTGCCTTAAAGTTTCTTTAAAAGTTTCGAGAGTTTGATAGGGAAGTCCATAAATCAAATCCACATTTATAGATTTAATCGCTCCAGAATTTCGAGTCATCTCCATCACATCTTTTGTCAACTCATAAGATTGGACTCGATGAACGGCTTCTTGAACTTTTGGGTTAAAATCCTGCACACCAAAACTAATCCGATTAAATCCACCAGCAATCAACACATCTAACTGCTCAGCGGTCAAAAATCGTGGGTCAATCTCACAACTAATCTCCGCCTCTGGTAAAAAATTTGGAAATGTAGATTTTATCAAATCTATCACCCTTTTTAATTGCTTCGCTGAAAAAAACGTTGGTGTACCGCCACCAAAATGAAGTTGAATCACTTTACGAGAAGTGTCGATATATTTAGACAAAATTTTCAACTCTTTCTCAATATAATCCATATATCGCTCTTTTTTACTATCTTTTGAGGTATAAACTACATTGCAACCGCAAAAATAACAAGCACTTCTGCAAAATGGCAGATGAAAATATAGCGATAGATAGCTTGAGTGCTTTTGAACCGATAATTTTTCTATATATTTAATCTCATCAAACCGCTCATGGAACTCAACCGCTGTTGGGTAGCTTGTGTATCTGGGACCGGGCCTACTATATTTTGCAAATTTTTTAAAATCAACCAAGATTATGCCTTTTTCTCGCATTATTTAACCACACCATTACTCCTTTTTGTGCATGAAGTCGATTTTCCGCCTCATCAAAAACTACACTTTGTTTGCCCTCAAGCACACCATTTGTCACCTCTAATCCCCTATAAGCGGGTAAGCAGTGCATAAATAGTGCATCTTTTTTGGCAATTGCCATCAATTGGCTATCAACTTTAAATCCCTCAAAATCAGCTATTCGCTTCTCTTTCTCCTCCTCATCTCCCATCGAAACCCAAGTATCTGTAATCACTACATCGCTAAAAATCACCGCCTCTTGTGGTAGATTTGAGATTAAAATCCGTGAGCCACTAATCCTAGCACACTCTCTCGCATACTTTACTACATCAGCATCTACCTCATAGCCTTTGGGGGTTGCTATACGAATATCCATACCAATTTTTGAGGCAAATAGCAACCACGACGATGCAATATTATTTCCATCACCCACATAAGCAATATTTGATTTTGCCCCCTTGCCGTGTTCAATCATCGTCATATAATCTGCCAAAATTTGCACAGGATGATATTTATCAGTTAGCCCATTTATGACAGGAACTTTGGAATATTTTGCAAACTCCTCAATCCCCGAATGTGAAAAAGTTCTAATCATTATCATATCGACCATTCGGCTAATTACACGAGCTGTATCACTCATCCGCTCACCACGACCTAGTTGCAAATCACGGCTAGATAAAAATAGTGCATGACCCCCAAGCTGATACATCCCCACCTCAAAACTAACTCTCGTTCGGGTGCTAGACTTTGCAAAAATCATCCCCAAAGTTTTGCCCTCAAGATATTTTATGGGAGTTGAATGCAACTCTTTTTTTATCTCAATCGCCAACTCTATAATCTCCAAAAGTTCATTTCTCTTAAAATCTCTTATTGTTAAAAAATGTCTCATAATTATCTCATCTCATCTAAAATTTTGGCAACCTCTTTAGCATGATAGGTGATGATTATATCTGCTCCAGCCCTCTTAAAAGCCAACATCGTTTCCATCATAACTTTATCATAATCAATCACCCCCGCCGTTGCCGCCGCCTTGAGCATCGCATACTCACCACTCACATTATACACCGCTAATGGCAATCGTGAAGAGTTTTTTATATCACGAATAATATCCAAATATGCCAAAGCTGGTTTTACCATTAAAATATCCGCCCCCTCAGTCTCATCTGCTAGTGACTCCTCAATCGCCTCATTTCGGTTAGCTGGATTCATCTGATATGTTCGTCGGTCGCCAAAACTAGGAGCTGATTCTGCCACATCTCTAAATGGTCCATAATAAGCAGAGGAAAACTTAGTAGAATAACTCATAATCGGTAGGTTTGAGTACCCTGCACCGTCAAGTCCTTTTCGCAAAGCGGTTATCATCCCATCCATCATTCCACTTGGGGCTATCATATCTGCTCCACTTTTTGCATGAATTATAGCTTGAGTGACCAAAATATCCAAAGTCTTATCATTATCCACACTTTGATTTTGTGTATCGATAATTCCACAATGCCCGTGGTCGGTATATTCACAAAAACACAAATCTGTAACTACAAACATATCCGGGTGAGTCTCTTTGATTTTTTTAAGCGATGATGCGATAACTCCATGCTCACATAAAGCATCACTTCCTATACTATCTTTTGTGTCTGGAATTCCAAATATAATTATTGAAAAAATTCCAAGTTTTTTAAGTGAATCACACTCTTTTAGAATTTCATCAATACTCATCTGAAAAACTCCAGGCATCGAGCCTACCTCTTTTTTTATCCCTTGACCCTCTTTTATAAATAGTGGATAGATAAAATCATCTTTTGTTATTTTTGTTTGTGTCACTAAATTTCGTAAATGGGAATTCATTCTAAGTCTTCTAAATCGTTTAAACATTCTTTTTGCCTTGAGCAATTAATTTTTGAAAAACCTCCATTTTACCATAAATAAAATTAATTTAATTTTTTAGGCTCATTTTTGGCAAAAATGTATCTATTTATAAGAGAGTTTTTACTCAATTTGCAATTGCTTAGTGAATTTAGGATATAATAAGTGAGAATTTGATATTACTGTATTTTGAAGTTTAAATAATTATAAAAAAACACTTCATAAAAAGAGGAGATAAGTTGAACAAAATTATTCTAATGGTCAGTTTTATATGGCTATTTTTTACTGGTTGCCAAGAAAATAACAAAAGAATTTCTTTGGAATTGCCCATAAAAGATGAAAATCAAAGTTCAAAAATAGATAAAAGAACTATTGACCAAAAGATTGAAAATATTATAGGTAGCTTAGAGGAAGATGAAAAATCAGATACCAATAAAAGTTCAAAAAATGAGGCTATTGTGCAGATAAATCAAAATGATACCCCACTCGTTGGTTCACAAAAATATGAGATAGAGGATGATGAAACTTTTATTAAAACTACAAAAATCGGTGCATCTTTATATGAAAAAAACTGCCTCTCCTGTCACGGGATAAATGGCTCGGTGAGTGCTTTTGGAAATAGTTGGTCGATTCAGGG
>JAOZPA010000043.1:9877-17524 GCA_029932985.1 Campylobacterales bacterium
GTCACGGGATAAATGGCTCGGTGAGTGCTTTTGGAAATAGTTGGTCGATTCAGGGATGGGATATTGACAAGCTTGAAGATGTGCTAAATGGCTATAAAGATAGTAATTATGGTCGGCAAATGGCTGGTTTTATGGGTATCCAGATGGAAAGTATTAGTCAAAATGATATTAAAGAGTTGGCTAAATATATCTCTAAACTGTAAAAGGTTTAAGTCCCCCAAACGCACCCATATCATAAAGGAAAAAAATGATTGTAGATATAGATGATTTTAATTATTCAAAAATTGTAGAGGATTGTGATACACCAATCTTTATAGATTTTTATTCCCCCTCTTGTCCGCCGTGTCAAGAGTTGTTGCCACTTTTAGAGCCTTTGGATGAATATGCAAAAGGTGAAGTTTTGATAGCCAAAGTGGATGTTTCCAGAAGTCCCAAAATTGCTCAAAAATTTCAAATTCGAGGTGTGCCACTTTGTATAACTATTGGGGTTGATAAGATGGTCAAAGAACATAAATCAGGACTTGGAGATGCAAATAGTTATTTCAAAATGATAGATAAAGTTTTAAATAAAGAAAAAAAAGGCTTCTTTGCTAAATTATTTTCATAGAGAAAAAGGGAAAAGGTAAATTTAAATTTGCACTTACTCCTTTACTCTAAATTGCCTCATTGATAGGGTACTTTTGCCCAACACAAAACCCTATTTTACTTAGTTATCAGATACTTTTTTTTTGTTTATTACCTCTTAATCTAAATTTCGCTATTATCCCGATAAAATTTAAGGTCTTTAATAGATGAAAAAAAGAGTATTAATAAAATTTTCTGGTGAGGCATTTGCGGGGACAGAGGGTTATGGTATCGATACTGAGATATTGAAATTTATTGCTGATGAGATAAAAGAGTTGCAAAACCACGATATTGAGGTGGCGGTTGTGGTTGGTGGTGGCAATATAATTCGAGGTGTGACGGCGGCGGCGGATGGATTGATTCGGCGGACGAGTGGGGATTATATGGGAATGTTGGCTACGGTGATAAATGCGGTGGCATTGCAGGAAGCTTTGGAGCATCAAGGATTACAGGCTAGGGTTCAGAGTGCTATCAAGATGGAAGCGGTTTGTGAGTCTTATGTGGTGCGAAAAGCTAGGCGACATTTTGAGAAGGGTCGAGTGGTAATTTTTGCGGCAGGTACTGGGAATCCATTTTTTACGACTGATACGGCGGCGACTTTGAGGGCTACTGAGATTGAGGCGGAGATATTGATAAAGGCTACCAAGGTGGATGGTGTTTATGACAAAGACCCGATGAAATTTGATGATGCAGTGAAGCTCGATATGATAACTTATGATGATGCGTTGAAAGACCATATTAAAGTAATGGATGATACGGCGATTGCACTAGCGAAGGATAATTCATTGCCAATAGCTGTGACAAATATGAATGAAAAGGGAAATTTGCTGAGAATTATAGAGGGTGATTACTCTAGGTGTTCGATAGTAAAATAAAAAATTTAAGATAAAAAAGGAAAATTATGAGATTAGAAAAAGTAATAGCACGAGCATTAGAAAAAGTAAATGACAACCATTATGTACTTTCAATAGCGATAGCCCAACGAGCGAAAGAGTTTGCAAATGGCGAAAAACCACTAAATGGAATGGATTTAAATAAGCATAAATTTACAGATATTGCCCTGCACGAAATTGCGGATGGTGTGTTAATTGTTGATGGCTTTGTAGAAGAAGAGTAGAGGAGATTGTTTTGAATGAATTTATCTCAAAAATAAAAAATACAATTACTGAAGAGAAAGCACTAGAACTTTTATACAAAAATATCAATAAAACTCCATTAATTGAGATGGCTGTGAGTATGGCAAATCAGTTTCACAAAGGAGTTACTCGAAAAAGTGGTGAGCCGTATATTGTTCACCCTATTTTGGTTTCTACTTTGGTGGCACATTTTGATGGAAGTGAAGATATGGTTTGTTCGGCTTTGATGCATGATGTGGTTGAGGATTCAGATTGCTGTATTGAAGAGATTGAGATGAAATTTAATCAAAATATTGCGAATCTTGTAGATGGGCTGACTAAAATTAATGCTGATGAAAAACTATATACATCTGCTTTGAGTTTTGGAAAATTGCTTAACTCTTCCAAAAAAAATCCTGAAGTTTTGATTATCAAACTTTGCGATAGGGTGCATAATATGCTAACTTTGGATTCATTACCTGTTGAGAAACAGATACGAATTTCTGAAGAATCACTTCATATCTACTCAGGAATTGCCCATAAATTAGGTATTAGTGTAATTAAAATTTTGCTTGAGGATTTGTCGTTTAAATATCTGCAACCTCATAGTTTCAATAAAATCAAAAAATATATAGATTCTCACTCCCAAGATTTGCACCTAAAACTCAACTCTTTTATCTCCACCGTGACGGCGATTATGTTTAAATATGGATTTAAAAAAGATGATTTTTTTATCGATAAACGAATCAAGCATTTCTATTCTATTGAGCAAAAAACCAAACGAAAAGCTATCAACATCGATGAGATTACTGATTTGTTGGCGATTCGGATTGTCACCAAAGAGAAGATTGATTGCTACAAGGCTTTGGGGGCTTTGCATATCGAGATAGACCCGCTTGTGACTCGTTTCAAGGATTATATCGCAAATCCAAAAGAGAATGGTTATCAAACTCTCCATACAATGTTTTTTTTCAACGGGGTGGTGATTGAGGCTCAGATTCGGACTGAGGGGATGCACCAAATTGCTGAACACGGAATTGCGGCTCATTGGAAATACAAGGGCAAGGATATAAAATTTCCAGATATGTCGTGGATAGATGATATTGATTATCATAATAAGGTGGATAAAGAGATTGTGCTGGATGAGTATGATAGTGCGAAGCATACGATTTTTGAGAAAAATGAGATTACTGTTTATTCCAAAGATGGTGAAAAATTTATTCTGCCCATAGGTTCGACGGTGTTGGATTTTGCATATTTGATTCATACAGAGGTTGGTGAGAGGGCGGATAAAGCTTTTATCAATGAGATTCCTGTAAATCTTTTGAAGCCCCTCAAAAATGGAAATGTGATAAAAATTCAGATGGGTGAAACTCCTCATTATCGTTGCAGTTGGATTGGGGATTTAAAGACCCCAAGAGCAATTAAATTATTAAAATTGTCTTGTCGAGAAAAGATAAGAGAGTTAGATAAAAAGATTGGTCGAAAAATTATAAGAGAAATTTTTGGAATTGACCGAAAAACTGCACTGGATTGGCTCAAAAAAGAGAATATTTTAGAAAAAAATTATAAAGCCGCTACCGATTCAATCTACCTTATAAATATGGTGGCTAATTTGAAAAAATATGCAAAGGCTAATTTTAAACTTTTTTTAAATAAAAATAGATTTAAAATAGAGAAGCAGAAATTTACAAATATTGTAGTTTATTCAAATCATAAATTTAAAACTGTTCTTTTTGATTCGTGTTGTCACCCTAAAAGAGGTGATGAGATAGTTGGATTTAGAAAAAGAGATAAAGTTATAGTACATCATAAAATGTGTAACAATGCAAGAGAGATGATGGAGATAGATGAGTCTGTGATTTTTGTAAAGTGGACAAAAGATTCTCCCGACATCTATACTGTTATTTTTACATTGGAAAATAAAATATCTGCTTTGGCTGATTTTTTACAAGATTTGACAAAAGATAAAATAAATTTGGTGCAGATAAATACTCACGATGATTATATCACTCGAAAAACAATTTTTAAAGCGATTATTGAAAAGAGAGATAGTGAAGCAAAAGATATTAAAGATAAAATTGGGCGACATTGTAAAATTATAGAGTTTATAAAAGCAACCGACCCCTATAAATCATAGAAATTTATGATAAAAAAAGGCAACAGATGACAGAAAAAATATTGGTACAAAAAGTGTTACTAGAGAAAGCATTAGATGAGATTAAAAGAGGTGTAGCTGAGCTTATAGATGAGGCAAAAGTCAAAAAACTTTTAGTAGATTTCTATGAAAATGGCAAAACTTATTATGTCAAAGCAGGTTTTGACCCCACCGCTCCCGACCTACATCTAGGACACACCGTTTTACTCCAAAAATTAGCAACTTTTCAACAATTTGGTGGAGTTGTACAATTTTTAATTGGTGATTTTACCGCCACTATCGGTGACCCAACTGGCAAAAATGCAACTAGAAAAGTTTTGACAAAAGAGGAGGTTGTAAAAAATATCAAAAGTTATACAACCCAAGCTTTCAAAATTTTGGATAAAGATAAAACAGAGGTAGTTTATAATAATGATTGGTTAGGAAAACTCTCACCGCTAGATATGTTGACACTTTTATCTAAACGAACAGTTGCCCGTATGCTTGAGCGAGATGATTTCAAAAAAAGATACAAAAATGAAGACGATATAGCGATTCACGAATTTACATATCCACTTTTACAAGGTTACGATTCAGTTTATCTTAAGTCTGACATCGAGCTAGGGGGTACTGACCAAAAATTTAATCTTCTTATGGGGCGAACTTTACAAAAATCTTACAACGTAGGAAAACAACAAGCCGTTTTGATGATGCCAATCTTAGAGGGGCTTGATGGAGTCAATAAGATGAGTAAATCTCTAGGAAACTATATCGGTGTGACTGATGAACCAAATGATATGTTTGGTAAAATTCTTTCAATTTCTGATGAGCTTATGTGGCGATATTATGAGCTTTTATCCACTAAATCATTGCAAGAGGTTGAGCAACTTAAGACCATACACCCCAAAACCGCCAAAGAGATTTTGGCTATGGAGATTGTGGAAAGATTTCACGGTGAGGGGACTGGTGAAAAAGCAAAGCAAGAGTTTATCAAAATTTTTGCAAAAAAAGATATTCCTACTGATATAGCAGAGTTTAAATTTCAAAGTGGAATTTGGATTTGTCAAGCTTTAGTGGAGAGTGGTTTGGAAAAATCTACTTCACAAGCAAGACGAGATATAAAGGCTGGAGCGGTCAAGATAGACCAAACAAAAATTTCAGATGAAAAATTAAATTTACAAACTGGTGAATATATAGTGCAAAAAGGCAAGAAAAATTTTGCAAAAATCATCATAGACTAGGAGCAAAAATGACAATAGGAAAATATGAGATAAAACACCCAATTATTCAAGGTGGTATGGGACTTGGAATTAGCTGGGATAGATTGGCAGGAGCAGTAAGTGAGCAAGGCGGTCTGGGAGTTATCAGTAGTGTAGGGACTGGATATTATCAAAACAAAAAGTTTATCGAAAAAGAGATAGATGGTAAACCATTAGACAGTTTCAACTTCGCTTCAAAAAAAGCTTTGGTAGAGATTTTCAAAAATGCTAGAAAAGTTTGTGGCGATGCTCCATTGGCTTGTAATATTTTGTATGCCCTAAATGGCTATGGGCAAACGGTGCAAGATGCCTGTGAAGCTGGGGTGGATATTATCATCACGGGGGCTGGACTTCCTGTGAATATGCCAAAATTTACGGCCGACTATCCAGATGTGGCATTAGTCCCCATAGTCTCAAGTGCAAGAGCTTTAAAATTAATTTGCCGAAAGTGGAAAAGATACAATAAACTTCCCGATGCGGTAATCGTAGAGGGTCCATTAAGTGGCGGTCACCAAGGTTTTAGCTATGACGATTGTGCAAAAGAGGAGTTTCAGCTAGAAAATATCATCACTCCTATCATCGAAGAGGCTAAAAACTGGGGTGACATTCCCGTCATTGCGGCTGGTGGTATTTGGGACAAAAATGACATAGATAGATTTATTGATATGGGGTGCGTTGGTGTACAGATGGCGACTCGATTTATCGGGACTTATGAGTGTGATGCTAGTGATAAATTCAAAGAGATTTTGTTAAATTGCAAAGATGAAGATATTGAGCTTTTGAAATCTCCTGTGGGTTATCCAGCTCGTGGGGTGCGGACAAATTTGCTCAACCTCATTGACAAAGATGAAGCTCCAAAAATTAAATGTATCAGTAATTGTGTAGCTCCGTGCAAGAGAGGAGTCGAGGCGAAAATCGTCAAGATGTGTGTAGCGGATAGATTGTTTGATGCTTATGATGGCAATGAGCAGACGGGTCTGTTTTTTACGGGTACAAATGGCTATCGATTGGATAGATTGATTTCGGTAAAAGAGTTGATGGATAAATTAACCAAAGGCGAATAGATAAAAAATTTTTTTCTTTTAATCACAATTTTTGCGACAATTTTAAATGCTTTGACTATCGAATCGGTGGTTGAAAACGATGATACTATCAAGATAAAATTTGATAAATATATTAGCTCGAAGTCATTTAAGACTTTTAAGGCATTTAAGCAAAAAAAATATGTGAATGTGATTGATATTAAAGCGAAATATGAGGCCCCCTCACGGAAATTGAAACTTTTTAGAAAGATGGGGGCAAAGATTGTCAAATATCCAAATAGAGTGAGAATTTTAATCTACTCTAAATTCAAATATAAAATTTCTATCAAAAAATTTAAACAAGAGATGATTATAAAAGTGACTAAGGAAAAGGTAAAAGAGGAAAAAAAAGTTATAAAAGTCAAACCCAAAATCAATAAAATTAAAGAGCTAAAAAAAGATGATGAGAAAGCAACAGCAATAATCAAAAAATACAAAACTATTGTCATCGACCCAGGGCATGGGGGCAGAGATGGAGGGGCGGTGGGATATAAAAAAACCACAGAAAAAAATGTTGTTTTCAAAATATCAAAAATACTCCAAAAAGAGCTTAATGCTAGAGGATATATCGTCATCTTGACAAGAGAAAAAGATAAATTTATAAATTTAAAAGAGCGAACAAAGATTGCAAACACCTACAAATCAGATATTTTTATCTCAATTCATGCAAATGCTGTAAATCAATTTAGCAAAAAAAAATACTCTAAAAATGGCATTGAAACCTATTTTTTATCCGACAAAAGAACCAAAGATGCCTTAGCCGTGGCAAAAAAAGAGAATAAAGCCTCTGTAAATAAGATGAATCGCTACATCACAAATCTATTTTTAAATATGATAGATAGAGAGAAGATGATAGCATCCAATTTTTTAGCGATAGATATTCAAGGCGGAATGTTAGATAGGGTCAAAAAAAAATATAAATCCAGAGATGGAGGGGTGCGAGAGGGTCCTTTTTGGGTTTTAGTTGGGGCATTAATGCCCTCAGTTTTAATTGAAGTTGGTTACCTTACAAATCCCACAGAGTGCAAAAATCTAATAAATCCAATCTATCAGAAAAAACTTGTCAGAGGTATAGCCGATGGAATTGACAGATTTTTTATTAAAAATAAATTATAATTAAAGGGAAAATTTTGAGTATAGCGATACTTTTTGGAGCAGTGAGTTATGAGCATGAAATTAGTATAGTTAGTGCTATTTCGATGAAAGATGTGATTGATGGTGAGCTGATTTATATTTTTTGTGGCAGGGAGCGAAATTTTTATTTTATCCCTACGAGCAAACTTAATAGCAAACTTTTTAGCAGTGGTGACTATAAAAAATGTCAAAAGGTCTCTCTTAAGAATGGTGGTTTTTTCAAAACTAGTCTCTTTGGCGAGAAAAAAATTAAATTTGACACGATGATAAATTTAGTTCATGGAGCAGATGGTGAG
>JAOZPA010000158.1 GCA_029932985.1 Campylobacterales bacterium
TTCTAAAACAAAATAGAATTTTGCATATATTTAAAACTTTTATTTAGCATCTCTTCGCTTATTACGATTTTGTTATTATCACCATTTCCCAGAATCTCCTTTATATTTGAATTATCTAATTTCTCTTTTGAAAAAAGGGTTAGATTTACTCCGTTTACATTTGTGATGTGGTTTTTATATTTCATACAGGCGAAAAAAATTGATTCTAGTTTTTCATTATCGAACGAAAAGTAGATTCTGTTTTTTACCAATTTGCTTTTTAAAATCATTAATGTTTGGTCATTTTCGATGAAAATATTACCTTTGTATTTGAATTCATTTACCGTAAATTCCACGGAAAGATTCTTATCTATTATTAAAGTTGCCTCTGTCAAAATTGCCGTTTGATTTAGAGTAGAGTGAAAATATACAAACCACGAGCCTTGGATTTTCTCTAATAGCCTTATGGGATTTGTGAAGCTACTTTTGATTCTTATATGCTTTATATAGATTTCGATTTTCTCTTTTGTGTTGATAGAATCATCTGTAAAAATAATCATCGGAACATCATAAGCACTTGAAAAAGCATAGAGGTGCAACATCTTTAACTTTTTATTTTTTATCCAATGAGTTATATAGGTGTGACTTATCTCCAATTTTTTGGCAATTGCAATAAATCTTAAATCTAACAATTTTATGATAAAATCAAATTTTTCTATTTTCGTCATTTTTTTCTCCCAAATCCTCAAAAATTATGTTAAAATACCTCTTTAGATTTATAACAAACATCTTATCAAAAAATTTTATAACAAAGCAAGAGCCAATTTTCCCAAATTTGTTTACTACTATGTTACTACTTGATGTGTGGTTATTTTAACAGAGGAATTTTAGCACGATAAAGTGGCAATTGCAGATTCAAAAGTGGCAATAACGCTATATGAAAGTGGCAATTTTTATGGCAAGAAAAGGATAAATTATGAGTAATGGCGAGAAAATTAAGTTTTTAATTAAATATTTTGGTTTAAATCAAAAACAACTTGCAGAAAAGATAGATATGAGAGAAACTATGCTGAGTAGAAAACTTTCATCTGCTTCAGCAAATAAATTAAATAAAGTTGATATTTTGGCGATTTGTAACATTTTGGAGATTCAGATGGATATTTTTGAAGATATAAATATAAATAATGAAAAGCAGATAATCAAATTTTTGGAAAATAATAAAAAAACAGGTGATGAGCAAAATGATTTTTTCACCCAAGACAAAACGGTTCTGGCTCACCTGACTCAAAATGATGGGATTTGGTATTTCTACAGCTATCCCAGTAATTACCCCAAAATAGATGTTCGTATCATAAAAACTGTGATTAATGATGATTTCACAACCATCGATGAGCGGTATCAAAATAGTGGTAAGATTTATATAGGAGAATCGCAAACGACACTAATCAAACAAACCCGAAATGCAAAAAATCTAATCTCTATAACTTTTGATAATTCCAAAATCCCATTTAAAATGATGCCTTTCACTATGCTATCCAAAGCAAATAATACAACCCGAGGAATGCTGAATTTTGGATTTTGTAGCCAAACTAAATTTAGTGAAAATAAAGCAAAAGAGATTTTGGGTGATATAAAAAATACTCAACTAATAATAAAATCTGATTTGGTAGAAAGAATAGAATATAATACATTTTAGGCTTATGACCCCGCACCGCTACCATATCAAATTTAAATTTGGTATTTTTTAGATATAATATGAAAAAATACTGGGAAAGATAATATTTAGCTATGCAGAAAAAAAAGTTTTACAATTTTATTCAAAAATATACAATTTATTCAATTGAACAACATTTAGTTTATTTATTTGTAAATAATTTAAGTATTCAATATAAAAAAAGTGAGATAATAAGTGACTTACTATCTTTTAAAATAGATAAAAATATAATAGATGATTTAAGTATTTTAAATATTTATGATATAAAAATTCTTGAAAGTTATATAGAAATATTAATTCCACAGAATGATAAAAAATTAAATGGTGCTTTTTTTACACCAAAAAAGATTGTTGATTTTATCATTGATGAGGTATCTCCCAGTATAGATGATAAATGTTTAGACCCAAGTTGTGGTTGTGGTGCATTTTTGATAGGTTTAGTTGAGTTTTATAGAAAAAATTATAATAAATCAATAAAATCAATCATTAAAGAAAATATTTATGGTTTTGATATTTTAGATTACAATATTAAAAGAAGTAAAACAATTCTATCTTTATATGCGTTATTAAATAATGAAATACTTGAGGAGGAAGATTTTAATATTTTTTGTAAAAATAGTTTAACTGATAAAATAGATATAAAATTTAATATAGTTGTGGGAAATCCACCTTATGTAAAATTTCAAGATATTGATGAAAAAAATAGAGAATTTTTGTTATCAAACTATCTAACTACAAAAAAAGGAACTTTTAATACCTATTTTGCTTTTTTTGAACTAGGATATAAATTATTAACAAAAAATGGAAAAATGGGATTTATCACACCAAATAATTATTTTACTTCATTGGCAGGATTGCCTTTAAGAGAATATTTTTTGAATAATAAATCCATATATAAAATAATAGATTTTAAAGATATTAAAATATTTGATGCACAAACTTACACAGCATTAACATTTATAAATCAAGATGAAAATAATGAAATATTATTTGAACGAATAGGAAAAAAACAAAAATATATGGACTTCTTAGAAACTTTAAATTTTTCTAAAAATTATATAGACAATCTAAATAGTAAAAAATGGAGATTATTAAAAAATGATGAACAGAATAATATTAAAATTATTGAAAATATAGGAACTCCAATAAAAGAACTTTTTGATATTTCCGTAGGTATTGCTACATTGAAAGATGAAGTTTATTTTATAGATGGAGCAACTTTAGATAATGGATTTTATAAAAAAGAGATTGAAAATATTACTTATTATATTGAACAGGAGATAACTAAATCGGTTTATAAAATATCAAAGTTTAAAAATCAAGATGAGATAAAAAATAATAAATTAAAAATAATTACACCTTATAAAATTTTAGATAATCAAGCTATTCCAATTGCTGAAAATGAATTTAAAATTAAATATCCAAAATGTTATCAATATTTAATTTCACAAAAGGAGATATTATCAAAGAGGGATAAAGGGAAAAAGCCTGTAAATCCTTTTTATTTATGGGGAAGAACACAAGGAATAGCAAAAAAAGGGAAAAAAATAGTTAATCCAACTTTTAGTAAAAATCCACGATTTTTATTTGTTTCTAAAGAGGATTCCTATTATACAAATGGATATGGAATCTATTTTAATAAAGAAAAAAATAGTAATAATACACTTTTTAGTGAATTTATACATCCTTTATCACAAGAGAAAAATATATTATTAGTTCAGAAAATATTAAATTCTGTAATTATGGATTATTATATTAGTGCTACAAGTATCTCTATTCAAGGTGGCTTTCCTTGTTATCAAAAAAATTTTATTGAAAAATTTACAATACCAAATTTAACAGATAATGAAATAGAAATCTTAGATAATTTATCTGATAAAAAAGATATTGATAATTTCTTAATAGATAAATATCAAGTTAAGTTAGATATTCCAAACCTAGTATCATAAATATTTAGAATTTTCTCAAAAAAGGTATTCCACTCTAAACCCTCATATCTTACAGTTGTATTTCTATCTAATAATTCATCATTAATAAGTTCTTGTGTACTATCATATATTTTAGGTAAATTTGAAGTAAAATCTACAATTAATAGACAAGTTGCTTCATATTTATACTCATCATAGTTTATATTATCTCTATGACTTATAGAATGAAAAGCCCTAATATATTTTTCTATTAAATTTTGACTAATATATCTATCTTCTGTATAGTCATAAATCGATAAAAGATAAACTTCTCCCAAAACCATCTTTGGACATCTTAGATGTAAATTTAGCGATTCTGCATAAGTTCTTTCAAAAAGAGTATCAAAATTTTTTTGAATACTTGATATTTGACTTCTTACATTAATAGATAAAGTTTTTTCTGTAAAAGAGTATCCAAACTCATCTCTTATTCCATTTAAAATGCCACCTTGTAAAATTTCTTCATTCTGAGAAAAATTTGGAATGACACAAATATCCTGTTTTTTTCGTTTAATAAAACCTGCTAATTGTAATTCAGGACTTCTTGCTCCAATAGGTGGAAATATTTTATTACTATCTATTTGATAATTAACTAATCCATATTTTACAGCCTCATGAATATTGTTAATAATGTTTCCAGAACGAGTTTGTCCAGTAAGATTTCCATTATCAAGTAATTCTTTCATATTTATAACTGCTTGTTCAATTGTCATTACTTTATATCCTTTGTTAATTCTGATATATTTGTTTCTAAACCTTTTGCTAGTTTTAAAATATTTAAAAAAGATATATTTCTTAATCCTCTTTCTATAAGACTAATATAAGTTCTATCAAATCCACAATTAGATGCTAATTGCTCTTGAGATAATTTCAATCTTTTTCTATGTTCTCTAACTATATCACCAAAATATATTAATTTTTTTTCTTGATTTTTCATAGTTTGTATGATATAATAATTCAGACAAAAAGACCACGGACAATAAGTCTCAATTTTGAAATCTAGTATCGCACTTTCTGGTTTTAATCAATCAACTTATGATGATAATGGCTCAACAGAGGAAATTGTAACAAGTTCTAAACTTTTGCAACTTGATTTACGAGGTACTGAACTTGTATTTTTTTCCGCTTGTAATACTGGGCTTGGAGATATTAAAGGTTCTCCTGTTTCTTCTGTAGAACAGAAATACCTATTATTAGGCTTTTTAA
>JAOZPA010000159.1 GCA_029932985.1 Campylobacterales bacterium
AAAAAAGAAGTAGATTAGGTCGCATTGCCAAACACAAAACCCAAACACCTAACAAACCATTGAGCGGACACAAATCAAGTAAATTTTCTATAACTTTCAAAAATTTCAATAACTCCTTAGATATAGAATACAAACCAGCATTTCACGATATTTATGATGTAGAAACAGGATATGTCAACGGGGCTTATATAAGTTTTTTTGATTTAAAATTTAATCTGAAAGATAATTTGAAATTAGAAAAATTTTCATTTATAAATTTAGAATCTTACTCAAAGAGAGATTTAATTTTCAAACCCACCTCATGGAAAGTTTCATTTGGGGTTGAGAGAAAATTTGATGAGTTATATACAAACTTGAACTTAGGAGCAGGATTTACTTATGGCAAAGATGAGGATTGGTTTATATATTTGATGACCACTCCATCATTTTATTATAAAGATAAAGGTTTGGCAAAAATTGGAGCAAATATTGGATTTATTAAAAACTTTGATAATTTGAAAATAGGAGTGGAGGGGGAGAGAAATTTTTATTCAAACTCTTTTGATGAGTTATTGTTTGAATCTTTTATCACCTATAAAATTGCTAATTCAACCTCTTTAAATCTAAAATATGAATATCAAAAGTTGGAAATTTCAAAAAAAAGTGTTAATTTCGGAATTTTTTACTATTTTTAAATAATTTACCCCTTTATTTTAGTATAATCCCAAATTCATAAAAAGTCAAAAATTAAGGATTAGATAGATGCAGAGAAAAACATTAGTGATTAGTGGTGCGACTCGGGGGATTGGCAAGGCGATTGCATATCAGTTTGCAAAAGATGGAGTAGATATAGCATTTACTTATAATTCAAATGAGCAAATTGCAAAAGATATAGTTATAGATTTGGAAAAAAATTATGGTGTGAAGGCACGGGCTTATAAATTAAATATTTTAGAACCAAATGAGTACAAAGAGGTTTTTAAGCTCATCGATGAGGATTTTGAGCGGGTTGATTATTTCATCTCAAATGCGATTATCAGTGGTCGAAGTGTGGTTGGGGGATTTGCTCCATTTATGCGACTCAAGCCTCGGGGGCTAAATAATATCTACACAGCTACGGTTTTGGCTTTTGTAGTGGGGTCACAAGAGGCGGTCAAGCGGATGGAAAAAACTGGTGGTGGGTCGATTATTTCGCTAAGTTCCACGGGAAATATCGTTTATACTCAAAATTATTCAGGTCATGCAAATGCAAAAGCTTCGGTGGAGACGATGGTCAGATATGCAGCGACGGAGCTTGGTGAAAAAAATATTCGGGTAAATGCGGTGAGTGGTGGTCCTATCGATACGGATGCCCTCAAAGCTTTTCCAAATTATGAGGAGATGAAAAAAATGGTTGCAAATCGTTCACCTCTAGGCAGAATGGGTGAGCCACAGGATTTAGTGGGGGCTTGTAGCTTTTTGTGTAGCGATACCTCAAGTTGGCTAACGGGACAAACTATCGTAATTGATGGAGGGACAAGCTTTAAATAATGGATAAAAATATGAATTTGCCAAATGCCTTGGCGGTGTTTCGGATACTTTTAGCTCCGCTGATGTTGTGGTTTTTGATTGGGCGAGATGATGGACTTTTTAGCCATTGGCACTCTAGCTGGTGGGATTATTTCGCTGGGCTGATTTTTGTGATAGCAAGTGTTACCGATTTTTTCGATGGTTTTATCGCTAGAAGTTGGAATCAGATGACGAATTTAGGTGCGATTTTGGACCCCTTAGCCGATAAAATGTTGATGTTGGCAGGATTTATGGGGCTGATGATGATTGATAGAGCTAGTGCTTGGGCGGTCTTTTTGATTTTGAGTCGTGAATTTTTAATCACAGGGCTTCGAGTGGCGGCGGCGAGTGAGGGCAAAAGTGTTGAGGCTTCGATGATGGGCAAAATAAAAACAGTTGTGCAAATGTTTGCAATTGGATTTTTGACTATGAATTTTAGCGGTGGAGTTATTTTATTGTGGATTGCGGTGGCTATCACGATTTACAGCGGAATTGAGTATGTTTTTGGATATTTAAAGGAGGATTAATGGGTATAATAACTTCATTACTAGTTTTATCGTTTTTGGTGTTTTTCCACGAGTTTGGTCATTTTTTGATGGCTCGATTTTTTGGAGTGAGAGTTGAGGTTTTTAGTATTGGTTTTGGTAAGGCTTTATTTAGAAAAAAAATTGGTCAAACTGAATATTTAATTAGTGCAATTCCATTAGGTGGATATGTGCAGATGAAGGGGCAAAATGATTTAGACCCGACTTTCAAAAATGAAGATGATGATAGCTACAATACCAAAAAACCGTGGCAGAGGATTTTTATCTTGTTGGCTGGTCCATTTGCAAATATCTTTTTGGCTTTTTTACTATACATTTTAGTAGGGGTTTTGGGGATTGAAAAATTAGCTCCTACGGTTGGAAAAGTCATCAAAGATTCACCAGCATTTCAGGCAAATTTACAAAAAGATGATAAAATTTTGGAGATTGATAACCATAAAATTAAAATATGGAATGATATTGGCACTATTATTAAAAGTTCTCCAAATGAGATTTTGAGTGTAAAAATTGAGCGAAATGGTAAAGTTTTGACCAAAAATTTGACACCAAAAATTTCTGATTCAGAAAATATGTTTAGAGAAAAAATCAAAAAAAAGATGATAGGAATCGCCCCAAGTGGAGAAAGAGTATTATTGCAATATTCATTTTTTGGCTCATTTAGCTATGCTTATCATGAAACGATTTTTGCCACAACAATGATTGTTCAAAGTATAAAAAAATTAATTTCAGGTGCAGTTCCTGCCGACCAATTAGGCGGAGTTTTTTCGATTGTGGATTATACATCAAAAGCTGCATCGCTGGGGATTGTCCCACTTTTGGTATTTACCGCTTTGCTTTCAGTAAATCTAGGTGTGCTAAATCTGCTACCAATCCCAGCCCTTGATGGCGGACATATCATCTTCAACCTCTATGAAATGATAGCCAAAAAACCTCCAAACGAAGATATTATGTATAAACTTACAATCTTCGGCTGGATTTTGCTATTAAGTCTTATGTTTTTTGGATTATATAACGATATAGTCAGATTTTTTTCAAGCTAGATTTTATTTTAATTACTAAGACAAAGGATTAAAGTCCCCAAACAAAAATTTCCGTTTGGGGACTTTGGTCAAAAGATTAATTTTCAATCTGTCTTTTGGCATTATTTTATACTATTAAAATATTCTATTTTTGAGGGCTTTTGAATCTGTTTTGTAATCAGACATATAGAAACTCACCAAATTCCAAAATCGTTTAGAGTGATTTTTTTCTGTAATATGGCAAAGTTCATGTAAAACTACATACTCTATGGACTTCATCGGAAATTGCAATATCATATAATTTATAGAGATATTATTTAGATGACTGCAACTCCCCCATATCGTTTTGGTTTTTTTATATGTTATTTTGCTTGGATAAAGATTTGTTTTAGCAGACCATTTATCAAAAATTGGGTTTATTATTTTAACTGCCATCTGTTGATAAAATTTTGCCAATCCAGCCACAAAATCATCATAACTTTTTCGCTTTTGACTATAATAGATATAAAAAATTTCATCTTTTAGCACAAATTTAGGATTAACCATAGATTCATCAATTATAAGTTTGCTTCCATATTCCTCCCCCAGAAATGGCAATTGCCCACCATAAATAAAATCAAATTTATCTCTAGGTTTAATCTTTTTAAGACTATTTAAAATCCACTTTTGATTATCTGTTACCAGTTCTCGTAGATGATGAGATTTCACCCCAAGCGGAGTCCTCACAATTATCTCATTTTCATTTTGCATACCTAAACTAATCCGCTTAATTCTTTTGTTTGTTTTATGAATTATCGTAAATTTAATATTCTCTAAAAAAATTATCAAAATCTATCTCTCCTATTATTTCCGTTTGGGGACTTTTGAAAAGTATAAAATTGAATCTCACTTATATTTAATCAATTCAAATTTAAAATTATGAGTTCCTATGGTTTGGCAAGATGCTACTCGTCCACTATCTGCTTTGCATTCAAAAATGTATGGTTTAAATTGTTGAGCATCTTTCTGACAAATTGCGGGGGTGGTTTGAGTTATATTTAATCTGTTTTTTGAAAAAGATAATTTTATATCCCCTATGCAAAAATCACCATTGACTTTTTTTAATTTGATAATTCCATCTCCCGTTGCATTAATTTGAAAAAAAATCTCTATGGGTTTCTCCTCTATAATTTTACTATTTTTCATATCATATTCATAAATATTAGTTGAGCTTTTCCATAAACCTTTGGCAAAAGTGAAATTTTTGGTGGGGGTTGTTGGGATAATTAATTTTTTGCCCTTTTCTCTACACTCCTCTAACTCTTTTTTCACTCTTTCTAACTCATTATTTTTTTCTATCTCTTTCAATGCTAAATCCACTTGAACCAATCGACCTATTTTATTTGAAATATTTGGTAAATTCTTACCTGTTTCTATTAAAATTTTTTTGATTAATTGAGGAGAATAACTTCTATTTTGGGATTTCAAAAGCCCCACCAAACCTGCCACAATTGGACTCGCCATACTCGTACCTTGCAAAAATTTAAATCTATTATTTGGCACAGCTCCATAAATCTCAACTCCAGGGGCGGTGAGTGTCACAAAATCCCCAAAATTACTAAAATCCGCTTTCTCCAAATTCTGATTAATCGCCGTCACATTAATAATCGATTCATCTCTTTTCATCGGGTCAATTCCCGTGAACATATCACTATTTCCCGCCGCCGTCACCACCACGATATTATTTACCCTCGCATATCTATACATCCTC
>JAOZPA010000044.1 GCA_029932985.1 Campylobacterales bacterium
GCCACCAATTTTGTATCTTTGTCCAGAACATTAAAGACGATTTTCTTCTTTTCGTTGGTATATTGCCCACTCACACCACTGCCATTTAGCCACTTTCCATCCACCGCTAAATTTTTCTTGCTGATCTGTTTTTCAAAATAGTCTCTAAAGATTTTTTCTAGAGCATCGTTGTCTATGTTGATGGCGATTCGGTGAAGTGTTGACGGTGTTGGAGTATCTATTTTTTGTTTATTGAAGAGTTTGCAGAGAATTTTGTTGTCCCGATTTGCCTCTATCCAAGTGTGCTGTTTGTTAAAAGAATTTTTGCCCTTCAATAATGCAAATAACATGAGAAAAAGAACCTCATTAAGTTTGAACTCTATCTTTCCTTTATGGACTCTAAAATCTGGTATTGTCTCTAGCTCTTTGAGGAGTTTTTTTTTCTTTCTAGCTTCATTGTTTGCCTTTTTAATTTTATTGAATAATACATATTGTTTTTTTGTAAAAAATCTCATCGGATAGGCATATAAAAAAATAGGACCAATAAACTCTTTTATATATTATGAATATAAGATTATTGGATTTGTGGATATTTGGGGTTTAAGTCCCCAAACGGGAAATTTGTTTTAATTGGATTTTAATCTGTTTAGTTATATAATATCAGCAATAAAGCTTTTTTGGGAGATTTTTAAAAAAGGCTGTTGAATTAAAAGAGAGTGAAACCCCTGACGTCGAAATCAACTCTTTCATTCAACAAGCTTGAAGCTTAAATAGATTATTGTTATTCTCGCTCAAAATAGTGATAATCAAAATTAGAGATAAAGAGTTTAAAAAGATGAAACATTTAAAAGGTTATGGGAAGAGGTATTTTTCATTATCAATTATTGCGATGTATTCAACTCTCAATAAACTTACCAAATCTGATACTAATTTTCACTATCATAAAAAAGCATTTGAATTTATACAACCCAGTCAAGCTCCGCCAAAATCATAGTTTTTCAATCGAATTAAAAAATCAAAGGAAAATTATGAAAAAATTAATACTATTTTTAACAATGTTTTTGACACTACTTTGTGCCAATGAAAAAAGAACCATCGTGATTGCAGGACCATTTACAAATGTTTCACACCCCATTTTTCACATTATGAAAACCAATGCCTTGAGTGATGTGGCGACTAAAATTGAGTTTAGGTATTGGAAAAATCAAGACCAACTTCGAGCTATGATAATGAGAGGTGAGATTGATTTTATGGCGATTCCTATCAATGTGGGGGCAAATTTGTACAATAAAGGTGTGAATTTACAACTCTTAAATGTTTCCATTTGGGGGAATTATGGCATAGTTT
Organism: Campylobacterales bacterium; assembly: GCA_029932985.1. Lineage (GTDB taxonomy): Bacteria > Campylobacterota > Campylobacteria > Campylobacterales > JAOZPA01 > JAOZPA01. Next base: position 1,327 of record JAOZPA010000044.1, read on the forward strand.
CAAGCAATCCAAATATCAAATCTATCAAAGATTTAAAAGGCAAAAGTTTGGCAATTCCTAGCCGTGGTGATATGCCAGATATTGTGATACAAAAACTTTTAAAAGCAAATGGTTTAGATTACAAAAAAGATTTGAAATTAGCATATATGCCGACCCCAATCGATGGGTTGTCAATGGTGGTAAAGGGTAGAATTGAGAGTGCTTTTTTGCCAGAACCTGCCCTATCTATGGCGATTTTGAAGTCTAAGAAATCAGATAAAAAGCTTAAAATTGCTATAAATATACAAGATGAGTACAAAAAAGTTTTCCAAACCGACAAAACTTTTCCTCAAGTGGGATTTGCCGTGATGGGGAAAAATAGGAATGATAAAAAACTCATAGAAAGATTTGTCACGGAGTATAAAAAATCTATGATTTGGTATCAAAATTATCCAAAAAAGGCTTCTGAAATTGTGGTAAAACATTTGCCGATGTTAAATCAAAAAGCAGTTGCAATGGGGATAAAAAATATCACTATCAAAACTAAAACGGCAAAAGAGGCAAAAAAAGAGATTGAGGATTGGTTGGAAAATTTAAAACAATTTAATCCAAAACTCATAGGTGGTAAAATTCCCAATAGTGATTTTTACTATTAGATAAATCGGTGAGGGGATCTATTTTATCCACATATATTTGAAAATAGGGTATAAGATAAAATAGATAGCTAGAAAAATTGTGATGGGGGTTGGCAACCATAGTAAAAAAGAGGGCAGTTCAAAACTAAATAGCCAACCCAAAAAATAGATAAAAAGAGTTAGAATGATTGCAAAAAATGCAGATTCTGTGTGAATATGATTTGTCATTTTTAACTCCTTTTCGTCTCTAATTATTCACAAATGAAACTATAATTAAAGTTAAATTTTTCTTTAAATGGCAAAATAGTTCCAAAAGTTATACCTTGACTCATAATATCCACTCCCTCTTCACTTTGGCTGATTGTATTTAGAGCATAGATAAAAATTTCTATTTTTCTGTCAAACTTAAATTTGATAGTTTTATCTAAAATTTCATCCTCTATAATCAACTCATTACTAAAAATTTTTAAATCATCTTCCAAAATTTGCCCAGAGATTTTGATATTTTTGATATTTGGAAAGTGCAAATTCCACTCATTTATATATTTTAGACTTTTTTTATATTTAGTATCAAAAGAAACCCCAACGGAAATTTTATTATTTTTGAAATTAAACTCTTTTTGGATATTTGAAGAGTATTTTTTGTCTCTATATATCCCCCCATTCTTTGAAAATTTAATTTTTTTACCAAAAGTTTCTGTTTTAAAATTCTGATTTGCAAAATCTCCATACTCATTAAAATTAGCTTTTTTAAAACTTTCCATAGTAAAACTCTCATCGCTAAAGTGTTCAATCGCCGATTTTTTGAGATACCAATCATAATCTAATGAAATATCCTCCTCAACCTCCAATCGATTATCATGAATAGTTTCAAGCTCACTACTCTCATTTTTTTCTGTAATTTTCTGAATTTTTGAGTGATAAGCCTCCTCATATCGAGTCAGTGTATTTTGCAGATTAAAACACTTATCTTTTATATCCAGCTCCAGAATCTGCCCCTTTTGCGACAAAATTGTGAGAAGTGAATCAGTATGAAATTTATACTCAAGCTCACCATCAAAATCTATATCTAAACTCTCATTGTGATTTTGTTTATAAAGCAAATTTTCACACTCTATAATATAATGGTAAGCATTGTCTCTCAAATTTGGCAAATAAATTCCCCCAAAAACCCCATGCCAAAGCACATCATTGCATTGAGATTTATACAAAGCTTCCTGAAACTCCTCTCTATTCTCTTTTAATTTTGTTTGCTTTTTGGAAAGCTCTAATACTCTTTTGTGAATCCAATTTGCCTCCTGATATTTGGTCAAAAAGTTTTTCCAAATTCCACCCTTTAAAAATTTTTCCGTTTGGGGTTGTAAAGCCTTTAACTCCTCTAACCTCAAACTATCTTTAGCTTTCAAACTCCACTCACCCATCTCCATATAGGAAACGGTTGGAAGATATGCTAGAGAGATAGGTTTCTGTTTCTCATAAAAATCTCTAAAAAACTCCACCTTAATTTTTTTATCACCCAAAGTTTTTTTGAAAAAATCCCGAAGCCACCCCTTCTCATAGACACTTTCATAAGTTTTTGGCCACACTCCAAATTTTTCACCATCATCAAAAATAATCGCACTATTTTCGTGAGCCTTAATAATCTCATTTACCTCACTATTTTTGCCAAATGGAATCATATATCTAAGAGTTTGGCTAATAGGAAAAAGTCCAATCTTCTCGCCCCCCTCCTCAGTCAAAAAATAGCCATTGAGATTTTTTTCATCATATCCACTAGCGATAAAATGGTAATCATCCACAATCACATACTCAATCCCACATTTTTTCAAATCACTAATGATGGAATTATCCCACACACGCTCCGTCAACCAAAGCCCTTTTGGAGTTTGATTGAACTTTTTTTTGATGTAGGTATTTAACTTTTTTATCTGAGAAATTCTATCGGCTGAGGGGATTGAGGCTAAGATGGGCTCGTAAAATCCACCGCTAAAAAATTCAAGTTGTGGAGAGAGTTTTTGTATTAATGAAAACAACTCTGCATCTTTTTTTTCTATAAACTCCAGCAACCACCCACTAAAATGTACTGAACATTTGAATTTAGGAAACTCCTCAAGGGTTTGAAAAAATGGTTTGTAGGATTTGGCTATGGCACTCAAAACCACTTCATCAAAATTATCTATGGGTTGGTGGCAGTGGATTCCAAAAAGTAGATTTGTTTTCATTACTCCTCCAAACTCCAGCTCAAACTCTCACCAGCAAACATCGGCACAACATCCCCATAAGAACTTGGAACTTTATAATCTTTTTTAACCAAAGTAATCTCTTTTTTTCGTGGTTTAATCTCATATATATGTATAGCATTATCACTCACAAATTTTTGCAGATTTTTTAATTTTTTATTTTGTTCAAAGAGTTGGGCTAGGGCTTGAAGAGCGATAGGGGCAGTAAAAACCCCAGCAGCACAACCGCAAGACTCCTTTTTATCCACAGGATGAGGGGCAGAATCGCTACCAAACATAACTTTAGGATGAGCATTTAGGGCTAAATTCAAAAGTGCATCTCTATCCTCGTACCGTTTAGCAATTGGCTTACAAAATAGATGAGGTTTGAGCATTCCACCAGCCACATCATCCAAAATCAAATATAGATGGTGTAAAGTGATAGTTGCATAAAGATTTGGAAATTTATCTAGTAAATCGGCACTAGTTTTGGTAGTGATATGTTCCATCACGATTTTTAGCTTTGGAAAACTAACGGCTAGGGTCTCATAAACCACCGCAAATTCACTCTCTCTATCCATTACAAAACCATCACTCTCACCATGAACCAAAAGTGGGATTTTAAGTTCACTCATCGCATCTAAAGTCATCTTCAAACTTTCAACATCCAAATTATCAACCCCACCTTCGCTATTTGTGGTGATTCCAGCAGGATAAAGTTTGATGGCAGTGATATGTTTTTTAGCCTTTTTCAGAAACTTATAATCATAACTATCTTTGAAAAAAAGTGTCATATAGGGTTTGAAGTTATCATCTCCAATCGCTTTTTTGATACGATTTTTGTAATTTTTTAACTCTTTAATAGAGGTCACAGGGGGAACTAAGTTTGGCATAATGATTGCACCACTAAAATTTTGAGAGCTAAGTGGAGCTACAACTTTTAACATTTGCTCATCTCGAAGGTGCAGATGCATATCTAACGGATTTTTTATAGTAATTTTTTTCATAATTTAACTTTATTTTTTATTGCAAATTATAACTTCTTTTAGATTAATATACAATTGAAAGGGTAAGGTTGTTAAAAATACACACTATTTTTTTGCTCCAAAATAGAGTTTACAGAAAGCTTTCCTTTTAAAAAGGAAAGAAAAGCATTTATGGGCTTGACTAGTTTTTTAATTTTTGTTATAATTACACCTTTCATATCGTGGTTTAACAAATGCCACAAGTTCTTTATAAGGGTAAAAATGGAAAAGATTAGACTTAAGCTAAAAGCTTATGACCATAGGGTCTTAGATAGATCTGTCGCAGCTATTGTTGAAGCTGTCAAAAGGACTGGTGCTGAAATAAGAGGACCAATCCCAATGCCTACTAAAATTAAAAAATATACAGTGCTCAAATCTCCTCACGTCAATAAAGATGCTAGAGAGCAATTTGAGATTAGAATCCACACAAGATTAATCGATATTGTTTCTTCAACTCCTGATACGGTTGATTCGCTTATGAAGCTAGATTTAGCTCCTGAGGTGAATGTAGAAGTTCGAGCGATGGGTAAATAGGAGTGATGATGGAATATATAGTTGAAAAAATCGGAATGAGTAGAACTATCGGTGTTAATGCACTTCCTGTTACTTTACTCAAAGTGTTAGATGCTAAGGTGTGTACAGTTGGCGAAAATGGTCAAGCTATGGTAGCTTATAGTAGCGGTAAAAAATCAAACAAAGCCATTACGGGTCAGCAAAAAAGATATAACTTACCTGCTGATTTCAATAGATTTGTTACTTTAACAGTTGCAAATAGCGAAGCTGGTGATATTGATAGCAGTGCTATTGAGGGTGCATCACTTGTTAAGTCTACTTTTAAAACTAAGGGTAGAGGTTTTAGTGGAGCTATTAAAAGACACGGATTTAGTAAAGGTCCTGAAAGTCATGGTAGTAGATTTCACAGACGAGTAGGTTCAATTGGTAATGCAGAGTGGCCAGGTCGTGTTCAAAGAGGTAAGAAAATGCCTGGACAATTTGGAAATGTGCAAGTAACGGTTAAAAATGAAGTTGTATCTTTTGATAAAGAAAATGGAATTTTAGCAGTTAAGGGGTCAATTTCTGGTCCAAATGGAGCTTTAGGAAAAGTAAAGGTTGTTAAATGAGTAAAGCGATAATATTAGATGAAAATTTAGAAAACAGCGGTGAAATTGCACTTCCTGAAAATTATCAAGGAATCAATTCACACAACTTATATCTTTTTGTAAAATCACATCTTGCTTCATTTAGAGCAAATACTGCAATTGCTAAAACGAGAAGTGAAGTTCGAGGTGGTGGTAAAAAACCATTCGCTCAAAAAGGTGGCGGTCGAGCAAGAGCAGGTACAAGAAGCTCACCTATCTGGGTAGGCGGTGGAGTTGCTATGGGACCACGAAATAATAGAAACTACAATCAAAAAATCAATAAAAAACAGAAAGTATTGGCACTTAAGTATGCTTTAAATGAACATGCAGAGAATGGTACACTTTTTGTGGTTGATAGTGTGAAGATTGAAAGTGGAAAAACTAAAGATGCAATGAGCTTTTTAAAGAGATTAAATCAAAGAGATTCGTTACTTATCAGTGCAGATATTGATGAGAAAACATTTTTGGCTTATAGAAATATTAAAAGTGCATTTTTAGCAGAAGAATTAAATGCTTACGAAGTAGCTGCTTTTCATAGTGTAGTAATTGAAAAGTCAGCTTTTGAAAACTTGACTAAAGAGAGCTAAAATATGGCAGATATTACAGATATTAAATCGATTTTATATACAGAGAAGAGTTTAGAGCTTCAAGAGAGAGGTGTTGTGGTAATCCAAACATCAAATCGAATGACAAAAAACTCATTGAAAGTAGTTTTAAGAGAATATTTTGGAGTTGCACCTTTGAATATTAACTCACTTAGAGTTAGAGGTAAAGCAAAAAAATTTAAAGGTATCGCTGGACGAAAAAGTGATTATAAAAAATTCTATGTAACTCTACCTGAGGGTAGTGAACTTCAAACGGTGGAGGTATAAGATGGCGATAAAAACATATAGACCATATACTCCTAGCAGAAGATATATTACTAATATTAGTTCTGCAGATATTACAGGCAAAGCTAGTGTTCCGGGACTTTTGAAAAAACTCCCATCAACTGCTGGACGAAATAATCATGGTAGAATCACTTCAAGACATAAAGAAGCAGGTGCACGAAAACAGTATAGAATCATCGATTTCAAACGAAATAACTTTGGAATAGAGGGAACTATTACTGCGGTTGAATACGACCCATATAGAACTTGTAGAATTGGACTTGTAACTTATATTAATGGCGATAAAAGATATATTCTTTTGCCAAAAGGTATGAAGTGTGGTGATAAAGTTGAATCTGCTGAATCTGGTCTTGATATTAAGAGTGGAAATGCGATGAAGCTTAAAAATATCCCTGTTGGTACAATTATTCATAATGTCGAGCTAAATCCTGGACAGGGTGGAAAACTTGCACGAAGTGCTGGTGGATATGCTCAACTTATGGGTAAAGAAGAGGGAAAATATGTGATTCTTAGACTTCCAAGTGGAGAGATGAGAATGATATTAGGCGAATGTATGGCAACAATTGGTACTGTTGGAAACGAAGAGTGGTCAAATGTTGTTATTGGAAAAGCTGGACTTAATAGACATCGTGGAATTAGACCTCAAACTCGTGGTTCAGCGATGAATCCAATCGATCATCCGCATGGTGGTGGTGAGGGTAAAACTAATGCAAGTCGGCATCCTGTTACTCCTTGGGGTATATCAACAAAAGGTAAGAAAACTAGACGAAAAAAAGCTAGTGACAGACTTATCATTTCAAGAAAGAAAGGGAAAAGATAGATGGCAAGAAGTTTAAAAAAAGGTCCATTCATTGATGACCATCTAATGAAAAAAGTTCTAAAAACTAAAGAGACAAATGATCACAAGCCTATCAAAACTTGGTCAAGACGAAGTACGATTAGTCCAGATATGATTGGTATTACATTTAATGTACATAATGGTAGAAAATTTATCCCTGTGTATATTACAGAAAATCATATTGGTTATAAGCTTGGTGAATTTTCTCCAACAAGAACTTTTAAGGGTCACCGTGGGTCGGTTCAAAAAAAGGTTGGTAAATAATGAGTAAAGCAACACTTAAATTCATTAGACTCTCTCCAATTAAAGCTAGATTAATTGCTAGAGAAGTTCAAGGAATGAATGCTGAACTTGCTCTTGCTACTTTGGAATTTGCTCCAAATAAAGCAGCTCGTGTTATCTCTAAAGTTATCGCTTCAGCGGTGGCAAATGGTGATTATGAGCCTGAAGAGGTTATAATTAGCTCTTGTAGAGTTGATAATGGTCCTGTTCTTAAGAGATTTAGACCACGAGCAAGAGGAAGTGCAAGTGGAATCAGAAAACCTATGGCACATATTTACGTAGAAGTAGCAACACCAAAAAGTGAGGATAGTTAGTATGGGTCAAAAAGTAAATCCAATTGGACTAAGACTTGGAATAAATAGAAACTGGGATTCAAGATGGTTTCCATCAAAACAAACTAGTGCAAAAAATATCGGTGAAGATTACAAGATAAGAAAATTTGTCAAAAAAGAGCTTTATTATGCTGGAATTGGACAAATTATTATTGAGCGAACCGTTAAAAAAATCAGAGTTACACTTGTAGCTGCAAGACCTGGTATCATTATTGGTAAAAAGGGTGCAGATATTGAGAAACTAAGAGCTAAACTTAAATCTATAATTGGTAAAGATATAAATATCAATATCAAAGAGGAGAGAAAAGCTTATACTTCTGGTCAACTTTGTGCTGAAAATGTAGCTACTCAACTTGAAAAAAGAATCGCTTTTAGAAGAGCTATGAAAAAAATGATTCAAAATGCTAGAAAGCAGGGTGCTAAAGGTGTTAGAGTTGCAGTTGCTGGAAGACTTGGTGGGGCTGAAATGGCTAGAACTGAGTGGTATTTAGAGGGAAGAGTGCCGTTACATACTTTAAGAGCAAAAATTGATTATGGTTTTGCAGAAGCTCAAACTACTTATGGAATCATAGGTGTTAAAGTTTGGATTTTTAAAGGTGAAGTTTTAACAAAAGGTATAGTTGCTGAGAAAAGTGACAAATCTGAGCGAAGACCACGAAATAACAATAGAAGAAGAAGGTAAAACTCATGTTGATGCCAAAAAGAACGAAATACAAAAAGATGATGAAAGGGCGAAATAGAGGAAAATCTTATAGAGGTTCCTCTATTGCTTTTGGTGATATTGCAATCAAAGCTGTAACTGCTGGGCGAATTAACTCAAGACAGATTGAAGCTGCGAGAATTGCAATGACTAGAAAAATCAACAGAACTGGTAAAGTTTGGATTAGAATTTTTCCAGATAAGCCTCTTACAAGAAAACCATTAGAGACTAGAATGGGTAAAGGTAAAGGTAGTGTTGAGGAGTGGGTTATGAATATAAAACCTGGTAGAATTTTATTTGAGATGGCTGGAGTGGATTATAAACTTGCTAAAGAAGCACTTACTTTGGCAATTCACAAACTTCCTCTTAGAGCAAAAATTATTAATAGAGAGAGTGAAAATGAAATATACTGATATTGCAGATAAAAGTATAAGCGAGTTGCAAGAGATGGTTAAAGAGAAAAAAATGTTAGTTTTTAAACTTAGAGCAAAACTTAAAACTATGCAACTTAACAATCCAAACGAAATACGAGAAGTTAAAAAAGATATAGCAAGAATTATGACCGCTATTTCAGCTAAAGCTTAAGGGTTAATAATGGCATTAAAAAGAGAAATTAAAGGTAAAGTGGTAACAAGAACAGGTGATAAAACTGCTACTGTATTAGTAGTAAGAAAAGTTATGCATCCTAGATACCACAAAACTGTAAAAAGATTCAAAAAGTATCAAATTCATGATGAACAAAATGAATTGAATGTTGGTGATGAGGTTATTGCAATCGAATGTAGACCATTATCTAAAAGCAAATCATTTAGATTAAAAAGCATTTTATCTACAGGAGTTGAGTAATGGTTCAAAGTTTTACAAGACTTACAGTTGCAGATAATAGTGGTGCAAAAGAGATTATGTGTATCAAAGTTTTGGGTGGTTCAAAACGAAGATATGCTAGTGTTGGTGATGTGATTGTAGCTTCAGTTAAAAAAGCTTTGCCTACTGGAAAAGTTGCAAAAGGTAAAGTTGTAAAAGCAGTTGTTGTTAGAACTAAAAAAGAGATTCAACGAGAAAATGGCTCTTTGATTAGATTTGATGAAAATGCAGCTGTAATTTTAGATGATAAAAAAGAGCCTATCGGTACTCGGATTTTTGGTCCTGTGGCTCGTGAAGTTAGATATAAAAACTTTATGAAAATTGTTTCACTTGCTCCGGAGGTTCTATAATGGCTATTAAGTATAAAATCAAAAAAGGTGATGATGTAAAAATTATTGCTGGAGATGACAAGGGCAAAGAGGGAAAAGTTTTAAAAGTTTTCCCTAAAAAAGGTCAAGTAATTGTAGCTGGTTGTAAAATTGTCAAAAAAACAGTTAAACCAACAGATGACAATCCAAAAGGTGGCTTTGAAAATAAAGAGATGCCTATTGATATTTCAAATGTTGCGAAGGTGTAGTGATGGCAAGATTAAAAGAACAATATAAAAATGAACTAAAAGATATTTTAGTTAAAGAGCTTGAGATTAAAAATCCGATGCTAATCCCAGCATTGGAAAAAATCGTAATTAGTGTAGGTATTGGTGAAGAGGGAAAAGATAATAAACTTTTGCAAAATATCCAAGACACTATTTCACTAATTGCTGGTCAAAAAGCGGTAGTGGCAATTGCAAAAAAATCGATTGCTGGTTTTAAACTAAGAGAAGATTTTCCAGTGGGAATCAAAGTTACATTAAGAGGAGATAGAATGTATGAGTTTTTAGATAAACTAGTCTCTATCTCACTTCCTAAAGTAAAAGATTTCAAGGGAATTAATCGAAATGGTTTTGATGGAAGAGGAAGTTTTAACTTTGGTTTGCAGGAGCAATTGATTTTTCCTGAAGTGAATTATGATGATATTATCAAGATTCACGGTATGAATATTGCAATTGTAACAAGTGCAAGTTGCGATAAAGATGCTCTAAAATTATTAGAACTTATGAAATTCCCATTTACAAAAGGTAAATCGTAATGGCAAAAAAATCAATGATTGCAAAGGCTAACAGAAAGCCTAAATTTAGTACAAGAGCTTACACAAGATGTCAAATCTGTGGGCGACCTAAATCTGTATATAGAGACTTCAATATTTGTAGAATTTGTCTAAGAAAAATGGCAAATGAGGGTTTAATCCCTGGTCTTAAAAAATCTAGTTGGTAGGGGTATAATATGATGAACGATATGATAGCTGATGGCTTAACGCGAATCAGAAATGCTTATATGAGAAAACTAGAATACACAACTCTTCTTCACTCAAAAACAGTTGAAGCAGTGGTTGCGAATTTAGCAAAAAAAGGCTATGTAGATAATTTTAAAGTTATCACAAAGGGTGTTAAAAAAACAATCAATGTTACACTAAAGTATGATGAAAATGAACAACCAGTAATCAATGAATTAAAAAGAGTTTCAAAACCAGGTCGAAGAGTTTATAAACCTGTAACTGAAATTAAAAAATTCAAAAATGGTTATGGTTCACTTATCATTAGTACATCACAAGGTGTAATGGTTGGCGAAGAAGCATACAGAAATGGAATCGGCGGCGAAATTCTCTGCTCTGTTTGGTAGCAAAAGATTTGTAAGTTCGGCTTTTGCCGAACATTTAAATAAAAAATAGAGATTAGAAAAATTAGGTTTTAAAGCCCCCAAAAAGATGAATTCATTTATCGGTGAGGGGTTGTTAAGCCAAATATTTAATCTTAATTTTTTTATAAATTTATGGCATTCTAGCTAAAGCTAGTAGACAAATAAATTAAAGGAAATAGATGTCAAGAATAGGTAAAAAACCTGTTTCAATTCCTGCTGGAGTTGAAGTAAAAGTTGATGGTAATATTATTACTTTCAAAAAAGACAAACTCACAAAAGAGTTAGACACAAAAGGCAATGTAGCTGCTGAGGTAAAAGGTAGCTTTTTAAATTTCACAGCTAAAGATGATTCACGACAATCAAGTGCTTTTTGGGGAACTTACAGAGCATTAAGCAACAATATAATCATCGGACTTACTACTGGATATGAAAAAAATCTTGAAATTAATGGTGTTGGTTACAAGGCTATGGTTAAGGGTAAAATCTTAGAGCTTAAACTTGGTTTTTCTCACGATATAAACTTTGATATTCCAGAGGGAATCACAATTGTAGGTGATAAATCTGGAACTAAGTTATCTATTAAAGGTGCTGATAAACAACAAGTTGGTCAAATTACAGCGGAGATAAGAAGTTTCAGACCGCCTGAGCCATATAAGGGCAAAGGTGTTAAATATAGCGATGAAACGATTATCAGAAAAGCTGGAAAAACTGGTAAATAGGTGAAGGTAATATAATGAGATCAACAATTTTAAAGAAAAAGTTAGCAACTAGAATTAAAAGAAAAAGACGAGTTAGAGGTTCAATTTCTGGAACTGCAGACCTACCACGAGTATCAATATTTAAATCAAATAGATATGTAACTGCTCAAGCAATTGATGATATAAATGGTGTCACTTTGGCAGCTGCAAATGGCAAAACACTAGGTGTTCGTGCAAATGCAGAGGGTGCTAAAGTTTTGGGTGCAAAATTAGCAGAAGTTTTAAAAGCAGCTAATATAAATCATATAGTTTTTGATAGAAATGGTTATCAATATCATGGTGTGGTTAAATCTTTTGCGGATAGCTTAAGAGAAAACGATATTAAAGTATAAGGGTCTTTAGATGCATGTAAGTGAAATAAATAGAGAAGAATTTGAAGAAGTAATCGTTAATATCGGTAGAATTACGAAAGTTGTTAAGGGTGGTAGAAGATTTAGATTTAATGCCCTTGTGGTAATTGGAAACAAAAATGGTACAGTTGGATTTGGTACAGGAAAAGCAAAAGAGGTTCCAGATGCAATTAAAAAAGCGGTTGATGATGCTTTTAAAAATTTAATCCAAGTGAATCTAGCTGGTTCAACAATTCCACACGATATTGAACTAAAGTTTAATGCTAGTAGAGTGGTTTTAAAACCAGCTAGTGAGGGTACAGGTATTATTGCAGGTGGTGCTACAAGACCTGTTTTGGAACTTGCTGGAGTCAAAGATATTTTGACAAAATCATTAGGTTCTAATAACCCTGGAAATGTTGTAAGAGCAACTTTTGAAGCTCTTAGAAAATTAAAAGCTTAAGGGAAGATAGATGGCATTACACAATTTAAAACCAGCTGAGGGTTCAACTAAAAATAGAAAAAGAGTTGGGCGAGGACAAGGTAGTGGTACTGGTAAAACTGCAGGTCGAGGACATACTGGTCAAAAAAGTAGAGCAGGGTATTCTCGAAAAAGAGGTTTTGAGGGTGGACAACAACCACTTCAAAGACGATTGCCAAAAGTAGGTTTTAGCTCAAGAGTAGTTAAACCTTATGTTATCAATGTAGAAAAAGTTGTAACTGTGGCAGAGCTTGAAGAGATTACAATTGAATCTATCAAAACTGTACACAAAATCAGTAGTTCTGTAAGGAAAATCAAATTAATTGGCGAATCGGCTAAAAATTTAGCTGATAAAATTAAAGATGAGAATATAACTTATAGCGGGAAGTAACGATGAAAAAATCATATTTCCAAGCTTTTAAAAGGAGAATCTAAAATGAGTAAAGACCTTATAAATAAGATGTTGATAACTCTTGGATTTCTGTTTATATATAGAGTGTTAGCCTATGTAACAGTTCCGGGGGTCAATATCGATGTTGTAGCTCAATTCTTCGATAGCAATAGCAATAATGCACTAGGGCTTTTTAATATGTTTAGTGGTAATGCGGTGGAGCGACTTAGTATCATATCACTAGGTATTATGCCCTACATTACTGCTTCAATCATTATGGAGCTTTTGGCGGCGACTTTTCCAACTCTTGGTAAGATGAAAAAAGAGAGAGATGGAATGGTTAAATATATGCAAATAATTAGATACTCAACCGTTGGTTTGACTTTGGTTCAAGCGATTGGTGTTTCTATGGGACTTCAAAGTCTTACTGGAAAAGGTGGCGAGAGTGCGATTATGATGGATATGGGAACTTTTGTGCCTATTGCTGCAGCATCTATGTTAGCAGGAACTATGCTTTTGATGTGGATTGGTGAGCAGATTACTCAAAAAGGTATAGGAAACGGTATCTCGTTACTTATCTTTGCAGGAATTGTTTCAGGAATCCCATCGGCAATTGGCGGTACAATCAATCTCCTCAACACGGGCGAAATTAACTTTTTGGTTATCATTGGAATCTTAGCAGTTATTTTAATAACGGTTGGAATTATTATCTATGTGGAGTTAGGAGAGAGGCGAGTCCCCATATCCTATTCACGAAAAACAATGATGCAAAATCAGAAAAAAAGAGTGATGAACTATATCCCAATTAAAGTAAATTTAAGTGGTGTAATCCCTCCAATTTTTGCAAGTGCGGTGTTGATGTTTCCCTCAACTATCCTACAAGCTAGTACAAATCCAATTTTGATGTCTATCAGTGATTTTTTAGACCCGAGTAAATATTTCTTTAATATTTTAACATTTTTGTTTGTTGTGTTTTTTGCATATTTTTATGCTTCAATTACATTTAATGCCAAAGATATATCGGAAAATCTAAAAAAACAGGGTGGATTTATCCCTGGAGTTCGACCAGGTAAATCAACTGCGGAGTTTCTAAATGAGGTTGCAAGTAGATTGACTTTTACTGGAGCAATATATTTAGGACTGATTTCAACTGTGCCGTGGGTACTTGTAAAAGGTATGGGCGTTCCATTTTATTTCGGAGGAACTGCGGTACTAATTGTAGTGCAAGTGGCTCTCGATACTATGCGAAAAGTGGAATCAGAAGTTTATATGAGTAAATATCAAACTCTTAGTGCTGTTGGTCTGTAAATGGCGATTGCTCTAAGAAAACCTGCTGAAATTGAAGCTCTTAGGGTTTCAAATCAGCTTGTGGCTCAAACCCTAAATTACCTTAGCGAAAATGTTAAGGTGGGGATGAGCCTCAACCAAATCAATAAAATGGGTGAAGATTTTATCTATGCCCAAAATGCAACTCCTGCTTTTAAAGGTCTTTATGGCTTTCCAGCAGGGGTTTGCACCTCTCTAAATCAAGTTGTAATTCACGGTGCGCCAAACAATACAAAAATCAAAAATGGCGACATCTTAGGACTTGATATTGGAGTTGAAAAAAATGGTTGGTATGGCGATGCGGCTATTACAATTCCTATCGGTGAAATATCTGAAAAAAATCAAGATTTAATAGATTGCTCACGAGATGCACTTTACCACTCAATCAGTATGCTAAAGATTGGAATGAGATTTAAGGAATTAAGTCAAATTTTGGAAATCTTTATTAGGCAAAGAGGTTACTATCCACTTTTTGGATTTTGCGGACACGGAATAGGCAGGAAGCCTCACGAAGACCCAGAGATTCCAAATTACCTCCAAGGTAAAGCCAAACAGGGTCCAAAAATTAAAAACGGTATGGTTTTTTGTATAGAACCTATGATTTGCCAAACCACAGACAAAGCGATAATTTTAGAAGATAATTGGTCAGTAGTTTGCGAAGATAGATTAAATACAAGCCATTATGAACATACCGTAGCAATGATAGATGGAAAAGCTGAAATACTTTCGAGAGTTTAATTTTTAAACACAAATGGGCAGAGATGCCCTATTTTTTTGCCCCAATCATAAATATTTACCCCAAAACTTTACAATAATACAACTTAATTTAGATATACTTTGAAAATTAAAACTATTTGGAGAAAAGATGAATTTTAATGATTTAACAACAGATGAAAAAGAGAATCTGCATAATGAACTTTTGAATAATGCACAGAGTATCGGTGGGAAAAACTTTTTTTTGGGGATGATTGAGGATATTAAGCTTTCAAAACCAAATCCACTTTTGAACAAAACTGGAATTTATCACTATGGTGGTGGGCGGATTATTTGGGAGAAATCTATCTATAAAGATACCCTAACACTACTTTTTGATAGTCTGCGAAAATTTGAGCAAGATGGAAGTTTAGTGAAAGGTTTAAACCCTAGAAAACATAAAACTACCACAAATATGATGAAAACTCTAAAACCTATTAATATTAGAGTTGCACCTAAAAATCAAAAAATTGGTGATGGGTTTTCATTTCCAATTTTTGATAAAATTGATGGTGAAAATAGTACAGTTTCGATGATGTTTAAAATTATATTTTTTTATAATATTGACTTTGCAAAAAAGATTTTGAGTTTCAAAAAGGCTTAAGTAGAGTAGGACTCAAGTTTTACAACCAGAGTCCCCTCACCGCTATTTTACCTTTTTGAAATAAAGCCATAATCAAGAAAAGTTAAAAAAATCAACCTGACTCCAATATTTCCTTTATTTTAACTCCTAATTTTATAATTTTGATTTAAGTCCCCAAACGGAAATCTATTTTTCTTGTCGAACCATCTGGATAATTTCATCTTTTACAAATTGTAGATTTCTATAAATCCCTTTTAATTCATCTATTTTAGTGCTATTAAAAGCCTCAGATAAAAAATATTGATATTTATCTTTTCCCAATTTTTCTAAAATTACAAAATTCCAATCTTTTCCCACGATAAAAGCACCTTTCATACTTTTTGTTTTATTTAATTCAACTGCTGAAATCATTTCTGCCAAAAGTTGCGGTCGGGGATTTCCAAACTCTTCCGCTTTTTTGAACTCCTGAATAAAAAAATAGGGTTTTATGGCTACTTGCAAACCAGAAGAGACCATCAAATCTGCCCTACCATTGAAAATAAATTTATCAGTTTTATAACTTAAAGGTTCATGATAAAAATTTCTAATTTTTGCTTTCATCATAAAAAAA
>JAOZPA010000160.1 GCA_029932985.1 Campylobacterales bacterium
GAGATAACATTTGACCTAGTGTTCTGTTTGAACTATCTGGTTTTCTATTTTCTGTTGTAAAAAAGAAGCCACGGGAGTGGAGTTTTGAAAATTGAATTTACTTTTTTTATGTGATTTTATTCTAAATTCAAATTTCGGATTGAAACATAATTTTCTTTAAAGTTTGATTTTATAAGAATTTTTGTTGGGGTTTGGGGTGTGAATATTATATTTTTTAATCACTTTTTAGTATTGGAATAAAATAGGGAAAAGATGAGTAAAACTATAAAAATAAAACTTTTATCTCACACTAACACCTTCATCAAGGTACTTTATAAGTGGGTAGATGAAAAATTCTATTACTCTTCGTTTGCCTACTTTGAGTTCTGCTGTAACACCCATTCCTGATGTTAGAAGTTTTTTTTCTTTTTCTATTATTAGATAATTTTGTTTTGGGATTACATAGATTTCATAATACAATCCTTTTTTTTCATCCTCGATAGCATCATTTATGATATGTTTTACTGTTCCCTCCACCAAGCCATATTTTTGGAAATCGAATGTATCTATTTTTATAGCTACTTCCATTCCTTTTTTTATAAAGCCTATATCTTTATTTTGCACTTCTGCTTTTATAATTAATGGGGCATTTTTGGGGACTATGGAGATTACTTTTTCAGCGGGTGTTACAACTCCGCCTATTGTGTGGACTAAGAGTTTTGCTATGTATCCATCGACGGGGGAGATTATGCTTTGTTTTTTGTTTCTAAAATGGATTGATTTTATCTCTGCTTTTATATTATTTGATTCTTTCTTTTTTATTGTCAATTCTTCTAAGAGTTTTGATTTAAATTCACTTTTATTTAGTTTTTTTTGTTTTGCAATTTCATTTAGTTTGCTTTTTAACTCTTTTATTTTAAACTCTGTTTTTTTGATATTTTCTTTGTGGTCTATGATTGTATTTTGTACTGTGGTATATTCATTTTTGGCTATTAAATCTAACACTTTTTTCAATCTTTGCTCTTTTTCTTGTTCATTTTGTAGGAGTTGTGAGAGTTTTATTTTGTCTGTTTTTATTGAGTTTAATTGCTCTATTACTTGGTTGTGTTGTTCATTTAAAAGTTTTAATTGTCTCTCAAAGCTCTCTTTTTTATTTGTAAATAGATTTTTTTGAAGTTTAAAAAGTGAGCTATTGTTTTCATAAGTAATCTCTCTTTCATCTATCAATGCTTTTAATTTAATTATTTCAAATCCAAGTAATTCAAGGTCTCTTTTTTTTGTTTCTAAATTTGTCTGGGTTACACTTGGGTCAATTTGCATCAAAATATCACCTTTTTTTACTTCATCTCCCTCTTTTACCAATATTTTGCTAATAACTCCTGTCTCAATTGGTTGGAGTATTTTTATCTCTCCTGTTGGAATAAATTTACCTCTTGCACTTATCACTACATCTACTTTTGCCAAAAATAGCCATAAAGAGCCAAATGTGATTACAGATAATATAATCCAAAGTACAGCCCTTCCTAGTGGATTTACTGGTCTATCTTCTATCTCTACTATGGCTGGTTTAAATTCGTGTTTGTCTTTTTCATCTAAATTTTTGAACATTTTTTATTACCTTATTGTCTTGTGTATAATCTATAATAATATGATTTCATACTCATTAACTCTTCGTGAGAGCCTTTTTCTATAATTTTACCTCTATCAAAAACTACAATCATATCGCAATCTTGTACTGTTGTTAGTCTATGGGCTACTATTATCATAGTTCTGCCATGTTTTATTTTATTGAGATTGGTTTGAATTATTTTCTCTGATTCATAATCTAGTGCTGATGTTGCTTCATCAAATACTAGAATTTTTGGGTCTGTTATCAAGGCTCTGGCTATTGCAATTCTCTGTTTTTGTCCACCTGAGAGGCTTGAACCTCTTTCACCTACTTCTGTTTCATAACCTTCGGGAAGTTCACTTATAAATTCATGAGCTCCTGCAATTGTGGCGGCTTGAATTATTCTTTCCATTGATGCATTTGTATAGGAGAGTGCAATGTTATCTTTTATTGAGCCACTAAATAGATAGTTTTCTTGTAAAACTACACCAATATTGTGTCTAAGCCAAGATGGATTTAGGTGTCTTATATCGATACTATCCATATATATTGCTCCACTATTTGTGATGTAAAGTCTTTGTAGAAGTTTGGTGATGGTGCTTTTTCCACTTCCACTTCTTCCCACCAGTCCTACACTCATACCAGATTTTA
Source organism: Campylobacterales bacterium (assembly GCA_029932985.1). GTDB lineage: Bacteria > Campylobacterota > Campylobacteria > Campylobacterales > JAOZPA01 > JAOZPA01. The sequence goes on from JAOZPA010000160.1 coordinate 2,240, forward strand.
TCTCTATATTTATATTATTTAAAACTGTTGGCAAATTTGGACCATAGGAGAAGCTAATATCTTCAAATCTAATATGACCTTGTATTTTTGGTAGTGTAATAGCTTTATCATTTTTTTGTTCGGTTGGGGTATTTAATATATCTCCTATTCTATCCACTGAAAGCAAGGTTTGTTGAAACTCATTCCACATTCCCACAAGTCTTAGGATTGGTGCGGTGAATTGATTTGCAAACATTTGAAATGCTATTAGTTGTCCTACACTTAGTTTTTGTTCGAGTACTAATGACACACCTAGATAGAGAATTGTTATGGTCATAAGTTTTTGCAAAGTGCCACTAAATCCACCTAAAACATTGGAGAGGTTGGATAGTCTAAATCCTGAATCTACATATTTAGCTAAGTGGTCTTCCCATTGTTTTCTCATATTTCCCTCAACCGCTAGAGATTTTACGGTTTGGATTCCTGTGATTGATTCTACTAGATAGGAGTTAGAGTGAGCTCCCATTTGAAATTTTTCTTCTAATCTTTTTCTGAGTTCTGGGGTAAATATGAGATAGATGATGGCTATTACAAATACAAATGCGATTACGATTAGAGTGAGTTTCACACTATATAAAAACATAACAGCGATAAATACAAAGGAGAAGAGGATATCTAAAATTACAGTAACACTTCTGTTTGCGATAAATTCACGAATTTGGTCTAATTCTCTGACTCGTGAGATGATATTACCAACTTTTCTATTTTCAAAGTAGGAGAAGGGGAGGGCTAAGAGGTGATAGAAGAGTTTAGCTCCTAGTTTAGCATCTATTTTTGAGGTGGTGTGAACTAAGATGTAATTTCTTGCTAAGTTTAGAAGCATATCGAATATGGCGACGGCTACAAATGCGATGGCTAAAACATCGAGGGTGGTGAGGGAACGGTGAACTAAAACTTTGTCTAGGATTACTTGGGTGAAAAGTGGGGTGACCAAACCAAATAATTGTATAACAAATGATGCTAGAAATATCTCAGCGATCACTTTTTTGTAATTTATTATCTGTTTATAAAACCACATAAAACCAAATTTTACTTGTTGGGTGAACATTTTGTGTTTTAATACGATATATTTTGAATCTGAAATTTTTTCAAATGCTTCATAGCTTATTGTTGTTGGCTCTTTTTTATCAGCACTAAATATTAATAACTCTTTTTTCTCCTCATCTGCTTTTAGAATTGTTATAAATTTGTCATCTTTTGTATGAGCGATAATTGGGGTTGGATAGTTTTTAACTATTTTTTCTAATGGTAAATTTTTAAGTCTGGCTTTGAAGCTTTGCTTTTTTGCTATTCTTGTAAGCTCCTCAATGGTTGGTTCAGTTTCAGTAAGAGCAAACTCTTTTATAATACTTCGTGAATCAATAGCAACTTTATTTAATTGCCCTACTATCTCTAATGCGGTTAAAGCATGTTGCATCTGCTATCCTCTTGTTTTATAATTGAAAGTATTTTTTTTTCCACATCTACTTCTATTTTATTTAATTTTAGACTAAGTACTGCTCTTATCTCTTTTAAAAGTGTATATGTGATGGTAGATTTATCCACTAAGGAAACCTCTCTTAACTTTCTTAAAATTATTTTTTTATTAGTCATCTCTTGGTTTAATCTATTTTGTTGTGTTATGATATTACCTATTGAAGAGATTTTATTTTTGGTTGAATCTATTTTTCTATTATATTCCTCTCTCTTCTCCTCTTTTTCAAATCTAGTTTTTAGAATTTCTAGGCGAAGCTTTTCTTTATCCATTCGCTCTTTAAAGCCATTAAAAATTGTATAACTTATACCAAAACTTAGGGAATAGTCATTTGGATTTGAATCATTTCGTCTTTTAAAAAATATATCATCATCATTTAAATAGATGTAATGTTTGTAATTAAATGAAATTAATGGTAAATTTTCTTTCTCTATAAGTGAAATTCTATTTTTTAATTGATTTAATTTTGTTTGATAAATCTGTCCGTTTAGTGTATTTTCAAATTTAGGCAAATCTAAAATTTTATTCTCTTTATCTGTAATAAAGCTAAAAATAGTCTCTGAATTAAACTTCTCTCCACTATAATTTTCTAATAAAAGTAAGGCATTTTTAAAACTATTTTTATTATCTTCTATCTCTTTTAATATTTCAGCAATCAATAATGCATCTTCAGCCAAAGTTACCCTATCAATCTTCCCAGCTTCATATAATCTCTTGTTTGCATTATATTTTTCTCTTAATGTTAAAAGATACTCATTTAAATATTTAAGATTTATATCTGATTTTAAAATCTCTTTATATATATTTAAGATATTTAAAATTAAATTCTTTCTATTTTTACAATAAGTCAATCTTTTTATATCAATCTCTTTGGATTGAATTTTTTGTTTCTCTTTTGTTGTCCCAAACTGGTAAAGATTATAATTTAATTGTAAATATGCACTACTTTTTTTATATATAAAATTTTCAAAATATGCTGAATCCTCTTTGCCAATCTCATTTTCTAATTTCAAAGATAAAGTTGGATAGTTTTCACTCTCTAT
>JAOZPA010000045.1 GCA_029932985.1 Campylobacterales bacterium
CCCACTCACCTTTCATAGTAAGTAGCATATTTATAGCACTACCCCACGAAGGAAGGATTAAAACAATTGAGAAAACTGAAGCCATAGTTTGTACCCAATCTGGAACAGTTGAATAAATCAAGTGATGTCCACCAGCCCAAAGATATACAAACATTAAACCCCAAAACGAAAGTAATGAAAGCTTATATGAGAATACTGGCTGACCAGATTCTTTTGGCAAAAAGTAGTAAATCATCGCAATAATAGGAACAGTAAAAACAAATGCAACCGCATTATGTCCATACCACCATTGAACCATCGCATCATTTGTACCAGCATACATTGAAACTGAGTGCCACCAGTCACCATATCCACTGACGAAATATGTAGGTACTTCCATATTGTTAAATAGGTAAAGCATAGCAACACCTAAAAATGTAGCAATATAATACCAAATAGAGATATATAGAGATTTTTCCCGTCTAATACCAATCAAACCAAAAATACTCAGACCCCAAAGAACCCAAACAATTACGACTGCAATATCGATAGGCCACTCAAACTCAGCGTACTCTTTTGAAGTTGTAATACCCATCAAAAGTGTAACAACCGCTGCCAATACTCCAACAAGATACAACCAAAAATGAAGTCGCCCAATAAACATTAAAAATGGCGATTCCGCCATAGAAACTTTAAGTACTCTTTGACCTACATAATACCATGTAGCAAAGATACCACTTAATGTGAACCCAAATGCCACTGCATCTGTATGCAAAGGTCTCAATCTTCCAAATGTTCCATACTCACCAAATAGATAATTTAGGTCTGGAAATGCCAATTGAAATGCGATTAACACACCAACTGTCATACCAATAACACCAAATACTATTGTTGTAACCATAAAACACTTTGCAATTGAATAGTCATAGCCAAGTGCATTGCTATTTTGCATGCGTACCTCCTGATAAATTCTTGTGTCATCAAAATGTCACAATATTATAGTCAAACATTCTAATATAGTTTAGATACAAGTTAGCTTAAATCAAAGTATGAGGAGAGAATAATATCAAGATTCGTTAAAAATTGTAATACAAAAATAATTGGATAATTTAGAAAATATTTTTTTTGCCAAAAGTCTCCAAAGGCTACCATATCAATTTTAGTTAAGAGATTTTTTTAGGTAATTTTTGTGTAAATTTATCATCTATTAATACTATATTTCAAACCATCCCATCTATATTGAATATCATCTCCATCTACATCCCATTCACCAACTAATCGCTGAAAATCCTTGCTAAATGCCACAACTAAATTGCCATTTCCATATTTATCTTGCCATCTACACTCCAATATATTCCTCTCTACAACTTTACAAGAGCTTAATTTACCTGAAGATAATCGGTTTGTTTCATAAATAATATATTCTCCACTAATTACACCATCTTTTAGCTTAAATATTGTAATACTTGGTAGCATTTTTCTACTACTCTCTATCTCCCCTAGATATCTTCCTGTAAAATTATCTAAATTTTTACTTTCACTCCCCAGCCCATAAATAGATGAGCTAAAAATCAGAAATGTAGTGAACAAAAATCTGAATCTACCGAAACTTTGCATAATAATCCTTTTCTAAATAAATTAGATTATACAATTTTGGATATATAAGTTTAATTAAATTAATGCTTTTTTGATAATAGATAAAGGTAGGAGGTCAAAAAATATAAACTTATAATAATTATTAAGTTCAATAATAATGATACGTTATAGATGTAAAATTACAGCTCTTTTATTTGAGATTCTTTAAAGTTTTTTTGTTATAATTAGATTTAAGAATTAAAGGAGAATAAAAAATTTGAAAAAACTAAAATTTGATATATGTGTCATTGGTTCTGGACCTGCTGGATTTTCAGCAGCTATGCGGTCTTATGATTTTGATAATCACATCTGTATTATTGAGGGTGGGCGGATTGGTGGAGCTGGGATTTTGAATGGGGCTTTGAGTTCAAAAACTATGTGGGAGTTGTCATCTAATTATTCCACAGCAAAGAGGGTCGATAGAGGGTATCGAGCAAGTGGAATTAGTGTGGATTATAGTGAAGTGATGGATTGTGTATTTCAGGCATCTCGTGAGAAAGAGTATCAAATTTTGTCACAAATTGAAACTTTTGAAAAAAAAGAGGGTTCTACTAGAAGTTTAACTCTTATCAACGGGTGGGCAAAATTTAGTAGTAATAAAAAGGTTTTAGTGACACAAAACGACGGTTTTAAAGTTGAGATAACAGCAAAAAATTTCATCATCGCCACGGGTTCAACTCCACGAATCCATCCACTTTTGCCAGTTGATGGTGATAGGATTATAACTTCAGATAATATCTCCTCACTCACACGATTTCCACGGCGAATTTTAATTGTCGGTGCAGGGATTGTGGGGTGTGAATTTGCTACAATTTTTGCCAATTTTGGAGAGAGTGAAGTTCATCTTTTGGATTCTCAACATAAAGTGATACCGTTTGAAGATGATGATGTGAGTGATTATGTAAATGAAAAGTTGACCGATATTGGGGTGATGATGCACCATAAAGCATCGCTTCGTGGGATTCGGCAGGAGGAGAATCGGATTGATGTGATTCTTGACCACAAAGATGGGCATAGTAAAGTTATTGCCGTAGATGTGATTTTGGTGTCGATTGGGCGAGTCCCTGCCACTGAAAATTTAGGGCTGGAAAATACAGATATTGAGGTAAATGAGCGAGGTTTGCTGAAAGCTGATGAAAATTGTCAAGTTTCAAAAAATAGTTATGCTGTTGGTGATATTTCTGGAAATATGGCTTTGGTAAATATTGCAGAGATGGAGGGGCGGTTTGCGGCAAAGGCGATTGAGCAAAAAATAAAATTTCCGTTGAGGTACAGAGATATATCGACGATAATGTTTTTTAATCCTGAAATTTCCTCGATTGGGCTAAATGAAAAAGAGTGCCAAAAGCAAAATATCTCCTATCGAGCGGTTTTTTACCACCATTCGCTAATTTCTCGTGCAGTTGCGATGAGAGAGACAGATGGATTTTTCAAAATTATTGTGAACGATGAGGAGAATCCACTAATTTTGGGTATGAGAGCGGCAGGACCTCAAGCGGCGGCTTCGGTTGTCTATTTGGCAACTATTATAAATCATAAACAGCGATTAAATGATATTATGAAAACGGTGCATCCGCATCCGAGTATTAGTGAGGGGATTCAAGAAGCGCTTCGGGCATTGGCTGGGAAGTCGATTATGAAACAGGAAGTTTTTCCTCATCAAATTAAATTTAAAGTGTGGAAAGCCCCCAACGAAAATTAGAATATTAAGTCCTCAAGCAAAATTTCCGTTTGGGGACTGAAGGATGAGCTATGGATTAGAGATTAAAATTGGGGGTTTTCACCCCATTCAAAGATTATTTTTTCATCTCTTGTTTAATAAATTTTACTTTTGCATTTTTGTATAGACCAGTTCCTACGGGAATCAATCTACCTAAAATAACATTTTCTTTCAAATCTTCCAAATTATCAATTTTTGCAGCGATTGATGCTTCGGTTAAAACTTTGGTGGTTTCTTGAAAAGATGCCGCTGAAATAATCGAATCTGCTCCGATGGCAGCTCTGGTTACACCGAGTAAAATAGGTTCAGCGATTGCAGGTTCTCCACCCATTTTTAGAATTTTTTGATTTTCTTCATTAAATTTTCGCTTACTGATAAAATCTCCAATAATAAATTTGGTATTTCCACTATCTACAATTTTGATTTGTCTAAGCATTTGAGAAAAAATCACCTCAATATGTTTATCACTAATTGCCACACTTTGGCTTCTATAAACTTGCTGAATCTCCGAAACAATATAGTTATGCAGAGCTTTATCACCTAAGATAGATAAAATATCGTGGCTTGAAATGACACCATCAGAAAGTCGCTCACCAGCATGGACAAACTCTCCCTCATGAACCAAAATCTGTTTATTTTTGTCAATTGGATATTCACTAGTTCGTCCATCGACTGAATCTACGATAACTCGAATTTTATTTCGCAAAGGTTTTCCAAATCGTACAATTCCATCCATTTGAGCAATTGCAGCTGCATTTTTAGGTCGCCTTGCCTCAAAAAGTTCACTAACTCGTGGAAGACCACCCGTAATATCCTGAGATTTTGCCGCCTCTTTTGGAGTTTTTGCAAGTTCATCAGCTAACTCTATTCGTGAATTATCTTGGATTGAAATTGAAGTTTTTGGATCAAGAATATATCTTTTTAGCTCACCATCATCTGTGGCAATCACAATTGCAGGTTTATAACCCGATGGAATATACTCATTTACAATCAGCTTACTCTCTCCCGTAAAATCATCAACCGTTTCATTTACAGTTATTCCAGGCTCAATATCTTCAAACTTCGCAATACCCACAACTTCAGAGATAATAAAATGGTTATAAGGATCCCAAATGGCGATTTTTAGTTGCTCATCTTTTAGCGGAGTGGCGATTACAACCCCTGATTCCTCAATTTTCCTATTATCATCCACTTCAATAACGGAATCTCGGGGAATATAATGTCTCGATGCTTCTCGGTTTGAAGTGTCTGCAATCACTGCGAACAACCCTTTTTCAGTAATTTTATCTCCAACTTTTACCTCTGTGAAACGCTCAAGATAACTTCCTCGAAGTTTATAATATTTGATAGTACCATAACTTCCAGATTTAATAATCTGATTTACAGGAGCACCATCTTGAACCTTTAGCTCACTAGCATAAGGGATACGATTAGGGACATTCCACCCCTCTTTAATCACCTCTACAATCGATTCATTTTCAGCAATTGTATCTCCATGTTTATACGGAAGATAAAATTTACCCTCAATTTTGCCACTCACTCCAGCCAACTCATTTGGACGAGCAATATCATTTTTTCTAAATGTCACCCTAAAAGGTTGCTCTTCGCTCTTGGAACTAATCTTTAAAATCACCTCTTCGTGAGCATTATCAATAGACAAAACACCTTTATATGGGGCTTTAACTTTAGGCTCAACCAAAAGCACCGCTGCATTTCGCCGATTTGCCACAATTTGTGTGCCATCATCCTTATCATAAGTATTAAGATTATAATATCGAATAAAGCCCTCTTTTTTAACGATAATTTCCCTATCTTGTTGCTGAGCTGATGCTGCCCCACCAATATGGAAAGTTCTAAGAGTCAGCTGAGTTCCTGGCTCACCAATAGATTGAGCTGAAATAATTCCAACTGCTTCACCTGGTTTTACAAGCTTTCCATCACCTAGATTCAGTCCATAACATTTAGAACAACAACCCTTATGAGCTTTACAAGTTATCGGTGTTCGGATTATTGCTGATTTAATATCCGCTTCAGCAATTTTTTTAGCATCCTCCTCTGTGATCAAAGTTCCCTCACTAAATAAAACTTCACTAGTAACTGGGTCGATGACATCTTCCGCCAAAACTCTTCCTAGCAATCTCTCCTCAAGTGACTCTATCAATTCACCTGATGATGAAATTTCAGAAATCTCTATTCCATCGTGAGTTCGGCAATCTTCAATTGAAATTTTTACATTTTGTGCAACATCAACTAGTTTTCTGGTTAAATATCCAGCATTTGCAGTTTTTAAAGCAGTATCAGCAAGACCTTTTCTAGCTCCGTGAGTTGAAATAAAATACTCTAAAACATTCAATCCCTCTTTAAAGTTTGAGATAATTGGAGTTTCAATAATACTTCCATCGGGTTTTGCCATCAGTCCCCTCATCGCTGCGAGTTGTCTAATCTGAGTTTTACTACCTCTAGCCCCAGAATCTGCCATCATATAGATTGAGTTAAAACCATCTTTATGCTCTTTGGTTCTATCCATCATCTCATCAGCCAAAACATTATTTACATTTGTCCAAATATCGATAATTTTATTGTATCTCTCTTGACTAGTCAAAAGTCCAGCGGAGTATTGTTGCTGAATATCCTTCACTTTTTTCTTAGCTTCTGTGATTCTTTTCTTTTTACTATCAGGAATAATAATATCATCAGCGGAGATTGAGATTCCTGCAAGGGTCGCATATTTGTAACCCAAATCTTTGAGATTATCTAAAAATTCAGCGGTATAAAATCTTCCACCCTCTTTATATATGTAATCAACTAGTTTTCCAATCTCTTTTTTGGTCAAAACTAAATTCCACATCTCATTAGGTACAAAATTTGGTAAAATTGATTTTATAATTAATCGTCCTGCGGTTGTTTGAATAAGTCGTCCATCAACAATAGATTTAATTCTAGCGTGACTTTCCAGTGCCCCTTTATCCAATGCAATCATAACTTCATCACTATTTGAAAAAAGTTTATTGCTACCCTTTGCTCCCGTTTTTTCAAGTGAAAGATAGTAGATTCCCAAAACCATATCTTGTGTAGGGACGGCTATCGCTCTACCAGATGCTGGAAGTAAAATATTGCTACTTGCTAACATCAAAACTTTTGCTTCTGCAATCGCTTCTTGAGTAATTGGTACATGCACCGCCATCTGGTCACCATCAAAATCGGCATTAAATGCAGCACAAACTAGTGGGTGAAGTTGAATAGCTTTACCATCAATCAAAATTGGGTGAAAAGCTTGGATTGAGAGTTTATGCAAAGTTGGCGCTCTATTTAGCATAATTGGATAACCATCAACCACTTCACTTAGACATTCCCAAACCTCATTTGTCTTTTTTTCAATCATCTTTTTAGCTTGTTTGACAGTCGTTGCATAACCTTTGTCTTCAAGTTTGGCTAAAAGATGTGGTTTAAAAAGTTCCAATGCCATCTGTTTTGGCAATCCACATTGATCCATCTTAAGCTTAGGTCCAGCAACAATTACACTTCTTCCTGAAAAATCAACCCTTTTTCCAAGCAAGTTTTGTCTAAATCGCCCCTGCTTTCCTTTAATAATTTCACTTAAAGATTTTAGCGGTCGCTTGTTTGCACCCTTGACAGCATTTCCTCGTCGTCCATTATCAAACAAAGCATCAACTGCTTCTTGGAGCATTCTTTTCTCATTTCTGATAATAATTTCAGGAGCATCAAGGTCGATGAGTCTTTTCAATCTTGAATTTCTATTAATCACCCGTCGGTATAAATCATTAACATCACTAACTGCAAATTTTCCACCATCAAGAGCCACAAGGGGTCTTAAATCTGGTGGCAAAACTGGAAGTGCGGTGACCATCATCCACTCAGGTCGATTTCCACTATTTAAAAAAGCTTCAACAACTTTTAGTCGCTTAACAATAGTTTTTTTCTTTGCCTCTGAGTTTGTTTTTGAAATATCATCTTTTAAGGTGTGAAGAATTTCAACTAAATCTAAATCTTCAAGCATCTCTTGAATCGCTTCACCACCCATCTTTGCATCTAATGAATCTTCCCCATATCTATCCATAAGAAGTTGATATTGGTCCTCATTTAAGACATCATATTTTAAAACTTTTTTGCTATTTTCATTGTCGTAATAGGTGTCACTATCACTTTTTACAATATACGCTTCATAGTATAAAATTCTCTCTAAATCTTTCATTTTGACACCCAAAAGTGTACCGATTCGGCTTGGAAGTGAGCTTACAAACCAGATGTGAGCTACGGGGGCTACTAAATCTATATGCCCCATTCTATCTCGACGAACTCTTTTGCTTAAAACCTCTACACCACATTTTTCACACTTGATACCTTTGTATCTCATCTTTTTATATTTTCCGCAAAGGCACTCATAATCTCGAACAGGTCCAAAAATTTTAGCACAAAAAAGACCATCTCTCTCAGGTTTTAAAGTTCTATAATTTATGGTTTCAGGTTTTTTTACTTCTCCATGACTCCACGACCTAATTTTTTCTGGACTAGCTATTCTAAGTTGAAAAGCTTCAAAATCCTTAGGTCGGTTTTCCCCATTTGTCATATTAATTGAAACTAAATCTTTCATTAATCTTCCTCCCTTTTAGCAAGAATATCTACATCTAATCCTAATGCTCTAAGCTCATTTGACAATACAAAAAATGTTTCAGGAATACCACTTTGAGGAATCTCTTCACCTCGTGAAATCGCCTTATATGCAGCAACTCTTCCATCTACATCATCAGATTTTATAGTCAGCATCTCTTTTAGAGTTTTTGCCGCTCCATAAGCTTCTAATGCCCAAACCTCCATCTCTCCAAACCGCTGACCACCTGAAAGTGCTTTTCCACCGACTGGTTGTTGGGTAATCAAAGAGTAGGGTCCTGTGCTTCTTGCATGAACTTTTTCATCAACTAAATGGTGCAGTTTTAGGATATACATATAGCCCACATTTACCCGCTCTTGCATCTTTTCGCCAGTAAGTCCATCGTAAATTTCAGTTTTTCCATCACTATCAATTTTGGCAAGTTCAAAAAGTTTTTCAAACTCTTGTTCATTTACACCCTCAAAAATAGGGGTTGCAAATTTCACTCCATTAGTCCAATCTTGTGCATATTTCAGTAACTCTTTATCTTCTAAATTGGTGAGAAAATCTTTTGCTTTCATAAGCTTTGTCACATCAGCAATCTCTATCATCTTTTCTCGTAAATCTTTTATCCATTCACCAGTTTTTTCCTCAAACATTTTACTAATTTGCTCACCTAGTTTCTTGCCAACTAACCCCAAATGAACCTCTAAAATTTGTCCAATATTCATCCGACTTGGAACACCTAGAGGATTTAGTAAAATCTCTGCACTTCGACCATCTTTGAGATATGGCATATCAGCTTCAGGCACAATATTTGCCACAATACCCTTGTTACCGTGTCGCCCAGCCATCTTGTCACCAACTTTTAATTTCCGTTTAGTTGCCACATACACTTTCACAAGCTTTGTAACTCCACTTGGCAAAATATCATCTTTTTCTAAAATTGAGAGCTTTTCATCGTGTCCGGCTTTTAATTTTTTCTTTTCTGCTTGAAAATAGGTTTTTAATCTTTTATACTCTTTACTTAAACTTGGATGATATGATTCAATCACCACATTTAGCTCAAATCTATTAATATATTTCAAAAGCTCAAGTGGTATTTTTCCACCTTTTTCAAAATGCTGACCACTTGCCCGACAACTAGCAATCAACTCTTTATCTGATAAAAGAGTAGTTATTTTCAACATCTCTTCACGGTCTAGCATTAGTAGTTTGTCATGATGCTCTCTATCCAAAACTGCTTTCTCTTCATTGAAAGATTTAATCGCTCTTTGGTCTTTTTCATAGCCTCGTTTTGTGAAAACTTTCACATCGACCACTACACCCTCCATTGATGAGCCACAATATAGAGATTTATTTAGAACATGACCCGCTTTTTCACCGAAAATTGCTCGAAGAAGTCGCTCCTCTGGAGTTGGTTTAACTTCGCCTTTTGGGGTAACTTTGCCCACCAAAATCATTCCTGGTTTCACATAAGTACCAATTTTGACAATTCCACTCTCATCAATATGAGACAAATCTTCCTCTTTGACATTTGGAATATCCCGTGTTATCTCCTCTGTACCATCTTTTAGCTCTCTCGCCTCTATATCTTTTTCATAAATATGGACAGATGTGAAGTAATCATTTCTAATTAACTTTTCACTTAAAACCAAAGCATCCTCAAAGTTATAACCTCTCCATGGCATAAAAGCTACCAAAATATTTTTACCAATTGCAAGTTCACCATTGTCCATACTCGGTCCATCTGCAATAACTTGATCATACTCTACTGTGTCACCCTGTTTAACAACTGGTCTTTGGAAAAATGAGGTATTTTGATTTGTTCTCATATTTTTTTGAAGTAGATAATGGTCTATAAAAGCCCCCTCATCATCCTCTCCTAAAACATAAATATTTTTATTATCAACTTTTTCAATCACTCCGCCTCGCTCTGCTTTAATTGATTCCCAAGCATCTCGTGAAACAATTTTTTCAATTCCCGTTCCCACAATTGGAGCATCTGCTATCAAAAGAGGAACTGCTTGTCGTTGCATATTTGAACCCATCAATGCTCTATTTGCATCATCGTGTTCTAAAAATGGGATAAGAGAAGCGGTCACACCCGTAATCATAGAGGAGGAGAGGTCGATTAAATCAATCTTATTTTTGTCGATTAATACAATTTCACCATCAATTCTAGCCTCTACCAAATCTTCAATAATATTTCCATCAATATCTAATTTCGTGGAAGCTGGAGCGATATGAAGCCCCTCCTCTTGAGTTGCCGAGATATATTTTATATCATCAGTGACTTTTGCATCTTTAACAATCTTATAAACAGTCTCGATAAATCCCAGCTCATTTACTTTTGCATAACTTGCAAGGGTATTAATTAGACCGATATTTTGCCCCTCTGGAGTTTCAATTGGGCAAATTCTACCGTAGTGAGTCGCATGAACATCCCGAACCTCAAAACCTGCTCTCTCTTTGACCAGTCCCCCCTCACCCAAAGCTGACAATCTTCTTTTGTGAGTGATTTCTGAAAGTGGATTGGTTTGGTCCATAAATTGTGAAAGTTGACCTGTTGAGAAAAAGTCCAAAATTGAGCTTGTAATCATCTTTGAATTTACCAAATCGTGAGGCATTAAATCCTCTACACTACTGCTAAGTCCAGAAAATTTATCTCGAATCGCCTTTTGCATTCGCACAAGACCTGTATGAAGTTGATTTGACAATAGCTCACCAATTGCACGGATTCTTCTATTTCCTAAGTGGTCTCTATCATCTATGTGACCTTGACCATTTTTCACTTTAATTAAATATTGAGCAGTTCTAAGAATATCCTCTTTTGTCAAAACTGTCACATATTCAGGTACATTAAGCCCTAATTTGTGGTTCATTTTTGTTCGCCCAACTTTTGTCAAATCATATCTTTCAGGATTAAAAAATAGGTCGTTGACAAACTCTTTAGCCGCTTCTTTAGTTACAGGCTCACCTGGTCGCATAACTTTATATACTCTAATTGCTGCTAAATCATTTTCATCTTCTATTTTTTCAGAACGGCTTAGGAGATTTAATTGGTCTCTATCATTTGAAAATGAGTTGATGATAGCACTATCAACATCTTCCCCCTCATCATCTGCAATCTCTAAAGATTTGAAACCTTTTTTGACAAGGTCTGCTAATTTATTTTCATCTAGTTGGGTTAATGTGTCAAAAATAATTTCACCACTATACTCATCAATAATTGGTTTTGAGAGATATTTTCCAACCAAAACCTCTATTGGATACTCTATCCAACTCACACCACTCTCTTTAATTTTTTGAGCTTTTTTTGCAGTTAATCTTTTGCCCGATTTCATAAGCTCATTTCCATCAGTATCTATCAAATCAAAATGCAATCGTTTTACAAAATCTTCTGGTTCAAATTTTAGTAAAAATTTATTATCACTGATTTTAATATCTAATAGCGGATAGAAAAGTTTTAAAATATCCTGTTTTGTATATCCTAATGCTCTAAATAAAATTGTAATTGGTACTTTTCGTCGTTTATTGATTCTAATATATAAAACATCTTTTGCATCATATTCAAAATAAAGCCAACTTCCACGGTCTGGAATAATTTGTGAAGTATATATAATTTTGTTTGATACCGTGGCACTCTGTGTTTCTTTAAAAATTACTCCAGGGCTTCTATGAAGTTGATTTACTACAACTCTCTCGACACCATTAATTACAAAAGATACTCGGTCTGTCATTAGAGGCACATCTCTTACAAAAATAGATTGCTCTTTTATCTCTCGTGAAGAAATTTTTTCACCAGTTTTTTCGTCAATATCCCAAATAATAAGTCTAATCTTTAATCTCAATGATACGGAGTAGGTAAGACCTCTCTCCATACACTCTCGAACTGTGTATTTTGGTTTAGTTACTTCACAATTGTCATACTCTAAAGTAATTCTGTTTTGAGGGTCATGGATAGGAAAAATTGTTCTAAAAACTTTTTCTATTCCTAACTCTTTGCCTTTTGTATCTAATCTTAGAAAATCTTCATAACTTTTTTGTTGTAACTGTAGAAGGGGTGGAATTTCGAGTTTATTTTGAAATTTACCAAAATCGACTCTTAACCTATTCCCTGATTTTAAGCTATTTACCATAAATCGTCCTCGTAGTGTGGGTTGTGTTTGTTTAAACTTTTTAGTGTGTTAATAAATCCAAAACATAAATCTGAATTTTGATATATAAGTTTTAATAATAAAATGTATGTATAATGATTTGGAAAACTATTTGTTTGTTGCTCTGTTGTTTTTAATCTATTTCTAGCAAAAATAGATGTATTATATGATATTTATAATTTTAGAGGGGAGTTAGCCCCCTCATATTTGTTTAAGATAATTAAAATTACTTAACTTCAGCAGTTGCACCAGAGGTTTCAACTAGCTCTTTTACTGATTGAGCTTCATCTTTACTTACACCCTCTTTTAGTGTATAAGGAGCATTTTCAACTGCAGCTTTTGCATCTTTTAGCCCTAGACCTGTAATTGCTCTAACAACTTTAATTGCTGCAATTTTTTTAGCTCCAGCTCCTGTAAGAATTACATCAAATTCAGTTTGCTCTTCAACAGCTTCAACAGCTCCACCACCAGCAATAGCTACAGGTGCTGCAGAAACTCCAAATTTTTCTTCAAATTCTTTAACTAACTCACTAAGCTCTAATACACTTAGACCTGAAATATATTCTAATACATCTTCTTTTGTAATTGCCATTTAGTTTCTCCCTAAATCTTTTTTTTTATTTTTGTTGATATAATTTTTTTAAAAAAAATCATATATTATCTATGCAGATTCCTCTTCTTTTTGCTTTCTAAGAGCATCCAGTCCAATTGTAAAGTTTGTAACTGGAGCCATCCAAGTTGAAAGAAGCATACCAATAAGCTCATCTCTTGAAGGCATAGTAGCAAGTGCTTCAATTTTAGCAACATCAGCAATCTCATCTTCCATATAACCTACTCTAATTTCAAAGTTATCCTCTTGAATTTTGGCATATTTTGCACTAACTTTACAAACAGCTAATTGGTCATCACCCCAAATTACCAGATTTGTATTTTTTAGCTCAATTCCACTCATATCAGCATTTTTTAAAGCTATACTTGCAAGAGTATTTTTAACAACTCTAACTTTCACATCTTCAACTCTTGCTAAATTTCTCAACTCTTCAATTTGAGGAACAGAAAGACCTTTGTAGTCGGCTACAACTAAACCATTTGAAGATTTAAATTCATTTGTTAAGTCATCAATAAGTTCTTTTTTTCTTGTTTTTGTCAATTTTTCTCCTTTCCGACTATCAACTTCAAGCAGAATTTATTTTTTAAGCTTTCGCTTCTACTATCTCTAGTCAAAGATTAAGGCAATAAAAAGTAAGGTATCAAGAGAATAAGTGAAAGTTTATAATAACACTTAATCCTTTTTGCCTCAAGTCCTCATAGCCTTTTTTTATTTTATATCTAATAATTCCAATACATCCATTTTTACAGCAGGACTCATAGTTAATGAAAGTGTAGCAGTTTTGATATATCTACCCTTTGCAGATGATGGTTTTAATCTATTCATCTCTTTTATAAATGTAGTTAAATTTTCTTCAATTTTATCAGTAGAAAAACTTGACTTACCAATTCCAGCATGCATATTTCCCTGTTTATCTACTCTAAAAGTTACTTTTCCACCTTTTGCTTGACTAACAGCTGTTTTCACATCCATTGTAACTGTACCAACTTTAGGATTTGGCATCAAACCTTTAGGACCTAAAATTCTACCAACTCTACCAATCATTCCCATCATATTAGGTGTTGCGATTAGGGTATCAAAGTTAATATTTCCAGCTTGAATGTCAGCGATTAAATCATCACTTCCAACAATATCAGCTCCAGCTTCTTTTGCTTCATCTGCTTTTAAATCTTTTGCCAAAACTGCAACTCTCACAACTTTACCAGTTCCCGCAGGAAGAACAACCGAACCTCTAATCATTTGGTCCGCATGTCTTGGGTCTACATTTAGTTTTAGTGAAATATCAACAGTTTCGTCAAATTTTACTGATTTTAGCTCTTTTATCAAAGCAATAGCATCTTTTACAGAGTATTCTCTCTCTTTTTCAATTTTAGATTGCAACTCTTTTGTTCGTTTTGTAGTTTTTTTACTCATATAATTTCTCCATTTCGTTATCTCTTGCTAGTATTTAGAGACTAGCTAACTACCACAAGTGATACATTTTGTATCTCATTTAGTCGTGGTGGACTATTCTACTATATCAATCCCCATACTTCTTGCACTTCCTGCAATTGTATTAAAAGCTTGATTTTTATCAGTAGTATTCAAATCAGCAATCTTTTTTTCAACAATTTCCATAACTTGTGCTTTTGTCAATTGTCCTACTTTATTTTTTATAGGATTATCCGTCCCTTTTGTAATTCCTGCTGCTTTTTTAATTAAATCACTTGCTGGTGGTTGTTTTGTAATAAATGTAAAACTTCTATCAGCATAAACTGTAATTATTACAGGAATTTTAAAACCTGCTAAATCTCTCGTTTTTTCATTAAAAGCTTTACAAAATTCCATAATATTAACACCATGTTGCCCAAGAGCTGGACCTACTGGTGGTGATGGATTAGCTTTTCCCGCTGCGATTTGTAATTTAATTTCGCCTGTTACTTTTTTAGCCATTATTTTCCTTTTAAAATGTATTATAGAGTAGAGATTAAAATATCAAAAACGAAGAAAAAAATTCTTTTTCTATTATAATTAATCTTATCTAAAATTTCTTTTTTAAACTATTTTTTCAACTTGAGAATACAAAATTTCAACTGGTGTGCTTCTACCAAAGATTGAAACATTTAATCTTAATTTTGCATGTTCCATATCGTATTCCTCTACAATACCTGTAAAGTTAGCAAATGACCCCTCTGTAATTCTGACAGTTTCTCCCACATCAAAAGAGACTTTTGGTTTTGGAGATCCTCTGTTTGTCATTTTTTCTAAAATTGTATTGATGTCTTTTTCGCTAAGTTGACTTGGTCTTTTTTGTTCACCAATAAAACCGCCAACTCGTGGAAGAGTTTGAATTGCATGCCAAAGCTGAGTGTCTAAATCTAAATGTGCAAAGACATAACCTGAGTATAAACTTCTTTCAGTAATTTTCTTCTTACCATTTTTTATTTCAATAACATCTTCAGTAGGAACAACAACATCTTTAATTTTATCTTCAACACCCAATCTCTCTCTTAGAGATAAAATGCCCTTTTTAACTGCTTGTTCACTTCCTGAAAAGCTTTGAATCGCATACCAATTATGTGCCATTTTCTGCCTTACATTATAGCAGAAAGCGAAGAAGACATTATAACATCAACTAATGCTAAAAATGCTGATATAACTGTTACTACAATAAGCACTGAAATAAAAGCAGTTCTAATCTGCTCTTTTAGAGGAAAAATTACTTTACTAAGCTCTAATTTTGAATTTTTAATATAACTAATTAACTTTTCCATTATTTAACCTTTTAGTGGCAGGGTAGGAGGGACTCGAACCCCCAACACTCGGTTTTGGAGACCGATGCTCTACCATTGGAGCTACTACCCTACAAATTACAGAGAATGGAAAATTTCCATTCTCTGTTTTGTGATTATGACTTTAGCTTAGTCTCTTTGTGAGAAGTATGCTTTCTCTCTCTCTTGCAATATTTTTTTACTTCAAACTTTCCAGTATGAAGTTTTTTATTTTTAGTGGTTGTATAGTTTATGTCTCCACAATCTACACATTTTAGTCCAATTTTATCTCTCATTTTCTACCTTCAAGAATTTTTATTCTATTGTTGCAACAACACCAGCACCAACAGTTCTACCACCCTCTCTAATTGCAAATCTTGTTCCTACTTCCATTGCAATTGGATTAATTAGTTCAACTGTAATTTTTACATTATCACCTGGCATTACCATTTCAGTACCCTCTGGAAGAGTAATTGAACCTGTAACATCTGTTGTTCTTACATAAAATTGTGGTCTATAGTTGTTAAAAAATGGTGTATGTCTTCCACCCTCTTCTTTACTTAAAACATAAATTTCAGCTGTAAATGTAGTATGAGGATTAATTGTCCCTGGCTTACAAAGAACTTGACCTCTTTCAACTGCTTCTTTTTTGATTCCTCTCAAAAGAATTCCACAGTTATCACCAGCTTCTCCCTGATCCATCTCTTTTCTAAACATTTCAACACCAGTAACAGTAGTTGTTTGAGTATCTCTGATTCCTACAATTTCAATAGTTTCACCTACTTTAATTGTTCCCCTCTCAATTCTACCAGTTACAACTGTTCCACGACCTGCAATTGAAAATACATCTTCCACAGGCATTAAGAAATCTTTATCAGTTTCTCTAACAGGAGTTGGAATATATGAATCTACTTCATCCATAAGAGCCATAATTTTTTCGCCCCATGCATCAACTTTTCCCTCTTTTGCTTCTTCCAAAGCTTTAAGAGCAGAACCAGCTATGATTGGAGTATCATCACCAGGAAATTCATACTCGTCAAGAAGTTCTCTAATTTCCATTTCAACAAGTTCCATTAGCTCTTCATCATCAACCTGATCTTCTTTATTCATAAATACAACGATATATGGAACACCAACTTGTCTTGAAAGAAGAATATGCTCTCTAGTTTGTGGCATAGGTCCATCAGCTCCAGATACAACCAAAATTGCACCATCCATTTGAGCAGCACCTGTAATCATATTTTTTACATAATCAGCATGTCCTGGACAATCAACATGTGCATAATGTCTCTTTTCTGTTTCATACTCAATATGAGAAGTAGCAATTGTAATACCTCTCTCTTTCTCTTCAGGAGCATTATCAATATTATCATAGTCTTTCATTTCACAAAGACCTTTTGTAGCTAATACTGCAGAAATCGCTGCTGTTAGTGTAGTTTTACCATGATCAACATGACCTATTGTACCAATATTAACATGTGGTTTATTTCTTTCAAACTTTTCTTTTGCCATTTGTTCCTCCGTAATAAAATTTAATTATTTTTTAATATACAACTTTAAATATAGTCGCTTAAATGGAGCTCATGGAGGGACTTGAACCCTCGACCTCTTCCTTACCAAGGAAGTGCTCTACCCCTGAGC
>JAOZPA010000161.1 GCA_029932985.1 Campylobacterales bacterium
CTTGAGTAGCAACAGCAATACAATTTCCAGCAAACAGAGATAATGGTAAAAATAAAGTAAATAGTAATTTTTTCATAATAAATCCTTTTTAATCTGTTGATTGTTTAAACATTGTTAATGTAACAACCAAATCATTATAATCTTTGTCAGAGCCTGAATCATTTGCCAAGGCTACGACACCAAATGCTTTATCTAAAATTTGGAATCCATGAGTTCCAACTACATTAGATGGATTAGCACCACTATGTGTAAAAGTTAAATCATATCTATAATTTTGAAATTGCTCATAATCAACAGTATCAAAAAAATGACCTATTTGTTTTCCAAATTCACTAGATTGCATTTGACCATGATTAATAATTCTAGGTGTTGGTTTATTATTTGGGTCTGTATATGGACCAACTATTGTAACCTCTTGAGATTCACAACCTGCTTGTGTAACATTACAAAATATCACACAATTTTTTGTAACCTCTTGCCAATTTGCATTTAATGCGACAGTTATTGTACTCATAACATTATTCCTTTTAAAAAAATAAGAGTTTTATATTTTCATTCAAACTCTTTTCTATTTGCTAAGAAGATTTTATCTTCCACTTCCCCTATTATAATTATTTTTTTAGCCTCCTTCCTGTATATTTAATTATTTTTATTATATCAAGAAGTTATCAGAAAGTTATCAGAAAATAGATTATTTTTTTATGATATAATTGTTTTCAAGGGTAAAATGATGATAAAACAAGATATTTTAATTGTGGAAGATGAGATATTAAGTGCTAAGTTTTTAAAAAATATACTTAATAAGTTGGGTCATAATATTGTAAGATGTGTTGCTACGGGAAATGAAGCATTAGGAATTTTTAAAAAAGAAAAAATTGATTTTGTATTTATGGATTTGAATTTAGAGGGGGCAATGGATGGGATTTTGTGTGCTAAAAAACTCAATGATTATAGAGAAGTACCAATTATTTATGTTACAGGATTTGGAAAGAGTGAAATTATAGAGGAGGCTAGTGAGACAAATATTTATGGATATTTGATAAAACCTTTTGATGAAAGGGATATTGAGGCGGTTTTGAGTGTGGCGATACATAGAGTTAACGATATGTTAAATTTTAAAAATAAACATAAAGAAGTAGAGAATAGAGCTAAGATTGATTTAGGGAATGGTTATGTTTATGATTTAGAACAAAGGATTTTAATGTTGAAGGATAATGAAATTAGATTTACCAAAAATGAGAATAGATTATTGGATTATCTTTGTTTAAATTCAAATCAACATATCTCTTATGGGGTTCTTATTGAAAATATTTGGAAGAATAAAAAAATATCTTTTTCTGCTATTAGAGATACGATTTTGAGAATTCGCAAAAAAGCTCCAGAGTTAAATATTGAGAATATTGTAGGGGTTGGTTATTGTTTGAGAAAAAAGATTTAAATAGAGATGGTTAGATTTTTATTAATTCTTATCTCTTTTATTAATTTTTCGTTTGGGGACTTTATTGTTAATAGTGATATAGAAAAAATTGATGATTTTTCATTGCAATATCATTATGATGATTCACGAAATTTAGATATTGATGAAATCCAAAAGATAACATTTGATAAAAATATCTCAAATAGGTTTGCATTTGGTTATATCAAGGGTGATAGTTGGTTTAAATTAACTTTATATAATGATAGTCAAAATGAGGATTTTATACTATATTTAACTGAGCCGTTTTTTGATGAGGTAAATCTTTTTGAGGAGACTCTAAATGGTTGGAAAATTCAGGAAAGTGGACTGACTGTTTATTTGAAATATGAGAAGCAACAAGATATTCATCCAACATTTTTTTTTAAAATTAAACCAAATAGTTCTAAAAAGTTTTATATTAAAATAAATTCAAAAGCATCTAATTTTGGTAAATTTGAGTTGTATTCTCAAAAATCATTTATTTTTAGAGATGGTTTTAATCTATATTGGTTTTATTTTGGTACGATGCTGATAGTTTTATTATTTAATCTGTTTCTATTTATTACACTCAAAAATCGAATCTATATCTATTATGTGGGTTATATTTTTTTTCATACTATATTTATTTTTGTTTTTAGTGGGCTGAGTTTTTATAATACAACACTTGCTTTATATGCAAGTCAACTAGAAATTTCCGTGCCACTATATATTCTTTTTCTTACACTTTTTTCAAATAATTTTTTTAAGACAAATATTTATCTTCCTTTGATAGATAAGATTTTAAAAATATTTATGGTTGTATTGACTTTTCTTATTATGCTAACTTTTATCAGTTATGAGCCATGGTTTGCAATCAGTATTGAATTTGCCACACTTTTTGCTCCACTGTTGATTATTATCCCTATCTATGTTTTGATAAAGGGGCATCAAGAGATGAAATATTATATTGTTGCAATTCTTATATATGTTATCTCTATGATAATTATCTCTTTGATGACGGAGGGGGTGATTGAAAATAGTGATTTTAATCATTACTTTTTTGTTGTTGCTTCTTATGTTGAGATTGTAGTTTTTTCATTTATATTGGCAAATCGTTTTCATAAAATTCAAGATGAAAAGATAAAAATCCAAGAGGAGTTAATCAATATTAAAGATGAGAATGAGCAAATTTTACAAAAAAAAGTAAAAGATGGAACTGATGATATTAGAAATATAAATTATCAACTTCTGAAATTAGTAAAAGAGAAAGAGCTATTGGTCAAAGAGATTCACCACCGAGTAAAAAATAATTTTCAAATAATTATTAGTCTTTTGTCTATTGAATCTTTTAAAAATAAAAATAGACACCACAAAAATTTTCTTTTGGAGTTAAAAAATCGGATAAAATCGATGTCGCTTATCCATAAATATCTACTCAATTCTGGAAAGTTTAACGAAATAGAAAGTCAAGAATATTTTTTAAATATAATAAATGAGGTAAAAATGGTATATTCTACACAAATTATAAATATTAATCAAGAAATAGACTCTTATATCTTAAATATAGAGGAAGCGATGTCTTTAGGAATTATCACAAATGAACTTTTAGTAAACGCAATAAAATATCATCCGAGCAAAGAGAATAATAAAAAAGAGTGTAATATTTTTATATCTTTTAAAATTGTAGGCAAAAGTATAACTTTAATTGTAAAAGATAATGGATTGGGATTTGATAGAGATAAAATTTCGGAAGATGGATTAGGATTGGATTTGATAGGGCAATTTACTAGAAAATTAAAACCTAATGACACCAATGATAATTTTACTTTCAATAATGGAACAAAATTTGAATTGACTTGGTTTAGTTCATCTCCCCCTGATTTTTAAATTTTTGTTTGTGTTTATAATTAATTCTTTAAAATTTTCTAAATATGGTATAATTAAAATAAAAGGAAAAAGATGTTAAAAAAATTGCCAATTGGGATTCAAACTTTTAGTAAAATTAGGGAGGGGGATTATCTTTACATAGATAAGACTGAGATTGCTTTGGAGTTAATAGAGAGTTATAGTTATTCATTTCTTTCTCGTCCTAGACGGTTTGGGAAGTCGCTATTTTTAAGCACTTTAAAAGAGATTTTTGAGGGAAATAAAAAGCTTTTTGAGGAATTATATATTTATGACAAGTGGGATTGGGAAGATATTTATCCAGTGATTAAGATTGATTTTGCAAAAGGCAGGGTTGAGGATAGAGAAAATTTGGATGATAGAATTTTGAAAATTCTCAAAAAAAATCAAGATAATTTAGGAATTAAATGTGAATATATAAATAATAGTGCTGGTTGTTTTGAGGAGTTAATTGAAAAGGCTTATGAAAAATATAATCAAAAAGTTGTTATTTTGGTAGATGAATATGATAAACCGATTCTTGATAATATTGAAAATCAGGAGAAAGCTAGTAAAATTCGGGATGGTTTGTATAATATTTACAGTGTGCTAAAAGGGAGTGATGAATATATCAAATTTGTGTTTCTCACAGGAGTTTCCAAGTTTTCAAAAGCTTCAATTTTTAGTGGGCTAAATAATATAGAAGATATTACTCTAACTCCACGGTTTGGAAATATTTGTGGTTACACTCAAAATGACATAGAGACCCAAATCGCTCCATATTTGCAGGGTGTGGATTTTGAAAAACTAAAAGAGTGGTATAATGGCTACAATTTTTTGAAAAATAATGTTTATAACCCTTTTGATATTTTGCTATTTATTAAAAATGATTTTTTATATAAAAACTATTGGTTTGAGACGGGAACTCCCACTTTTCTAATGAAACTCATCAAACAACAAAACTATTTTTTGCCAGAATTAGCAAATCTTAAAGTCGGCAGTGAACTACTAAATAGTTTCGATATTGAAAATATTCGATTTGAAGTTGTGCTTTTTCAGACTGGATATTTGACAATTGATAAAATGGTGGAAAAACGAAGAGGGGGCTTTGAGTATCACTTGAAAATCCCAAATAAAGAGGTGCAAATTTCATTAAACGACTCTATCATCAACTCTTTGATAAAGCAATCAACTGAAAAATTAAGATACCAAGATAATCTATTTGATGCTTTGTATGAGGCAAAATTTGATAATTTTCAAACTTCACTTATCTCAATTTTTGCCTCAATTCCATACAATAATTATGTGAGTAACGACATCGCCCATTTTGAGGGATTTTATGCAAGTGTGATTTATATCTATCTGCAAAGTTTGGGTTTAGAGATAATCGGTGAAGATGTCACAAACAGAGGGCGAATCGATTTGACAGTAAAAATTAATGAAAATATCTTTATTATAGAGTTTAAAG
>JAOZPA010000046.1 GCA_029932985.1 Campylobacterales bacterium
AAACCATATAGTTAATATTCGAGTAGGAGATGCACCACCCTATCAGATAAATAAAAATGGTGAATTAGGTGGAATATCTGTGGATTATATGAAAATTATTTTTGAAAAATACAATATAAGATATAAACTTGTCTCATCGGATGGATATAGTTGGAAACAAGCACTAAAATCAATATCAGATAAAAGTGGTATAGATATTTTATTGACTGCAAAGATTACAGATGAGCGAAAAAAGAATATGCTTTTTACAGATAATTATGTTTTCTCACCGTGGGTTATTTTTACTAGAGATGATTTCTCTTTCGTATCGTCATTAGATGATTTAAAGGGGAAAGTTATATCTATTGAAAATGGTTTTGTAATGCAAAAATTTCTAAAAAAAGATTATCCAAGTATTGTGCTAAAAACAACAAGTAAAGTAAATCCCACTCAATTAGCTCTTAAGCTTCTAGCCACAGGAAAAGTGGATGCTTATATTGGTAATTTAACAACAGGAAGTTATATTATCAAGCAGGAGGATTTTTATAATATCAAGGTTGCCTCTCCTACCAAATATGGGATTCATAAAAATGCAATGGCGGTGAGGGGTGATTGGTCACCATTGGTTTGTATCATCAATAGAGAATTAAGAACTATGAGCAATGAACAAAAAGATAAAATCAAAAACAGATATTTCAATGTAAAATATGAGTATGGAATAAGTTTTAGTTACTTGCTAAAATGGATATTAAGTATTTTAATGATTTCATCTATAACTCTTTTTATAGTTTTGAAAATAAATCAACATCTTAAACGTAAAGTAAAAGAGGAGGTTGAAAAAAATAGACAACAGCAACTTCTAATGCTCCAACAATCTCGCCTTGCCCAAATGGGTGAAATGTTGAGTATGATTGCCCATCAATGGCGACAACCTCTAAATAGTTTAGCAATGATAAATCAAACTATCGTCATAAAATATATTAGAGGAAGTTTGGCTGATAAAGATATAGAATATTTTAATGAGAATTCAAATAAACAGATTCAAAATATGTCTAAAACTATTGATGATTTTCGAGATTTTTTTAAGCCTGAGAAAGAGGAATTTGAGTTTTATATAAATGATGTGATAATAGATACAATTGATATGGTAAAGCCTGTTTTTATGTTAAACAATATAGAGATTATTTTTGAAAAAAAGGAAAAGATGAAATTTATAGGTTATGCAAATGAGTTAGGTCAAGCAATCTTGAATATTATCAATAATGCAAAAGATGCTTTGATTGAAAATGAAATTAAGGATAAACAGATAGTTATCTCTCTCAAAATGGATAATGAGAATATAATTTTGATTATTAGCGACAATGCTGGTGGGATTCCTGTGAATGTAATCGATAAAATCTTTGACCCCTACTTCTCCACAAAAGAGGCAAAAAATGGTACGGGTATTGGGCTTTATATGACAAAAATTATTATAGAAGAGCATCTCAATGGTAAAATCACCGTCTCAAATGATGAAAATGGTGCAGTTTTTAAAATAGAATTAAAGTTAAATAACTAAGGATAGATAAAATGAATATCTCTAAAAAATTAAATCTCAATAATATAAATCAATATATTATAATCTTTATAGTAGCAATGCTATATTTTGTAGTTGGCAAGATAAGTTTTATGATGTCAAATGAACACCAAATCGTTACCATCGTAATTTTTGCTTCAGAGGGAATAGCTTTAGCATCTGCCCTATATTTTGGCAAAAAAATAATTTCGGGAATATTTTTTGGTCAATTTATTTTAGCATATAGTAGTGGTATGAATTTTTTCCCAGCAATTGAAATATCTTTTTTGAACTCCATAGAGGCGATGATTGGAATTTATCTATTTAATAGATACAAATTAAATAAAGAGCTATTAACACTCAGGGACATTCTGGGATTATTTGGAATTATTGTTTTTGCACTGCAACCATTTAGTGCAATAATTGGAAATATAATACTTCTTGCAAACTCTATCATAACTTTTGATCTATATTTTAAATCACTTTTTTCGTGGTGGTTTGGTAATGTTATGGGGCAGTTGCTATTTACCCCTTTTGTATTGATTTTACTCACAAGCTATAAAAAGATTAAATTTATCGAATATCTTATATATTCTTCTGTTTTTGCTTTTATTATCTATATGGTAGAGATTGTGCTTCTCGTTAATAATTTATCATTGCTTTTTTCTTTAACAATGCCAATAATAATTTTCATAGTTTATTACAAAGGGCTTAGTTATGGGACATTATTTACTATAATCTTATCTATTATATCTTTATATTCTGTATATCTAAATATTGGTGTATTTTCAATAGGTACAGTTATTGATAATGTTATAAATATAAATTTCTTTATTTTGGCACACATAACCATAGTATTGATGATTGGTATCCTATTTCAAGAGCGAAAAGAGAATGAGATTAATCTTTATAAAATAATTGAAAAGGAGATAGGAAAAAATAAAGAACAGCAACTTCTAATGCTCCAACAATCCCGTCTAGCTCAAATGGGTGAGATGATAAGTATGATTGCCCACCAATGGCGACAACCTCTGAATATATTAGCTATGCTGAGTCAGACAATTATTTTGAAGTATCATCGAGATAAATTAAATGATAAGGCAATAGAATATTTTAAAAAAAATTCCAATAAACAGATACAGAATATGTCTCAAACTATTAATGATTTTAGAGATTTTTTTAAGCCTGAAAAAGAGAGAGTAGAATTTATCTTAAATGATATAATTAAAAATACCATAGATATGGTTATGCCTGTTTTTATAGAAAAACAAATAGATATTATATTTGATATTAATAATAAATTTATGATTCTAGGTTTTCCAAACGAACTAAGTCAAACAATCTTAAATATTGTAAATAATGCAAAAGATGCTTTGATTGAAAATGAAATTAAAGATAAACAGATAATTATTTCTCTTAAGATGGATAGTGAAAATATAATTTTGACTATTAGTGACAATGCTGGTGGGATTCCTCTGAATATAATCGATAAAATCTTTGACCCCTACTTTTCCACAAAAGAGGAAAAAAATGGTACAGGATTGGGGCTTTATATGACAAAGATAATCATAGAAGAGCATATGGAAGGTAAAATTACCGTTTCAAATGATGAAAACGGTGCAGTTTTTACAATCACTCTCAAAAAAAAGGAATACAGATGAAAAAAAGATTTAAATTTTTAATGTTTATAGCGATATTGTCTATGAATATTTTATTTGCAAATGAAATTCAAATAAACTTAACATTAAAGGAGAAAGAATTTTTAAAAAAACATAAAATTTTAAAAATACCAGAGATAAATTTTCCACCATTTAATTTTAAAAAAGATGGTATAGTTCAAGGTTTCAGTATAGATTATATAAATCTAATAACTGAAAAATTAAACATAAAAACCAAGTATATATCAGGATACTCTTGGTCAGAGTATCTTACAATGCTTAGTAATGGAGATATTGATATATTAGCTGATATTTCTACTTCTACAGAAAGAGAAAAAACTCTTGCTTTTACTGATCCTTATTTTACTTTATATAATATATTTTATATTAAAAAAGGCTCTAAAGAGTATAATTCTTTAGATGAGTTAGATGGTAAAACATATATTACACCTAAAAATTATAAAAACTCAAACTATATAAAAAAGCATTATCCTTTAATAAAACAACTTTATGTAAAATCTAATTTAGAAGCATTTCAACTATTAGCACAAGGGAAAGGTGATATTGTTATAGATACAAAATCAGTGGCTAACTATCTTTTAAAAACCAATAATATTACAGATATAGTCCCTTCAAATATTATAAATGATAGATACTTAATAGATGAGTTAAGAATAAGTGTAAAAAAGACAAATACTCTGTTACTAAGTGTACTTAAAAAAGCTCAAAAAAATATAAGTAACAAAGAGATAAATAGATTAAAAGAGAAATGGTTTGATAAGCGATACAAAAAGGAAAATTTATTATCTATTCAAGAAAAAGAATATCTAAAAAACAATACCTTTACTTATGCTGGAGATCCAAATTGGCTACCATTTGAAGCATTTGATAAGCAAGGTAAATATATAGGTATTGTATCTGAACATATAGAGATAATTGAAAAAAAACTAAATATTAAGTTTAAAAAAATTATCACAAAAGATTGGATTAATACATTAGAACTATCTAAGAAAATTAAATCAGATATTATATCAGGAGATGCAGCAGATGTTATATTGGCTAAAAATTATAAACCTATAGATACTTATATTCAAAATCCTTTGGTTCTAGTTACTAGAAAAGATCATCCTTTTATATCAGAATTAAATCACATTAAAGATAAAAAAATTGCATATATTGATGGTTATGGATATACAGCTGATATAGTTAAAAAATATCCTAATATAAAATTTTTAAAAACTAATTCTATAAATTCTGCTTTAGTTGGTGTTAAAAGTGGAAAATATGATATCGTTATAGGTACTTTATCTATGATTGATTATACTATTGTGAGTATGGGGTTAGAGGGTATCAAAATCTCTGGAGATACTGGTATCACCATGAATTTGACACTTTTTATAAATAGAGAGAAACCACTTTTATATTCAATAATAAATAAAACTATGAACTCTATAGATGATATAACAAAGCATAAAATAATGTCAAAATGGCGACATACTAAACTTGGTAATATTATTGATTATACTTTGATTTGGCAGATTATAGGTGTATTTATATTTATATTTTTGATTGGACTATCATTTTTAATAATATCAAGAAAGAACAATAAGAGATTAAATAAATTATTAAACTCCACAATTGAAGCAATCGCTATATTTAAAAATGGTAAATTAATAGAAACAAACAAACAATTGTTACAAATGTATGGATATAGTTCCATTGAAGATATTAAAGGTAATACTCCATTGGATTTTGTTTCTCCTTCTCAACATGAATTTTTAAAAAATCAACTAAAAGATTCACAAAAACCTTATGAATTAAATATGGTTAGATCAGATGGTACAAATTTTCCTGCATTAGTTCGTGGTACAAATATGGATAACAATATTAGAATAACTAGTGTTTTAGATTTAACAGAATTAAAAGATACTCAAAAAGAATTTGAACTTTTAAATAAATCACTAGAGTTTAAAGTCAAAAGTGAAATTGAAAAAAACAAACAACAGCAACTAATGATGCTCCAACAATCCCGTCTAGCTCAAATGGGAGAGATAATAAGTATGATAGCCCATCAGTGGCGACAACCACTAAATAGTTTAGCTATGATAAATCAAACAATTATTTTGAAATACCATAGAGATAAATTAAATGATAAGGCAATAGAATATTTTAGTAAAAATTCCAACAAGCAGATACAAGGGATGTCTCAAACTATTAATGATTTTAGAGATTTTTTTAAGCCTGAAAAAGAGAAAGTAAAATTTATTTTAAATGATATAATTCAAAATACCATAGATATGGTAAATCCTATTTTTATAAAAGAGAAAATAGATATTATACTTGGGGTTGATAATGAATTTATGATTGTAGGTTTTCCAAACGAACTAAGTCAAACAATCTTAAATATTGTAAATAATGCAAAAGATGCTTTGATTGAAAATAAAATTAAAGATAAACAGATAGTTATCTCTATTAAAAGTAAAAATAAAAATACAATTTTGACTATTAGTGATAATGCTGGAGGGATTCCTCTGAATGTAATTGATAAAATCTTTAACCCCTACTTCTCCACAAAAGAGGCAAAAAAGGGTACAGGCTTGGGGCTTTATATGTCAAAAATAATCATAGAAGAGCATATGGGTGGCAGAATTACTGTTGCCAATAGTGAAAGTGGTGCAGTTTTTACAATTATTCTCAAAAAAAAGGAAAGAGATGAAAAATAGATTTAAATTTTTAATGTTTATAGCGATATTGTCTATAAATATTTTATTTGCAAATGAAACTAAGGTGAACTTAACACCACAAGAAAAAACTTGGCTTGGAGAAAATCCTAAGATAACTATGGCAATCCCTAAAAACTTTCCTCGCTCATATTTAAATGAAAATGGAAAGCTTGAAGGTATGGATATAGATTATTTTAATTTAATTGAAAAAAAACTTGGAATTAAATTTGATAAGGAAATAATGCCTTGGCATCAGGCATTAAAAAAAGCTATGAATCATGAAGTTGATGTTATTATCAATGCAGGTAAAATAAAAAGCAGAGAACCATATCTTAATTTTTCTAAAACTTATTTTTCAATACCTCAAGCAATTGTGTCTTATGATACTGAATTAGAAATTTCTAAGTTAAGTGAGCTTTGTGGTAAAACCATAGCTGTAAATAAGGGTTCATCAAAAGCTAGGTATCTAAAAGAAAACTATCCTTGTATAAAATTATATGAAGTAACTGATAAAAAAGATATATTGAAAAGTATTGTTATGAAGAAAGCTTATGCAGGATTTGATAACTTTGATTCACTTTCTGGAAATATAAAAAAGATGCTACTTCCTAATCTTAAGTTTATTTATTTTAAATATATGCCACCTATGGGTTATGCTAGAGTTGGAGTGAGAAAAGATAAGCCAATACTTGTATCTATAATAAATAAAGCAATCAACTCTATTTCTATGGTTGAAAAAAATAGGATTGTGAGTAAATGGCTAAATGTAGAATTGCCTCCAATGACTCAATATATTGAACCAGTAAAAAAAATTAAACTATCT
Organism: Campylobacterales bacterium; assembly: GCA_029932985.1. Lineage (GTDB taxonomy): Bacteria > Campylobacterota > Campylobacteria > Campylobacterales > JAOZPA01 > JAOZPA01. The sequence continues at coordinate 6,739 of JAOZPA010000046.1, forward strand.
TTAAAAGAGAAAGAGTATCTCAAAGATAATCAAACCATTACAGTACACAATGAACAAAACTATCCCCCATATAATTATAATATAGAGGGAAAGCCAAAAGGGTATTCGATTGATTATATGAATCTGTTAGCATCAAAAATAGGTATCAATATAGATTATATACAGGGTCATAATTGGTCTGAATTTCTTGATATGATGAAAAATGAAAAACTTGATGTGATGCTCAATATAAAAAATACAAAAAAGAGACAAGAGTTTATAAATTTTACTAAGCCATATTCTCAAGAGCCTATAGCTATCTTTAGTAATATAGAAAATATCAATAATTTTGATGACTTAAAAGATAAAATAGTTACTGTTCCAAATAATTTTATTATGCATAAATATTTTAAAAAGAATTATCCTAATTTAAAATTAAATATACAAAAAGATATAATGGGATGTATTATTGCTGTTATTGAAAACAAAGCTGATGTTTTTCTTGGAAATTTGCGTGTTACACAATATTTAATGAGAGAATATAGTTTAAATTTAAAGTATATAGCCATACCTCAAGACAAAAAACTAATAACAAAGCTAAATATAGGGATATCTTTAAATAAACCAATCTTAAGAGATATTTTGCAAAAAGCTATGGATAGTGTTACAGATGAAGAGATAAATAGATTAAAAAACAGATGGTTTGCTACAAAGATTGAGCAATCAAATAAAACTAAACTATCTTTAAAGGAGAGAGAATATCTCAAAAATAATAGCTTCACTTATGCTGGTGACCCAAATTGGCTACCATTTGAAGCATTTGATAAGCAAGGTAATTATATAGGTATTGTATCTGAACATATAGATATTATTGAAAAAAAACTAAACCTAAAATTTAAAAAAATTATTACAAAAGATTGGTTAGAAACTTTAGAACTATCTAAAAATATTGAGGTAGATATAATTTCAGGAGATGCAGCAGATGTTGTATTGGCTAAAAACTATAAACCCATAGATACTTATATTCAAAATCCTTTGGTTATAATTACTAGAGATAATCATCCCTTTATAGTAAATTTAAATCAAATGAAAAATAAAAAGATTGCTCTTGGTGATGGAGCTGGATATGGAGCAGATATAGTAAAAAAATACCCAGATATAAAGTTTATAAGAGCTGATACGATACATACAGGTTTGCTTGGTGTAAAAAGTGGTAAATATGATATTTTTATAGGTACTTTGTCTATGTCAGATTATTTTATCATAGAGATGGGGCTAGAGGGTATTAAAATTGCAGGTGATACTGGTATCACTATGAATTTAACTTTATTTGTAAATAAAAATAAACCACTTTTACACTCAATTATTAATAAAGCTATAAAGAGTATAGATGAGATACAAAAAAGAAAAATCTTAGTAAAGTGGAGACATAGTAGTGTTGAAAAAGTTATTGTTGATTATACTTTGATATGGCAGATTTTAAGTATATCCATAGCTATAATTCTTATTGTTTTAATAATATCTTTTAAACAAAGAAAATTAAAAAAGAGAATAGAGAGAGAAAAAAATAAGTTTAAAAATATTTTTGAAAAATCCACAGATGGAATACTTATACTCACAAATGGTGTTTTTACAGATTGCAATGATTCTATAATTAATGTTCTTAAATATAAAAATAAAAAAGATATATTATCTTTAAAACCATCTGAATTAAGCCCTGAATTTCAACCTAATGGTGTTAACTCTTTAGAAAAATCAAAAGAGATGATGGAAATTGCTATTAAAAATAATCATAATAATTTTGAATGGGTACATATAAGAGCTGATGGAAGTGAGTTTTGGTCAGATATTATGCTCACCAATATTAGCACAGATACCAAAGATGAAATTATTCATGTAGTTTGGCGAGATATAACAGACAAGAAAAGATTAGAGGATGAACTCAAACAGATACATCAAAATTTGGAAGATAGAGTAAAAGAGGAGGTTGAAAAAAACAGACAACAACAACTTATGATGCTCCAGCAATCCCGACTAGCTCAAATGGGAGAGATAATAAGTATGATTGCCCACCAATGGCGACAACCTCTAAATACTCTAGCTATGATAAATCAAACTCTCATATTTAAATATAGAAGAGATAATTTAAATAGTGATTATATGGAATACTTTAAAAAAAATTCTAATAAACAGATACAAGGTATGTCTAAAACTATTGATGATTTTCGAGATTTTTTTAAGCCAAAAAAGGATAAAATGAAGTTTATTATAAATGATGTAATTGATAATACTTTAGAGATGCTTAAGCCAATATTTGTAATAGACAACATAGAGGTAATTTTTGAAAATCAAGAAAAATTTGAAGTAATAGGCTTCGCAAATGAATTAGGTCAAGGGATTTTAAATATTGTAAATAATGCAAAAGATGCTTTGATTGAAAACAAAATTAAAGATAAACAGATAATTATTTCTCTTAAGATGGATAGTGAAAATATAATTTTGACTATTAGTGACAATGCTGGTGGGATTCCTCTGAATATAATCGATAAAATCTTTGACCCCTACTTTTCCACAAAAGAGGAAAAAAATGGTACAGGCTTAGGACTTTATATGTCAAAAATAATCATAGAAGAGCATATGGGTGGAAAAGTTACCGTTGCAAATAGTAAAAATGGTGCAGAATTTACAATTGTATTAAAAAGGTTATAAAATGAAAAATATAAGTAAAAGTACAAAAGGTAAATCTGAGATATTCTATATAAATAGTTTAATTATATTGTTGGTTGGCTCAATAATTGCTATCTCTTTTCTTACAATAAATAGAAAAATTAATAATATAGAGATAGAGGTAAAAAATACAATTAGTGAACTAGAAAATAATATAAAATCAGGGATTAATTCTGTTTTATATTTAAAAACAGTTATTGATGAGAGATTTAAAATTCAAGAGGAAATATCTTTAAAGTATGCACCAATGGTGCATAAAACAGATGATAAAGGACACTATGCTTTAGACATTAAAAGTATGGCAAATCTTGTTGGATATAAAGGGTTAAATGTAACTAAAAAAGTACAACTAGAGATGGAAATATCTCTATCTTTAACTCCATATATGAAATTGATTACTCAGCAAAACAAAACATATTCATGGATATATTATAAATCAAAAAATAACTTTTCTACAATTTATCCCTATCTTGACTCAACAAAATTTAAACTCTCTGATGCAGGTATGAAAGCACCATTATGGCAAAAGGCACTTCCTAAAAATAATCCAAATGGTGATTTTTTCTTTACTCCTTTATATTTTGATACTATGGGATTAGGTCTAATGGTAACTTTAGGTCATCCAATATACTTTAATGATGAATTTTTAGGAACATTAGATTTTGATATTACACTTAAGAATCAACGTGAGTTACTTGATAAAGTTAATCTTTATGAAGGTTCATATTTTGTAACCAATAAAGAGGGTCAAATTATTGCATCAAGCGGAATAGATGGATTTAACAATAAAAAAATATTTTTAGCACAAGAATTAATAGATGACAAAATATTATCAGCAAATATTGAAGATTCTAAACTGATAGCTTCTGATAACCATTACATATATACACAACAGCTAGAAAATACAACATGGAAAATATACTATTATAAAGATAAAATTGATATATATTTAACTACTTTATATTACAATTTAGCTTTATTGTTAATCATAATTATTCTATTTAAAGTTAGAAATTTATTTAAAAAACTTGCGATAGAAAAATTAAAAGTTATTGAATTAAACAATTCTTTAGAAGAAAAAGTGATAAAAGAAGTTGAAAAAAATAGACAAAAAGAAAAAATGATGCTCCAACAATCCCGTCTAGCTCAAATGGGTGAGATGATAAGTATGATTGCCCACCAATGGCGACAACCTCTGAATATATTAGCTATGCTGAGTCAGACAATTATTTTGAAGTATCATCGAGATAAATTAAATGATAAGGCAATAGAATATTTTAAAAAAAATTCCAATAAACAGATACAGAATATGTCTCAAACTATTAATGATTTTAGAGATTTTTTTAAGCCTGAAAAAGAGAGAGTAGAATTTATCTTAAATGATATAATTAAAAATACCATAGATATGGTTATGCCTGTTTTTATAGAAAAACAAATAGATATTATATTTGATATTAATAATAAATTTATGATTCTAGGTTTTCCAAACGAACTAAGTCAAACAATCTTAAATATTGTAAATAATGCAAAAGATGCTTTGATTGAAAATGAAATTAAAGATAAACAGATAATTATTTCTCTTAAGATGGATAGTGAAAATATAATTTTGACTATTAGTGACAATGCTGGTGGGATTCCTCTGAATATAATCGATAAAATCTTTGACCCCTACTTTTCCACAAAAGAGGAAAAAAATGGTACAGGCTTAGGACTTTATATGTCAAAAATAATCATAGAAGAGCATATGGGTGGAAAAGTTACCGTTTCAAATCAAGACAAAGGAGCAGTTTTCCTTATCTCCTTGCCCACCTGCGAAATTAGAGAAAAATCAACATAAATATGCTATAATATGGGCTAAAAAATTTCATAATGAAGAAGATAAAATGCAGAAAATATTTGAAGGATTAAATCAATCTCAACAGGAGGCTGTCAAGACCACGGAGGGGGCAGTTTTGATTTTAGCGGGGGCTGGAAGTGGTAAAACCAAAACTATTATTTCTAGGTTAGCTTATCTACTAGAGGTTGTGGGGATTACTCCTCGCTCTATTTTGACTCTCACTTTTACAAACAAAGCCGCTACTGAAATGCGAGAGAGGGCTATGAATTTGATAGACAATTCCACCCTGCTTTATCCACCGTTGCTTTGTACTTTTCACAAATTTGGTTTGATTTTTCTAAAAAAATATATCCATACCATCAATCGGCAAAATAATTTTCTCATAATTGATACAGATGACAAAAAAACTATTCTCAAAAAAATTATAAAAGATTTTGGTTTTGATTTTGATTTTTACTTTGTGGCCTCGGAGATTTCTAAATATAAAAATATTTTGTTAAAACCTGATGATGCAGTGAGCCAAGCGATTTTACCTGATTACAAAAAAATTACAAAGATATACCAAAAATACAATGAACACCTGATTGAAAAAAATTTACTTGATTTTGATGACCTTTTGGTTTTGACCTATCAAATTCTAAACTCTAATGATGAGATTTTAAATATGGTCAGTGGGCAGTATCAGTATGTGATGGTCGATGAATATCAAGACACAAATCAGATTCAATCACTTATCATCAAAAAACTTACCTCTATTCACCAAAATCTATGTGTCGTTGGCGATGATGACCAGTCAATTTATGGTTGGCGAGGGGCATCGGTGCATAATATTTTGAATTTTGCAGAGGAAAATAAAGGGTGTAAAACTATCAAACTTGAGTTAAATTATCGCTCAAGTAAAAATATTTTGGATTGTGCAAACCAACTTATTGAACACAATCGTACTCGACTGGGTAAAAAACTTATCGCTACTCATCCCGCTGGAAAAGAGGTAGAAATCATCAGCTCCTTTCACGAAAAAATCGAATCTCAAACTATCGCTTCAAAAGTTAGCACTTTGATAACCCACGGGATTGCCCCTCAAAATATCGCTATTATTTATCGTCTAAATGCCCTTAGTCGCTCACTAGAAGAGGGGTTAAATATCGCTCGTGTACCATATAAAATTGTCAGTGGAGCAAAATTTTATGAAAGAGCGGAGATAAAAGATGTGATTAGTTATTTTCGTGCTATCTCAAATTTGGATGATGATTTTTCAATCAATAGAATCATAAATCGTCCACGACGAGGGGTGGGAAAAATGAGCCTCAATCAACTATTGACCCAATCTCAAAAAAAATCACTCTCACTTTTCAGATATGTAAAAAATCATAGAGGGGAGCTTCAAAAACTGATAAACAAAAAATCTTATAGTTCCATAACCTATTTTTTTGATAGCTTAGAAAAAATCAAACAAAAAACAGAAAACTCTATCATAAATTTAGTTGACGAGTTAGAAAATCATTTTCAAATTAAAGATTTTTTTGCAGAGATGACCGATTCTATCGATAGAGTTGCAAATATTGATGAATTTTATGGACTTTTCAGAGAAGATATAGAGAAAAATCCACAATTAACACTGGATGAGTTTCTAAACGGCTTAGCTTTAGAGAGTGACCAAGATTTAATCAACAATCAAACCGTCTCCGTGATGAGCATTCATGCCAGTAAAGGTTTGGAATTTGAGTATCTTTTTGTCGTGGGATTGGAAAATAAATTTTTTCCACTCGTGGGGGATGGTTGCAATATAGAGGAGGAGCGACGACTGGCCTATGTGGCATTTACCCGAGCTAAAAAAGAGCTTTTTCTCAGCCATTGCGATAGCCGATTTCATAAAGGTCAACGAACCCAACTCACCAAAAGCCCATTTTTGCAAGAGTGCGGAGTTTATCGAGGGGCGATTCACATCAAAGACAAAAAATGTTTCAATATCGGTGACATTGTAAATAATAAAATTTTTGGAATGGGTAGAGTTGTGAAAATCAAAAAAGAGGGTAGAAGTTTTAAACTCACCATAAATTTCGGAGGAATACGAAAAGATATAGTAGATTCCTTTGTCGAAAAAATATAGAAAGAATGAAATGAAGAATATAAAAAAATTAATAGCAGAAAAAGTTTTAATAATGGACGGGGCGATGGGTACACAAATCCAAGCTCTAAAAATTCCAGATTTAGTTTGGGAGGGCAAAGTGGGATGCAACGAACTTTTAAACACCACTTTTAGCCACGAAATCTACAAAATCCACCGCTCATACCTCATCGCTGGGGCAGATTTGATTAAAACAAACACCTTCGGAGCAATCCCATGGGTACTTGATGATTATGAAATCGGCGAAAAATCTTACGAACTCTCCCGTGCAGGTGCGGAGATTGTAAAAAAAGCTTGTGATGAATTTTCCACCACTGACAAGCCCCGTTTTGTAGTAGGAAGTATCGGTCCGGGGACTAAACTCCCATCACTAGGTCACATAAAATATGATGAGATGTATGAGGGATATTGCCAAACTGCCAAGGGTTTAGCTGACGGTGGCACGGATATTTTTCTGCTCGAAACCTGTCAAGACCCATTGCAAATCAAATCCGCTCTCCATGCAGCTCAAGACACCGCTCCCCACATTCCCATTATGGTTTCCGTCACCATCGAACTTAGTGGAACTATGCTTATCGGCACAAACACCCAGTCCATCGCTACGATTTTAGAGCCGTTTGATATTCTCTCGTTGGGTTTTAATTGTGGCACGGGTCCCGCTCAAGTCAAAAAGCATATCAAAAAGCTTAGTGAAATTTGGCACAAACCTATCTCTATCCATGCAAATGCAGGGCTTCCCCAAAATCGTGGAGGTTACACATTTTACCCAATGAATCCCGATGAGTTTAGCCAACTTCAAAATGAATTTCTGGAGTTTAATGGTGTGGCAATTTTGGGTGGTTGTTGTGGCACGACTCCGCAACATATCGCTAAACTTTCTGCAACTGTGGGGGTTACTGTCCCCTCACCGCCAAAAGGATTTCACCCTAAATCTTTGGCATCTCTGTTTGAAAGTGTAGAATTAGTTCAAGCTCCAGCTCCATTTTTGATAGGTGAGCGAAGTAATGCAACTGGTTCAAGAGCCTTTAGGGAGTTACTTTTGGCTGAAAATTATGAGGGAACTTTGTCAGTTGGTCAGCAACAGGTGAGAAGTGGTGCTCACGGAATCGATATAAGTGTGGGATTTGCTGGGCGAGATGAGACTAAAGATATGAATATTATCGCTTCACTTTATGCTCAAAAAATTAATTTGCCATTGATGATAGATTCTACTCAAACCAAAGCTTTGGAGCGAGGGCTTAAATGTGTAGGTGGAAAAGCTATCATAAACTCTGTGAATTTAGAGGATGGCGAGAAAAAATTTGACCAAGTTTGTAGTTTGGCAAAGCGATATGGGGCAAGTTTGGTATGTTTGACAATTGATGAAAAGGGGATGGCAAAAACGAAAGAGGAAAAAATTGCAATTGCTACTAGAATTTATAAAAGAGCTACAACTTTGCACCATCTAGCCCCTGAAGATTTGGTTTTTGATTTGCTAACTTTTACCGTGGGAAGTGGGGATAGCGAATATTTTACTGCGGCCATTGAGGTAATTGAAGCGATTAAGGAGTTTCACAAAACTTATCCAAAAGTTGGTTTTGTGCTAGGGGTTTCTAATATCTCGTTTGGACTCTCTAAACATTCTCGTGAATATCTAAACTCTGTTTTTCTCTATCATTGTATAAATGCTGGTTTGTCAATGGCGATTGTTAATGTCAAAAATACTTTGCCAATGCACAAAATTAGTGATAACGATATAGAGATTTGTGAAAATCTGCTTTTTAATCGGCGAGAGTTTGGTGACCCACTTTTTACATTTATTGACCATTTTAGCGATGTGGTGGTTGTGGATAATTCCAAAACAGATGAAAAGTTTGAGGCGATGACCACGGCGGAAAAACTGCATTTTTTACTAGTTGATGGAGATAAAGAGCGAATTTTGCCAATTATTGCAAAGGCAAAAGATGAGATTGCTCCAGAGATTATTGTAAATGAGATTTTGATAAATGCGATGAAAGAGGTGGGTCTATTGTTTGGCGACGGAAAAATGCAATTGCCGTTTGTGCTTCAGTCAGCCGAAGTTATGAAAGCTAGTGTGGATTATCTAAATCCATTTTTGCCCAAAAAAGATAAAACTACTGAAACGGTCATAATTTTAGGAACAGTCAAGGGTGATGTGCATGATGTTGGAAAAAATCTTGTAGATATAATCCTCACAAATAATGGTTATAAAGTGATAAATATTGGCATAAAAGCGGATATTGAGGAGTTTATAAAAGCTTACAAAGAGCATAATGCAGATGCAATTGGAATGAGTGGACTTTTGGTAAAATCAACTGTGATTATGCAAGAAAATCTACAAGAGTTAAAAAAATTAGATATTGATGTTCCAGTTTTACTCGGTGGGGCTGCCTTGACTAGAAATTTTATAGATAACTTTTGTCGTCCAAACTATGAGGGAGCTATCTTTTATTGCAAAGATGCTTTTGATGGTGTGATTGCGATGAGCCAAATCGAAAAAGGTGAAATCGTAGGGTGCGAGAATCGCACCAATTTAACGACAATCAACCAATCAACAAAATTAAAAGAAAAAACAATAATTCCACCTCTTCATGAAATCAAAATGCCAAATAGAGATATTAAAACTTTAATTCCGCCATTTTGGGGAGTGAAAACTTTAAAAGCCGATGTGAGAGAGATTGCATTTGATTGGATAAATCACAAAGTTTTATTTTCCAGAAGTTGGGGATTTACCAAAAAAGGTAAAACAAAAGAGGAGTATCAAAATCTATTAGATAGTGAAGTTTATCCAATGTTTGAACGAATAAAAGATGAACTAATAGAGAAAAATCTATTTAATCCAATCACTATTTATGGATATTTTCCGTGTAGGGCTGATGATAATAAACTCTTAATTTTTGATGAAAATGAGGGATATTTTAGCAAATCAGAGATAAATAAATTTCCGTTAGGGGACTTAAAACCTATAAAAACATTAGAGTTTCCACGGCAAAATCGAAAACCATATCGGACATTGAGTGATTATTTTCAAAAAGATAAACACGATGTAGTAGCTTTTAGTTGTGTCAGTAGTGGATTGGAACTCTCCACCTATATTCAAAAATTATATAAAGAGGGAAAATATAAGGAGTACCATTTTGTGAGTGCTTTGAGTGCAGAACTGGCTGAGGCTTTGGCGGAAGTGGTGCATAAACAGGTGCGGTTGGAGTTGGGAATTACCCAAAAAGAGGGTGATACTTTGCGAGATGTGCAGATGAATCGTTATCAAGGCAAAAGATATTCTGCTGGATATTCCGCTTGTCCTGATATGGAATTAAATCGAGATATTTTTGAACTTTTGCAAGTTGAAAAGTTTGGAATTAAATTAACTGAATCATTTTTGCTAGACCCCGAACACTCCACCTCCGCTTTGATTGTGCCTCATCCAAATGCAATCTATTACACACTTTAGGAATTTATAGAAGATAGGTGCTATTTGGAGTTTATTCTCACGATTTCTAATCCTAAGCACCTATGATTTAGGACTTCAGTTTATTATACCTCATCCCCTCACCGATGATTTATTTTAGCCAACTTTTTACATCTTCGACCGATTGTGAATCAATTGTGATATTTTCTAAAATATCTTTAGCTT
>JAOZPA010000162.1 GCA_029932985.1 Campylobacterales bacterium
ATTTATTTTAATATATATAAGATATCCAGAAATTGCAACCAATACAGCAACTAATATCATTGTAATATAATTTTTTAACCCTTTTAGCATCTTATATCTCCTTGCATCTTATTTATCTTCCTTTATATATCCCTCACCAAAAAGCCCAACTACAAACCCCTCAACTTCTACTTCTGCTTTTATCTTTCTGTTTCCACTATTAGCAAAGGGATAAATTTTACTAATCTTACCCTCATATACTTTTTTATCCCCATCTACTCCATATTTAAAAGTTTGACCAACTTTTACTTTTTTCCAATACTTTTGGTCAAATCCTAAAACTAATTTTCTTTTAGTTTTACTCTGAATTTTCAAAATAGTTCTCAACATTTGCCCACTTACTACATCACCTATCTCTACACTTTTATCATAAATCACACCATCAAATGGGGCTTTTAAGCTTGTTTTATCTAAAATTACCTTTTTGTAGGCTAGATTTGCTTTTGCTTGAATCAGAGCTACCTTTGCAATTTCTAAACTTAGAGCAAATTTATCAAATTTTGTCTTCTCAATCATATTTTTGATTTTTACTTGCCTACTGTAATCTTTTTTGGCAAATCTCAATACCACTTCTGCATTTCTAAGATTTGCTTTTGCTATCTCTACACTCTGTCTCAAATCACCATTTTGTAGTTTTGCTAAAATCTCCCCTCTTTTGACTTCACTTCCTATCTCTACAAAAACTTCTTCTACAATTCCACTACTACTAAAAGCTAAATTTGCTTTTTTATCTGCTAAGACATTGAATGTTGCATAAATATCTTCTGCATTCAAGCTAAAAACTAACAATAATAGACCAATAACTACTCTACTCATTTCACAAACTCCTCAAGATTTTCACCTTTTACAAAATAGAACATCGCTTTTGCCTTTTCATAATCATTTATAGATTTTTCATAGAGTGCTTCCGCCACTGTTTTATCACTTAAAGCATCAAGATATGCAATATTATCTACAATTCCAGCTTTGAATTTTTTTGTTATAGATTCATAATTGCTAATAGCTGAATTTAACGCACTACTTGAACTTTTGATACTAATTTTTACACTTTCTAATCTTTTTTTTGCTATCTCAAAATTTATCTTCAATTCTCGTTTTTTATAATCTATCTGAGAATTTAATGCCATCATTTGGTATCTTATAGATTCTGCATTGTGCTTAATACCATTGCCATCAAATATTCTCATACCTACCGTTAACATAATAGTATTTTGGTTCTTTTTCAAATTATCAGCAATTCCATCATCATTAAAAAATTCATAATGATTGATTGTATCTTCTACTCTAACAGTTGGAGCATAAGCTAAACCGATAGAAGTAGCCAGATTTTTTAATGAATTTGATATGGCTATCAATGATTTTATCTCATCATTAATTTTATAAAAAAAATCATTTGGTTCAATAATTTTACTCTCATCTAAAACCTCTATTTTTTTACCAGTCTTCAACTCCAAATCTTTTTTTAGAGAAATAATTTGAAATTTAATAGCCTCAATTTGATACTCATTAGTATCATAAGCAGATTGTAATTTATCTATATTATCTTTTGTTGCAACCCCTGCCTTATAAAATTTTTTGACTCTTTGAAGTTGAGCATCTAATGCAATTCTCTTATTTTTAATAGATTTTAAATTAGATTTTAAACTTTTAATATCATAAAAATCTTGACTTATTAAAAAAATTAACATCTTAATAAAACCATTCTTATCATATGTTTTACTCTTTAACTCATATAATTTCTGCTTAACTAAATAAGATTTTTTACCCCCATCATATAAATCAACCCCAACTTTAGCAAATAAAGAAACAGTAGAACCTATACTAAGTGCATTTTTAGGAGTCGTATTTAAAAAAGCTCCACCTACATCAATAGTTGGATAAAAAGCTTTTCTTTTAGATTCAACCTCCATAAAAGCCCCCTCAATATTTAAAGATGAAGCTTTGACCATCTCATTATTAGCTTTAGCATAAAAAATTAACTCTTTTAAATTATTGGCAAAAATAAATATCGGTACAATCAACAATATAAACACTCGCATTATTTCTCCTTTATTTCTATCAAATTAAATAGAGTATTTATGAAATTTTTTAACTCTATTTTGGCATTAATTTTAGACATATTTTGCTCTATAAGTAATCCCTTTTCCAAAAAAAATAATCCATTTACAAGTCCCATAGCCTCTTTTTTTATCTCTCTCCTATCAACTCCTTTCTGAAAAATACCCCTCAAAATCATAAGTAAATCATCTTTACACTCTATATTAAAATCTATCATCTCTTGACTGTTTGAAGTAAGAGTAATAGCCAAAAACTCTATATAAATTTTTCTATGATTTTTATATTTTTCATCATTAAATATAAAATCGAAATAGTTAAAAACCTTATCTCTCACACCTGTATAATTTTTTAAATTAACCTCTAACTCACTTTTAAACTCATCTATTAAAGCTTTAATAATCTCAAAAACTATATCCTCTTTATTTTTAAAATACTCATAAATAGTCCCCTTCCCAATCCCCGCAGTTTTTGCAAGTTGTGAAATAGTTAAATTTTTGATCCCATTCTCCAGCAACAATTCACTACAACTAAGCGCTATATTTCTTCTTTTCTCCACCTTATCTACAATAATTGCCATCTATTACCTCCTTGACTGACTGTCGGTCAATATTATATCATTTTTTTCTTTAGATTTAATTAATCTCTTGACTTTTGAACATAAGTTCGCTATAATACTGCACATAAGTGCATATTAAGGAAGAATATGAATTATGTTGGCAGAAAAAGAAAACACAGGGTAATTGGGGCAGACCATAGCAAAGTTTGTTTTAAGCCGTGTGGAATACAAGCTAATTCGTTAGAGGTTGTAATTATTTATGAAGATGAGATGGAAGCGATTCGTTTAGCCGATTTTGAATCTTTGTATCAGCAGGAATCAGCAGACAAAATGCAGATTTCAAGAACAACTTTTTCAAGATTGGTAGAGTCTGCTAGGAAAAAAATTGCAGATGCTTTATTGCATCAAAAAGCGATAAATATCAAGAAAAGGGATAAATAATGAATGATGACAAAAAAGGATTAGGCAGAGGTCTAAGAGATGGTCACGGAAATGGTAGCGGTGCGGGGCGAGGTGTTGGACTCAGAAATGGTAAAGGTTTAGGCAAAGCAAAAGGCGGAGCAAATAGAAATAGAGAGCTTTGTCAAGGAAACGGCAAAGGTTTAGGACAGGGTTTGGGCAGAGGCAAAGCAAACAATCGAGTTTTTACAAAAAGTATAGATGAAAAAACAAAATAATCAGCCAACGATTAAAAAGTCTTTTTTTCAAGCGACTAAAAGTTTTATCTCCATAACTCCTATGATTTTGGCGGTTGTGGGGCTGGTTGCACTTTTTCAAACTTATGTTACTCCTACGATGTTGTCAAATCTTTTTGGTTTCAGTCCCCTCACCGATACTTTTGTTGGGACATTTATAGGGGCGATTTCATCGGGAAATGGAGCTTTGAGTTTTGTGGTAGCTGATGGATTAGAGGAGCAGGGGGTTTCACTCTATGCTATTTCTGCTTTTATTTTGGCTTGGATAACTTTGAGTTTTGTGCAAATTCCAGCAGAGGTGAGTGTATTTGGAGTAACATTTACAACTTACAGAAATATTCTAGCAATTTTTAGCACAATTTTAATCTCTTACCTCACTGTCATAACAATAATGGCTTTAAAATGAAAGAGTTTAAATTTAAGGGAATCAAATTTTTAATAGTTGTAGTAATTTTATTTACTATACTATTTCTATTTGATTTTGCCAATAGCTCTTTAGCGGTCAGTAAATTTTTTGATATAATATGGAAGTTATTACCTATTTTTATATTTATTATAATTTTGACAACTTTGATAAACTATTTTTTGAATCCCAAAAAGATTATGAAACATTTTGGTGAAGAGAGTGGAAAACGAGGTGTTTTTTATGCCCTATTTGGCGGAATTATGAGCCACGGACCGATGTATGCTTGGTACGGAATGCTTGATGATATGCGAAAACATGGGCTAAAAGATGGATTGATTGTAACTTTTATCTATGCAAGAGCGGTAAAATTGCCGTTGTTGCCCTTTATGATTGAGATATTTGGAATACTTTTTACAGTTGTGATAAATATCTATATTGTGATATTTGCAATTTTGCAAGGAAAAGTGATGGATATAGTTATAGGTAAAAAATTAAACAAGAAGGAAAAACAGATGGCAGAAAAAATTTTAGCATGTGATAATGATATATGTTTGAAAAAAGATGAGTGTGAAAGATTTAGACTCTTTAAAGCTGGAGCAAAAGAGTGTAAAACAAATAGCGGTACAGAGACTAAAGGCTGTGGGAAATTTATCAAAATATCAAAATAATTTTTAGTAGATAAAATTTGTGAAAAGGTTGGTAAGAATTATAGTTTTGTGTTGTCTAATATTTTTTGCTTTTAGTTTTCTGAAAGTAGATATAAAACTATGGAAAAATTTGCAAGATGGTATCTCTTATAAAAATACTAAATATAATTTTATTGATGAATATAGGCAAGTTTTATTACATAGTTTTAAAATCAAGCAGAACAAATTTAAAATTTTTATTAAATCTTTTCATGATTTAAATCAAAAAGAGATAGAGGCTCTAAAAGAAGAGGAATAGAAATTTTTTTAAAGGATAAAAGATGAAAAGTAAAAGTTTTATAG
>JAOZPA010000163.1 GCA_029932985.1 Campylobacterales bacterium
GATGATTTAGAAGAAGCTGGAGATGATTTAATTCCTGACTCAGAGGATAAAGAATCAGCTTATGGTGATGAGGATGATCAAGACCCAGTAGATGATGGTGTTGAAACTACAGGTGTTAATACTGATGACTTTATAGATGGGATAATGGGTTAATATCAAATTTCACAAAGTAGTTTCCTGACTATTTTGGGCTAAGCCAGTAATTTTATTGGTTTAGCCACTCACTTTTCAAACTACATCATTAAGGAGTTAAAATCATACAAACTAATGATAACACCTACACAAAATTCAGCCAAAAATACAATGAAGCCTACCACTCCGTAAAAGATGGGGCATTAGTTGAAACGATGCAAAAACACATCATTCCTGCATTTCAAACAATCAAAAATGATGAAATAAAAATCTTAGATATTTGCTTTGGTTTGGGATATAACACTTTTGCCTCAATTTTACACTCAAATAAAAAACTTCACATCATCTCACCAGAATTAGATTTAGAATTAGTAAAAAATTTAGAAAACTTTAAATACCCCATAGAGTTTAGTCCCCTCACCGAGATTATAAAAGAGGTGAGTAAAAATAATTTTTATGAAGATGAGCGGATAAAAATAGAGGTACTGATAGGAGATGCTAGAGAATATTTAAAAAATTGTGATGAAAAATTTGATATAATTTACCAAGATGCTTTTTCACCCAAAAATAATCCCTCACTTTGGAGTTATGAATATTTTGAAGATATAAAAAAAGTAATAAAAAAAGATGGAATTTTAACCACATATTCTGTGGCTTCTCCTGTGCGATATGCTTTATATCTTTTGGAATTTAATCTCTACACCCACGATTCAAAAATAATAAGAGATGGTACAATTGCAAGTTTATCCAAACTTGAATTTAAAAAAGTAGATTTCGAGGAGAAACTAAAAAGAATCACACCCACACTTTATCGAGATTTTACCAATTGATATGGTAGCCGTTTGGGGCATTGAGCCTAATTTTTAAGAATAGTTATAGATATGAATTTTATAAACTTTATTTACTACTCTTTAAGTAAAATAGAGTTAGAATAGACAAATTTTTTTAAGGAGTTTTTTATGAATTTAAGACAAAAAATGTTTAGAAATTCAATTTTTATTTTATCTATACTGGCTGGTGTAGGTTTTGTGGGGTGTTCATCTGCCACAACGGAGGTAACCAATACGGGTTCTGTGGAGTTTAAGGATTCATCTTTTTCCTATGATGAAACAAATGAAAATATTTCGGGTTATGCCTATCTACGGTTGACCAAAACCATAGTGCCAAATCAGCAATATAGTCAAGATATTAGATTTACGAATTTTTTGGTGGAGACGGCTTGTGAGAAAAAAACTTTTTCAGTTAATCCGCAAGAGATTTCAATTACAGATAATACTAATCAAATGCTAAATATAGATATACAACTAAGTGAGTCGTGCGATGAGCAAACTTTTACTCTGCATGGTGAAAAGATTTCAACAACGACCTTTACTGGTGAGGAGATTCAAGAGCCTGTAATTGATATTGAAAGATGGTCAAAAACTTTTAATTTGCAGGGGATTAATGAGGGGAGTAATACTAATTATTCAAATATAAAAGTGCAAGTGGATAGGATGAATTTAAAAAGTTTGGAGTATCTTAATTTAAGTTTTGTAGATAGAGATAATGATAAAAAAGAGTTAAGTAGTGGCGATGTGAGAAATGTGAGATTGACGATTCAAAATCCATCTATGCTAAAATTTGAAGATAATAATGCGACAACTTATAGTTATAGTAATGATAATAATAGAGATATACTTTTGCGAAGTAATAATAAGGCTGGAACGGCTCTAATAAAAGTTGAGGCAACTGTTTTTGGTAAAGAGATTGAAAATATGTTTTCGGTGACTATTCTTTCTGGACCTATAAGCACTATGTCGATAGTATTTGAAAGTTCTGAATTTATCGGTGCTTTTTATGAAAATACATATCAAGTTCATCCAGTTGATGAGTATGGAAATAAAGCAAATGCTGGTGAAAAAATCTATGTGGGTGTGGTTAATGGACTAAGACAAACAGATGATAATGCTACAAAATATCTCTATTCAAATAATGGTGGTGAGTTTAGTATTAATGGAGAGGATAGTGTATTTAAAACATCCTTACCTCTTGGTGAAGTTGATGTGAATTTGGATAAAGTTGTGATTTTGGCAAATAGTAATAGAATGTATCCAGATTATCTTGGTGGTTGGTCGATTGCTGATAAAACTACAAATCTTGATTTGAGTAATGGGATTTTATATTTAAATGAGCAATATACTGGTAAAAGTTCAATTAAGACAGATAGTTTAAAATTTCTTATCGGAAATGAGCGACGATATGATATGTGTAGAGATAGTATCTCAGTGGCTGATGTGGATATGGATAACAATGTTTATGAGATAGATGATAAGGGAAATGCAACCGTAAAATTAAAATATGATCGTTATCTTTTAGGAAATAATGTATATATCTATGCAAATACTATGCCTTTTACAGAAGACCCTGATAAAATCACAAAAAGAGTAGGTTTTGCAATGAATGAACTTCTTTTTGGTACAGGTATTACAGCAAGTCCATTAAGTGAGAGTTTTACATGTAATGCTCCAGAAGATGATAATGGTACAATGATTCCAGCAGCAACTAAATATATAACTGTCCCAATAACTCTTGAAAATGAGGGTAATTTGGCTAAAAATGTAATAATAGAAGCTTCATCTTTGGGAGGATGTACAATAAGAGGAAACTATGCAGGTAGTAATGGATATAGTGCACTTTCAAATACAGGATGCGATGGTGCAGCAGAATTTGTAATAACTATTCCATCTACTGAAAACTGTGAATGTGAAATTATATATAATGGTATATATAAAGATAGCTCCGTAGAACACCACGATTAATTAGTTTTTAGTCCCCCAACCGCTACTATATCATTTTAATGTGCGATTTAATTATCGCACATTTTTTTCTAAAAATAGGGAGAAAAAATGAGATATAGTGATTTTAGTTTAAAAAAAGTCAAAAAAGAGTTTGGGCTAAAAACAATTGAAAATATCTCTCTTTTCACTGAAGTTAAAGAGGTTGAGATAAGTGAACATCTTGAAAAAACATTAAAAAGAAATGTACCTCTAGCCCTCTCCATAAATACAGAAAAAGCTCGTTCTGAACTGATTATCATAAATATTTTACTGGAACTTAAAGATAAAATGGATGAAAAAATCTCTCTATTTTCGGGAATTGAATTTACAGTAGATAAGGCAAGGGGATTAAATGGTTTTTGCGATTATATACTTAGTGGCTCTTGCGAACAATTATACTTAGATGTCCCCATCGTTACAATTGTTGAGGCAAAAAATGAAAATATTATTTTAGGTTTAGGGCAATGTATCGCAGAGATGTATGCGGCTCAAATCTATAATGAAAATGAGAATCATAATTTATCATCTATCTATGGAGTAGTCACGACTGGTTCTGAGTGGAAATTTCTCAAGCTTAATAATAATACTGTTTTTATAGATAAAGAGGTTTATTATATGGTCGATGTCAAAAAAATTATTGGAATTTTACTAGAGATGGTTAAAAAATAACATCATTTTGACAACTTGATTTTGAGTAAAAAAGGCATTGAGTGAGTAGAGAGATAAGGGGATTAGATGGGCAAAAAAGCCCACCTAATTTTTAGTTAATAGTGAGGACCAGCCATTGAATAATCAAAATCGCTGTTATCTTCAGTATATTTTTTGAAGTTTCTCACAAACATTTTAGCAAGTTTAACTCTAGCTTTATCAAAAGCCATAGTATCTTTCCAAGTATTTCGTGAATCTAACACTTTACTAGGAACTCCCTCTATCTTTTTAGGGATGGAAAGGTTGAAAATATCAAAATTTTCAAATTCACTTTTCAGAATTGAACCATTAAAGATAGCATTTATACAAGACCGTGTTGCATTTATACTCATTCTTTTTCCAACTCCATAAGCTCCACCGCTCCAACCAGTATTTACAAGATAAACATTTACATCATGTTTTTCAATCTTTTCACCAAGAAGTTTAGCATAAACAGTTGGATGAAGTGGCAAAAATGGCTCACCAAAACAAGCACTAAAACTCGGTTGAGGCTCTTTGACCCCAAGCTCAGTTCCAGCAACTTTAGCAGTATATCCACTCAAAAAGTAATACATCGCTTGTTCAGGATTTAGTTTTGCAACAGGAGGTAAAACACCATAAGCATCTGCGGTTAAGAAGATGATATTTTTAGGATGTCCACCACTAAGGCTCTCTTGAAATCCATCGATATGCTCAATTGGATAGGAAACTCTTGTGTTTGGGGTACGACTAGCAGACTCCGCAAAATCCACATTTCCCTCCCAATCGACAGTTACATTTTCCAAAAGTGCATTTTTTCGGATTGCATGAAAAATTTCAGGTTCAGCTTTTTCTCTTAAATCTGCACATTTTGCATAGCAACCACCCTCAAAGTTAAAAACTCCATTGTCATCCCAACCATGCTCATCGTCACCGATAAGTCGTCGTTTTGAATCTGTTGATAGGGTAGTTTTGCCAGTACCTGAAAGTCCAAAAAATAGAGCTACATCGTCGTTTTCTTTTCCAATATTTGCCGAACAGTGCATTCCTAATTTGCCCTCAAGTGGTAGCCAGTAGTTCATCATTGAAAAAATTCCTTTTTTCATCTCACCACCATACCAAGT
>JAOZPA010000164.1 GCA_029932985.1 Campylobacterales bacterium
AGTTTCAATAGTTTTTTGATGAGCTGATATTAGATTATCTCCTTTTGTTTTTATTAATTTATTCTCTATCGCTTTTTCAAGAAGTGGTAAGTTATGATTTTTAGCCTCTAAATATCCTTTTTCATCTAGCATATCTGCATAATACTCTAAATTTTCATTTAAGTCTAACCCTGCTTTATCCATTTTATCTATCAAAGCACCCAAACCACTAACTAAAACTAAGCTATCTTTATCTCCAAAAATCTCTCTTCTTTTTAAATTTTCATCTGCTTTCAACTCCGCTATATAACTATTCAACCCCTCTATGCCATTTACAGAATCTATTTTATTGATAACAGTTAATTTTTGCTCTTTTGGCACTCTTATCAAAAATTCATCTATAAAAGATATATCTACACTACTCATCGCTTGACCTGCATAAGAGATATAAATATTTGCATTGGTTTTACCTATCCACTCTTTGGCAACTCTATCTCTTAATTTGTTTGGGTCATTCGTCCCTGGGGTATCTACAAATGTAATCTCTTTTAAAATTTCATTATTATCATAGAGTGTAACTAAATTTACAAAAGGGGTATATTTTCCATATTTTGCCACATATTGGTTCAATTTTGATAAATCACTCTCCTCTTTGATTAGAGGTATAGAATTTATAACCTCTTGTGGATAAATTCCATTTCCAATTGCTTCTTCAACATCTGATTTTAAATATTTTTCAAAAATCTCTTTATTGCTTTTAAGCTCTTTCCACTCACTGTCACTATAAAAAGTAATTTCCATCTTTGGAGTTTTGCCATATTTGATAATTGTAATTTTAGCAGTATGTGGAGTATCATCTGCAGGAATTACTTCTTTACCAAAAAGTAAAGCATTGATTAATGTGGATTTTCCTGCTTTTATTTGACCTGTAAAACTTACAAAAAAGTGTTCATTTTGTAAATTTTGCTGTTTTTGAGAAATAACCTCTTTTGTATATTCATTGATTGGCAATAAATTTTTATATTTTAATATTTGACTGTATTGTTTT
Organism: Campylobacterales bacterium; assembly: GCA_029932985.1. Lineage (GTDB taxonomy): Bacteria > Campylobacterota > Campylobacteria > Campylobacterales > JAOZPA01 > JAOZPA01. The sequence goes on from JAOZPA010000164.1 coordinate 1,028, forward strand.
AATAACTTCTCTTTCTGTTTTTTATACTCTTTAAGCATAATTATTATCCTTTAAAAATTTTTGTAATTCTATTTTTAACTCTTCTATTTGACCTGAACTTTGAGTATCCGCAGTATGTAGTTCTCGTTTAAAGGCTTCAATTTTTTCTTGATTATTTTCAAAAAAATAATCATAGATGGACATAAAGAATACAGCTTTTTCTGTAAAGGTTTTATTAAGAAATTTTTTTGCTTCTTTTTGATCCTCAAAATATATTATACCTGTAGCATCATCCTCAAAAAAATCTTTAATATAACCCTCTTTATTAATATAATCCGAAAGCTCTTCTTTTACATAATTTATAGCTTCATTTTTTAGCAATTTTATTTTAGGTAGAATAAAATAGAAATCATATCCTTTCTTAAAATATTTTTGCCAATTTAATAAAAATTGATTTAGCAAATCAAAAAATTCAATTTTAAAAATATGACTTCTAAATAACTTTTCATTAAAGTATATTTTTGCATAAGGAACACTCCAAAATGATTTCTCTTCATCTGAAACATCCATTACATCACAAGATTGTATGAAGCTTCCTGCTAACTCTTTATAAAAACTTTTTATATTTGCCTCTTCAAATTTTTCAAATTCTCTTTTAAATGCCATTATGTCTTTATCAAAATCTTCAAATTGATGATTTTTATTTAAATAAGCTCTGCTCACCTCTTTAGATAATTTCTCCACCACAGCTTTAGACTTTAATTTATAATCATAATTTGATTTGTCAAAATTCCTCTTTACAATATCTCTTTTGCTATCACTTAAATTATTTAATAATTTCTCTACTTTATCTCTTTGATTTTGGGCAATTTGATAGAAATTATCTACGATAAACTCTCTTCTGCCAATCGTAATTTGATATTGCATTTTAACTCTTCTTCGCCTACCCTCTTTTTCTGCCAAAACCCCTTTTATTGTACTTTTAAACTCTTTTTGTTCATATATAAAAGTCTCTTCTAATTCCTTGATAGAATCTTTAAAAATATCTCTTTTTCCCTCCCCTAAAACTTTTGAAGCTGAATATTCTATCACTTCTTCAAAGATATTTTTTTCTATAATTGACTTTTTAATTTTATCTATTGCCTCTTTTGATTTTAAATCAGATTTATTCAAGATACAATATAATTTTTTATTTTTAAGATTATCTAAATTACGAATAGAGCTGAAATCTATTGTTCCTTTTGAAATATCAATTACAAAAAGAATCACATCTACACTTTTAAGAGTATCCATAGTAGCTTTAGTATCACCTCCATTTATCTCCGTATTGTCAAATCCTGGGGTATCATAAAGAATGATGGAGTTAAAAGTATCAAATGGATAAGCATACTCAATATGATGTGCTTTTGCACCTCTTATCGCTCCACTACCTTCATGTTGAGATAAATTTTGATACTCCTCTTGTGTTATCTCTTTGTTATTTAAAGTTATCTTCTCTTTGTGTCCATAATAAAATTTTGTAATAGATGAAGTGGTAGGGCTTACTTTCATAGGACAAATATCTTTTTTGAAGAGTGAATTTATAAAAGTGGATTTACCACTACTAAATCCACCAATCACACCAACTTCAACTTTGCTACTACCTTTTTCTAATTCAATATTGCTAACCAAAAGATTAAATGCCTCTTTTTCCAACTCCGCTAACTCTAGTGATGGGATTAATATTTTCTTCAAAGTAGCTAAAGCATTTCTAAAAAAAGCTAAATCTTTAATTATCTTTTGACTAAATTCATCTATCTCAATTTTATTTGTAAAAAAATCACTATTATTAACCTCTTTAGGGTGCATTACTTTTTCAACTATCTTTTTAGCGATAGGAATTCTATTAAAAAAACTAAACATTTTATCCTACTTGATTAATAGTTGTAAATCCAAAATATCATCACTCAACTCTTTTGAATCAGAGATAAACTTTTCAGATTTTTGTGATTTTTCTTTATAAATTTGGTTTAACATATTTTGATTATTTTTTAATTTCTCTTCTAACGGGATAAAAACATCTTTTTTTAATCTATTTTCTACTTCTACCTTTATATCCCCTGCAATTTTAAGTGATAATTTATCTAGTTTTGGCAAAATCTGTTTCTCTATTGCAATTGCTCCTAATTTATCGCCAATAAATTCAATAGGCATTGTAGCTTTTTTTGCAAAACTTGCTACATCTTTTATTTGCGATGAACCTATATTTTGATTAGCTATAGTTTTGAGTAATCCTCTTGCCATAAATCCTAAAACTCCTGCAAGTCCTGCTGAACCCAAAGTTAAAAGTTCAATTACAACTACTATTCCAATATCTTTACCAATATCTATTTTTTTCAAAAGTCCATTTAGAGTAACTTCTAAATCAATAAAATTACTGTTTTGATTACCTATAATTATACTTTCAAAATAGTTAGAGATAATTTTATTGATATTGCTAGAAATTTCATTTTTCATCTCTTCAATTAAATCTTTAGTCTCTTCACTATCTTTGACATTTTTTATCTGCATTAAATAATTACTAAATATATTTTTTAAACTATCTATTATTTGTTCATCTAGCAAATCTAACTGTTTTAAAATTTCCTCTTTTTGCTTCTCTAATTGAATTACTGTACTCTCTAATTGATTCTCTTTCTCTCTTAAAGATGACAAATCAAGATTTAAATTTTGCTTTTTATACTCTAGGAGTTCCAAAACCTCTTTAGCTTTTAAAGCTAACTCTTTTTCTACTCTCTCTTTGAGTAAAATAGATTTTCTATTGATAAATATTTGGTTAAAACTCTCTTTTAACTCTTTTAGAGAAAAGTTACCTTTTTTTTCCATAGCCTCTAATGCAGATACCATTATCACCTTTTTTTCAATATTTTCAACTCCTAAACTATTTTCTTTATTCAAAGTTTTTAATTGAGAAATGATATTTTGTTTTATAGTCTCTTGTGCTTTAGGACTTTTTAAATGACTATGAGTGATAACAAAAATCAAATTATTTATAATCAATTTTATCTCATCTTTGAGTAAAAAATCAATAATTGATTGAGTTAAACTCCCCTTTGAAATATCATTACAAATCACAGCACAATCCAAAAATGGTAAATATCCATAAGTAATATCAACATCACTTTTATCTAAAGATGAAATACCTGGGGTATCTATCATAAAATAACCATCTTTAAAAAACTCATTAGATGGCACTTTTAACATCGCTTTATCTTCACTGTTTGATAATGCAATATCAGCAAAATCTATTGCCGAAATAATCTCGAATTCATTTTCCTTGATTTTATAACATTCAATTTTTTCAAGCCCATCTTTTGCTATGATTTCAACAATACTTTTACTTGTTGGCTTATCCATAGAGGGTAAAACTTTTTTCTCCAAAATCGCATTAATTAAAGTAGATTTTCCAGAACTAAACTCACCTAAAAATCCCATCTTTAAATCAACTTTTTCATCTAATTTAGATATTTGCTCTAAAAAACTATTTAACTTATACTTCTTTAAAATCTCTATTAATTTATTTCTCATCTCTTTTGCTCCTTGTATAATAGCTCCTACAAAACCATTTTGATAAGTTTTGCATACTCTTGGGGAATTTCTATCTTATTTGATTTGTCTTTTACAAATGTTTCTATCAAAATATTTATCCACTCCCTTGATGTTTCTACCTCTGTAAATTCAAATAACT
>JAOZPA010000165.1 GCA_029932985.1 Campylobacterales bacterium
TTAAAAATGACAAAAAAAGAGTGAAAAGCCAAAAAAATCGGAGACGAAAGCTAGAGTTAAGGAGACTTTGGATGAAAAAATTTCAAAGGAGGAGTTAATAGAGCTTATCTCTATTCATACTGATTAACTTACAAAAAGGCAAACGACTTTTAATAGGACTCAATTTAAAAATGTACAAGTTTTGTCAAGTTAAAAATTTAATTTTGTATAGGAGATTTTTTTTGAATTCTATTATGAAATTTAGATGGTGCGGATGAAAGGACTTGAACCTTCACGCCGTGAGGCACTAGATCCTAAGTCTAGCGTGTATACCAATTTCACCACATCCGCACAAACAATAAAAAAGTGGTACGCCCTAAAGGATTCGAACCTTTGGCCTACGCCTTAGAAGGGCGTTGCTCTATCCAGCTGAGCTAAGGACGCAAAAAAGTCTAACATTAGTTAAGTGGCGCGCTCGATAGGAGTCGAACCTATAACCTACAGATCCGAAGTCTGTTGCTCTATCCAATTGAGCCACGAGCGCTCAAGAATTTAAATTTATTAAAAAATGGGGTAAGTGATGGGGATCGAACCCACGGCCCTCAGAACCACAACCTGATGCTCTAACCGACTGAGCTACACCTACCATTAATTTAAAAATGGTCGGGGCGAAAGGATTCGAACCTTCGGCCCCCTGGTCCCAAACCAGGTGCGCTAACCAGACTGCGCTACGCCCCGATACCTCTTAAATTCGAGTCGCATTATACACTAAAAATTTATAAATGTCAAGTGTTTTTCAAAAAAATTTAATTTTCTTTATTAATTTAACTATATCAATTCCCAAGCCAAAGCTTGGAAACCAACTAAATAGGTATTTTTTACCCAACACTAAGCACTCTTATCTATTAAATTCTATTAAGCCTTCACTTGGAGAACTAGCCGTTGCAAAAGGTCTTTTCAATATTCTTCCTGCTAAATATGAATTTCGTCCAGCGATTACCGCATCTTTCATAGCACTTGCCATTAATATTGGATTTCTTGCCTGAGCGATAGCTGTATTTGTCAAAATCCCATCTACTCCAATTTCCATAGCGATTGCGGCATCACTTGCACAACCGATTCCCGCATCGACGATTACAGGCACTTTTACCGCTTCTTTGACGAATAATACATTATATCGGTTTTGAATCCCCAAACCGCTACCTATTGGAGCAGCTAAAGGCATAATCGCATCCGCTCCAGCATCTTCAAGCTTTTTCGCAATAATCGGGTCATCATTTGTATAAGCCATAATTGTAAAACCATCTTTTTTCAAAACTTTACAAGCTTCAATAGTCGCAATCACATCTGGGTATAAAGTTTTTTTAGCATCTGCGATAACCTCAAGTTTGATAATATCAATCCCCGTCGCTTCTCTCATCAGCCTAAAAGTAGTAATCGCTTCCTCCGCCGTAAAACACCCGGCACTATTTGGAAGCAATTTAATATTTGTATCTTTAAAATAATCCAACAAATTCTCTTCATCAGGATTCGTAATATTCACTCTTCTAATAGCAACCGTAATAAGCTCACTTCCACTCTCAATCGTCGCATCCCGTGTAGTTTGAAAACTATCATACTTCCCACTTCCCACAATCAATCTGCTATTAAACTCATATTTACCAATTTTTAAAATCTCACTCATCTATCGTCCTTGAATTTTTATAATTAGGATTAACAACCCCAAACGGAAATCTCGGTGAGGGGTTGTTAATCCTCAATCTGTTTATACCAAATAATCTCTTAAATATCCATCAAGTTTAAATAAACTTTAATTTCAGCCATATTTAAGCACTTTTTCTGTAAAATTCATTTTTATTTTTGTAAAAAGGTTATTAATGAAGTTTACAAAATCTATTAAACGAACTGAGTTTGAAAGAGATTGGATTGTTGTCGATGCAACAGGAAAAAGATTTGGTAGAGTTATTAGTGAAATTGCAGTAATTTTAAGAGGGAAGAACAAGCCGTTTTTTACTCCTCACATAGATTGTGGTGATTTTGTAGTTGTTATCAATGCACAAGATGTTGATTTTAGTAAAAAAGCAGTGAAAATGGAAAGCAAAAAATATCACCGACATACTGGATATTTTGGTGGTGTGAAAACTGAAACTTTGGGTGAATTGCTAGAAAATAATCCTGAAAAATTATATAGACTTGCGACTCGTGGAATGCTACCTAAAACAAATTTGGGTAAAGAGATGTTGAAAAAATTAAAAGTTTATGCAGGTAGTGAGCATCCTCATACCGCTCAAGTTAGCAAGTAATAAAGGAATATAATGTCAAAAATTTATGCAACTGGAAAAAGAAAATCAGCAATTGCTAAGGTTTGGTTGAAAAGTGGTTCAGGAAAACTTAGTGTCAATGGTGTTTCACTTGATGAGTGGCTAGGTGGATTAGAGGCTGTGAAGATGAGAGTAACTCAACCGCTAAGTGTGACAAAACAATTGAAATCTGTGGATATTATAGCTACAACTTTAGGTGGTGGTTATTCAGCTCAAGCAGATGCACTAAAGCACGGAATTTCAAAAGCTTTGGTACTTTTTGATGGGGATTTTAGAGCAGTTTTGAAACCAAAAGGACTTTTAACTAGAGATTCAAGAGTAGTTGAAAGAAAAAAATGTGGTAGAAGAAAAGCTAGACGAAGCCCACAATTCTCAAAAAGATAATCTATCTTTTATGTCAAAGAGTTTTCTCTTTGGCAACTTCCTAAACTATATTTCTAAAACACTCATCAAAAAAACTTAAGTTAAAAAATTTAAAAGAATTTAAACAAAATTTCTATATTATGTTTTCATAAATCACAAAGGAGTATCGATGAGACCGATATTAATAATATTATTATTACTTTCACTAGGCAACTCACGAGATGACCCATTTAAACCATTTTCATATAAATCAAAAAACGATTCTAATAGTAAAATATATGCTAAAATAGAGTTTCCAGATAATGCCAAAAAGATTAATAAAGTCATTTTTGAATATGAGACAAATGATGGCACGAAAACATATATAAATAAAAGAATAGACAAAAAGATAGACCCAAATAAGGTGTTGATAATAAGGCAAAGCAAAGAGCGAAAAGTTGGATTTGTAATGGATTTAGATGATGATATTTTGGCTGATTTGGAGCTTGATGATAGTGAGTTTGAGGTTATTAAGCAAAATGATTTTTATAGTGAAATTAGAAAAAAACGGCGGGATGACCCATTTACAAATATTACAGAAGACAAACCCAAAAAAACTAACTCGAAAATAGAAAAGGGTGAGGATTTTATACGACATGTTGAATTTTATGATTTTATATCTATTGACCTTTATAAGAAAAAATTTGTGATTATTTGTGATAATAAAATCAAAAAACAATTTATGATAAATGGTGAAAATAAAATTGTAATAGATTTTAAGCACTCAATTGAGGCAAACTCCAAAAGAAAAAACATATTTAAACCGCCATATAAATATATTGATGTGGGTATTCATTCTAACTATTATAGAGTCGTTATGAAGCTTGATAGATTAAAAAAATTTACATTGAAACATACAGATTTGGGCTATGAAGTAAAATTTTGAAGGGGACTAAAACCCCCAACGGAAATTATATTTGAATTCCATTTAAAGCTTCTTTTAAATCTTTAGCACAATTGCCACATCTTCTATTCTGATGATAGAGTACAAAATCTTTTTGGCTATTATTAAATTTTGATGACATCTTACGACTCTTCATCTTTACTCAAGCCATTAAAAATTATCTCCGTAAGTTTAGAGACATCAGCATACTGTACAGCTTCTATAGATGCTTGAATATATTGCTCATTCTCAATAATACTATCATAATTTATAGGTTTATACCCATTCCATATTGCCAACACATCACAATAAAGTCGTGTTATTCGTCCATTTAGCTCATAAAAAGGATGTAAAGCAATAAGTTCTCCTTGATAATAGGCTAATCTTTGGGCAAAAAGAGATTTATCATCTTTAATCCTTGATAAATATTTTTCAGATTCTAACTCCTCAAATATTCGTGTTGATTGTGCATGTAAATGTTGGGCTAAACAAAATTGAGAATTACCCTTTGTCATATTAACATCTCTATAAACTCCTGCAAACTCATAAAGAGATTCAAAAGTTTTTTTGTGTAAATCAATAAAATACTTTTCATTTAATAAAGTTTCAGAACTAAGTTCAAAAGAAAATTTATAATAGGCTTTATCTAAAAGCTTTTTCTCCAAAGTATGAATAAATAGAGAATCTTTAATATCCAATCTATTTTGTGGAATATCAGTCCCCTCAATATAAACCCAACTTTTACTAAGCTGATACTTCAAGATTATGCCTTATCATAAATGCTTCAACTTCTAATTCAAACTCCTTAGAAACAGGTTCATAACCCTCTATTCGCTGAGAAGTTTCAACCACTTTAGCTATCTCTTCAAAAGAAAGTTGATAACTCTTTTTATGCTGTTCAAGATTTTTTAAAATAAATTCAGAAAATGCTTTTATGTCCGATTTAAATTCATTGATAAAAAATTGTTCTATTTTTGGGTTGTCTAATTTTATAGTCATTTTTTGCTCCTTTTAATATTTTGGATTAACAGCCCCGAACGGAAATTTTATTTTTTACAAATAA
>JAOZPA010000047.1 GCA_029932985.1 Campylobacterales bacterium
GATTCGAACCAGCGACCAAGTGATTAACAGTCACCTACTCTACCGCTGAGCTAATTCGGAACATTTTTTGTAGTTTGTATCATTTTGATACGGGCGGAATTATACCATTTTTAACTTGATTTGTCAAGTGTTTTAGGAAAAATAATTTTTAAAATTTTTTTCGTAGATTTTCAAACTCATATCTCAAGAATTCACTTAGCTCATCTGCCAACACTTCACCATCTACAAAAGAATTTTTAATACTCTCATCTAGGGAATTCAAAATTTTATAAAGCTCCGCCTCAATCTCCTCTTTGGATTTTTGCTTTGCCATCACAGTTTCAAAAAACACCAATTTTCGTATAAATGAAGAGAGCATCGCCGAGATTTCCAGATTATCACTCACATCTTTCAATCGATATTTTGAATTCTCCTTTGGATAATCAATCTCTTGCTTAATCTGCTTGATAATTCCATTTAAAAAAAGTGAATACTCTGAGTAAAACTCAAAACTGGTATCACCCAAATTATCCAAATGATTGGTAATATGAGAAATATTTTTATAGAGCAGATAAGCCACAAATCCTCCCACAATAATTGCAATTAGAATATAATTCATAATTTATCCTTTTTATATCTTTTTTTTAGTATAATACGACAATTCTAGACTTTTAAACGGGTCATTATACAATATATTTTATTAAGGTAGATTTTATGAGAAGCTGGAGTCCAAATAGTTGGAGAGAAAAGACGATTTTGCAACAACCAACATATATGAATCAAGATTTTTTGAAAAAAGTGGAAGCGGAGCTTAGTGGTTTTCCACCGTTGATTTTTGCAGAGGAGGTTAAAACCCTCAGAAGTAATTTCCAAAAAGTTACAAATGGTGAGGCATTTTTGCTTCAGGGTGGAGATTGTGCAGAGAGTTTTAGCGATTTTAATGCTGATAACATTCGAGATATGTTCAAAATTATTTTGCAGATGGCAGCAGTTTTGACATTTGGTGGAGGGAAACCTGTTGTAAAAGTTGGGCGACTAGCTGGACAGTTTGCAAAACCTCGTTCGAGTGATTTTGAGACCCGTAATGGTATAAGTTTGCCAAGTTATCGAGGTGATATTGTAAATGGAATTGAGTTCACTGAAACTGCTCGTGTACCCAATCCTGAGCGATTAAAAACTGCTTATTTCCATTCTGCGGCGACCCAAAATCTAGTCCGAGCATTTGCTAGAGGCGGTTTGGCAGATTTGCATCAGGTTCATAGATGGAATTTGGATTTTGCAAAAGATGAAGAGAGTAGTATCTATATGGATATTGCCGATAGAATCACACGGGCTTTGAAATTTATGGAATCTTGCGGAATAAATGCGGAGACTTCGCCACAAATTGCTCAAACCACACTTTTCACCTCTCACGAAGCACTTTTGCTAAACTATGAGGAGGCTTTGACTCGAAAAAATAGTTTGGATGATAAATGGTATGGTTGTTCTGCTCACATGTTGTGGATTGGAGAGCGGACTCGTGGGCTAAATGAAGCTCATGTCGAGTATTTACGAGGTATTGAAAATCCAATCGGGATTAAAATTAGTGATAAAATTACAGATGATGAGTTGATTAAATTGATTGAAAAAATTAATCCTAATAATATCGCTGGAAAATTAAATTTGATTATCCGAATGGGGGCGAGTAAAATCGATAACCACTTGCCAAGACTAATAAAAGCGGTGGAAAAAGAGGGCAAAAAGATTTTGTGGAGTTGCGACCCAATGCACGGAAACACTATTAAATCTACAAATGACCTAAAAACCCGAGAGTTTGACTCAATCCTAAACGAAGTAAAAAGCTTTTTTGCCATTCACGAAGCTGAGGGAACTTATGCTGGTGGAATCCATCTGGAGATGACAGGACGAAATGTAACGGAATGCACAGGCGGAGTTGCTGATTGTGTGAATCCTGCAAATTTACCAGACCGATATGAAACCCAATGCGACCCAAGACTTAATGTAAATCAAGCTTTGGATTTGGCATTTTTAATCGCTGATAAACTCAAATAATCTCACTACACTTTCACAATTAGGGGCTTAACAACCCCTAAAAATTACCATTTCTTTTATTTAAACTTTTCAAAAACTTTTTTGAAATTTATTTTTGCTTTACATTTTAAATTATCAAAAGTATATTTTTCTTCAAAAAAATCACCAACTTTTTCATATTTTTTACCATCTAATTTGTAGATTTTTGCTTTTAAATCATCCGGATAAACTAAGATATAGTATTTCACCTTCTCTTTTTCATAGATATTAAATTTAATTTTTTCATCTCTTTTTATGCTACTTTTAGAGACAATTTCTACAATTAAATCTGGAGTTTTTTTGATATATGCTCCACCCATTTGACCACAAACTAATGAAATATCGGGTCTTAGAGTTGTAAAACTATCTATTTTCCAATCCTCTTCACTTATAGCTAAACATTTTTTGCAGTTTGCCAAACTATTATTTAATGAAGTCAATATCATACTCGCTATCCCTTGATGATTAAACATCGGACTAGGTGACATAGCATAAATTACACCATTGATTAACTCCCAATCACCCTCCCAGTTTTTATAATCATCATAATCATAATGCTCTAATATACAACACATTTTTTTTCCTTTAGTTTTTTTGTGATTTTAAAATTATACTAAAAACTGCTCCATTTTGGTTATTAAAAACTTTGAGTTGCCCTTTATTATGCTCTTCTATCATAATTTTGCTCATATACAACCCCAAGCCTGTACCATTTTTTTCATCTTTTGTGCTAAAATAGGGGTCAAAGATTTTGTCTATTATATTTTTATCAATCCCTCCACCATTATCACTTAGCTCAATGATGTAGGTATCATTTTGTTTTTTTGTGAGAATATGAATTTTTTTATTTTTTTTATTTTTATCTTTAAAATTATCTTCACTATTTTTTAAAATATTTAGTATCACTTGCATAATCTCATTTTGATATATCCATATTTTATCATTATTTTGGAAATCTTTTGTTATATTTATCGTTTTAGAACTCATAGATGTTTCTACGATGGATAATGCTCTTTTTATGGGAGTGGTCAGATGGATTAATTTTTTATCTTGATTTGGTTTGAAAAAATTTCTAAAATCATCGATAGTTTGGGATAAATCTTCGACATATTTGTATATATTTTTATGCTTTCTATTTAGAAATCTCATAAATTTTTCTCTATCCTCTTTTAAATCAAGGTCAAATTTTTCCAAATCAAGTTTGGTTTGAATTCCAATTACTGCACTATTAATTGCCCCAAGTGGTTGTCGCCATTGGTGGGCTATCATCCCTATCATTTCACCCATTTGAGCTAGTCGGGATTGTTGCATATATTGCTCCTCTTTCAATCTCGCTTCCGTAATATCGCTAAGATAACCTATATAGTTATTTATTTTTCCATTCTCTTTAACAACTACCGTATAATCAAGCACCCATTTGACCTCACCCATTTTTGTAATTAATCTATATGGGTTATGCTTAAAAAATTTAGCATTTGAATTATTCAAATTTTCAATATCCATACAAATTCTATCTAAATCATCTTTATGAATGCAGGATTTATAATCTATTTCACCACTTTCAAAATTCTCTTTTTTGTAGCCCAATAAATTTTTTACACCTACCGAAACCGACTTGACACTCCATTGCTCATCATTATTCCAGTTAAACAACACACTATCTCCAATATCAAATAGTGAAAGTAGTATATTTTGCTCCTCATTTTTTTTTGTCAATAATAGGTCAGTTTTTTTACGATGTTCTATCTCAAGCAAAAGAGATATTGAGTTTGAGATAGCTTTTGAAAAATCCATCTCATCCTGTGACCATTTTTTTATCTTATTTGTTTGCTCATAGCTAACTATACCAATTATTTTACCCTCACTTTTGATTGAAATATCCAGCATAGATTTTATATTTAGTGGTTTCAAATAATTTTCACGGAACTCTAATGTTATATCATTTTTTTCCACATCATCTATCGCTAATATTTTGTTGCTCTGCAAAACCTTGAGATAATTTAGATTTTTTTTGCCATTAATATTCAACTCTGAAGTATGATTTTTATTTTTAAGAGAGTATAAGTCTAGGCAATCTAACTCTGTCTGATTTTTTTGATATATCCACACACTCACTCGTGAAATATTTAGTGTCAATGATGATATTTCTGTGATTTGTTTGATACTGGTTTCTAAATTCTGATATTTATCCTGTATTCCAATCGCTCTTGTGAGTTCTATCATTTGTGAAAGTTTTGATTGGTAATCCAACTTTTTCTCTTTTTCATTAAGAACTAATTTATCAGTATAAGATTTGATAGTTCTATTTATTTTAAAAGAGATATATATCGATATAAATATGACAATCGATAATAGAAATAAAACCCAAAGCATTGAGTTAAAAATTGCCTCTTTTGTATATTGATTGATTGAGTTTTCCATTTTTGCAATCTCCTTTTCTAAATTATCAAAATAAAATCCACTAGTAATTATCCAATTCCAATTTTTTTGAAGATAATAATAGGAAATTTTTGGCTTTATTTTTTGGCTATCAATCTCTTTATACCAATATTTTATATAGCTTTCACCACTAGTTTTTAACTCTTTCAAAAGTTTTTTTCTAAACTTTTGCCCCTTTGCATCTTCTGAATTTTCATTTAATTTTTTACCTACTAAATTTGACTTACTTGGATTTAAAATAATAGTTGCAAAATCATCTCCACCATCAATATTATGTAATTCTAAAAAAAATAGATAATTATTTTTGGATAATTTAAAATCCTGAAATCGCTCTAAAATTCTTTTTTTTATATTTTTTTCCGCTTCAGCAAAGCACTTTTGTGTACCAATAATAATATCCAAAGGCTCAAATCTACTTACACATATAATTCTAAAATTATCGGAGTCATCGTATCTTAATTTTGAAAATCCAATTTTCTTTTTTTCTAAACTATTATTAAATATTTTTATAGATTTTTTTGCTATATCACCTAAAAGAATTTCACTTTTCTTATCATAAATAAAATAATCTCTATTCTCACCAAATTTAATAGCCCCCAAATGTTTAACGATTTTTTGTCTAATCTCATCATCAGAAATTTCTCCTTTTTGGGTGGTATAGATATGATTAGCCATGTTCAAAGAGATTTTTATCCGTTTTTTCAAATCTCTTTCTATCTGTTTTTCAATTTGAGTTATAAAAAAATTGATAGAGTTATCAACTAAATGAACTTGTCTATAAATTTTATCTTTATGCTTTTGAAGATAAATCTCTTTTTTAGATTTAATCTCTTTTTTAATATGTTGTTTAAATGTGTGAATATTAATATAGCTAGTTATTATGAAAATTGAGAAAATTGAGATTATCACCAATGAAAGAATTGGAATTATAAATTGTTTTGTTTTTTTCATCAGATTTCCTCATCTCCTTTCTGCTTAAAGAAATTGATATATTGTAGGTTTAGGGGCTGAAAATTAGTTATTTTCCATATTTTCTAACTTGCCACCACATAAGTGTGAGGATAAATAGTAAAAATCCAAATCCCAAAAATGAAAAAATTATACTAGGGATAATTATGATATGGAGGAAAGTTAATTGTTTTTTGTCAAAAGTCACTCTACCTGTAATATCCAAAAGTACGGCGGAGGCATAGATAAGTGGGGCTAAGATAGCATACCAATTGATGGGATTTAGCAAAACGAGGAAACCACTTAGAAAAATTTTGACAACTATAATAACTAAATAAAGTATTAAATATGCACTAGCTAATCTAAATAGGTTTTTTTTCATCTTATTCCTCTTCTGCTTTCTCATCTTTTGTCACAAGAGCCAAATTATCCAATGAATTTTTTTGGAGGGCATTTAAAATAGTTACAACTTTATCATAAGTAACATCTTTGTCTATCCTCACAATTACAGGTCTCTTTTTATTTTTGACCAACTTTAGTTTTGCCTCAAGCTCCTCTAAAGTCAACTCCTCCGCATTATAAGCATATTTATCTTTACTCACCTCAATACTAACTTGCTTTTTCTCAATCTCCACTTTTTCCGCTTCAGAGCTGGGTAGTTGAAGAGTCAAAGCTGTTTCCTCTTTTTTAAATGTAGAGGTAACAATAAAAAATACCAAAAGAATAAATACAACATCAATAAGAGGTGTAAGGTCAGGATTAAGGGGTTCTCGTCGTTTCATATATGCTCCAGAATCTCTCTCTCTAAGTTTATCTCAATGCTATCGATTAGTCCTGTAATGTAGTTGTATCCGATGTAGTGAGGGATTGCAACCACCAAACCTACAATTGTGGTTATTAGTGCCACAGAGATTCCATTTGCAAATACACTAGGGTCATTTAATCCGCCTGTTGAGATAGCTTCAAAGGCTCTTGAAACCCCCAAAATTGTACCAAGTAATCCAAGTAATGGAGCGATTGAAGCGATAATTTTTACTGTACTCATCCCAAATTCAATTTTATGCAGTTCATAATCAAGAGCATTTTTTAAAGTTTCTCTATCAAAGTGTCTATTGTTGTGATTTACAAAAATCAAGGTTTTTTCAATAATTGACCTTTTTCGACCTTTTGTGATGGCGATGATAATTAATTTCCATATCATCACGGTATATCCTAATATATTTAATCCTATCAGGATATAAACAATCAAGCCACCCTTATCTAAATAAGCTATTAAATTTTCTAAACTTCCTAAATCCATTCTCTTTCACTCCTTAAAATTGTTTTCATTACAAAAAAATTATCAATCATTCTCTATCTCATAAGTAATTGGTACTTCAATGGCCCAGCTACTTTTATTTAAAATTCGTGGGATTGGTTCAAATGTTCCAATCTTTACAGGTATTTTTTGAGCAGCGTTATTTAGTCGAGCATATAAACACCCCATAGTTATCTGTGTATTTGTCAAAAGTCCACTTTTTTGTATCACAAAACTCACAATCACAACACCCTCTTGACCCTCAGATTTTGCTTGAGCTGGATATGTTTTGTTTCGCTCCATTGCTCGTTTTAATCTTCTTAAATATCTATAAGTTACCAAATCGCTATCACTAACAACAGGTGCTGCTCGTCTTTCGACCCTTTTAGCTCTTTTAATTACAGTTTGCTCTATTTTTCTTTGTTTAACTTCCTGTTTTTTTCTTCTAACTTTTCTTTTTACTCTTTTTACTCTTTTTACAATTTTTCTAGGAGTTACTTTTTTAGGTTTTACTTTTGGAGGAGGTTTTTTCTTAACCTCTTTTTTTTCAACTTTGACCTCTTTAACTATCTCTTTTTTTTCCTGTTTAATATATACTTTTTTCAAAGCAATTTTCACAACTGTATTAGTATCAGTTATTTGTATAGGTTTTTCAATTACAGGATTAACAAAGAAAAAAATTGAGACATGGACAAATACAATAATTGCCAAGCTTGATATAAAGATTTTAGGATAAAACATTTTGGAAGAGTATCACACTATTTATAAGTAGTTTATTAAATTTCATATATATTGCCTAATTAGTTTAAATAATAGATATAAAATTTATAATTTGCACAGATTCCGTAGAATCTGCACAAGTAGTGTATCTTAAAAAAAGATTTTTTTTCAATTAAATCACATTTAAAGATTTTAAAGTTTCAAGAGTTAAAGCTCCACTAGGAATACCTTTAGCTTTTTGATACTTTTTTACAGCAGTTTTTGTAAGGCTACCATATACACCATCAATCTTACCATTGTAGTAGTTTTTAGATTTTAATGTTTGTTGCAATCTTGAAACTAAACCAACCGTTGTATTTGTTTTACAAAGAATTTGTTGCCATTTCATGTGAGCTTTTGTTACGATAGATTTCTCTTTGATATATTGATGCTCTTCAGGAATATCAATTTTAACTTTTTTAACAGGTGTCACAAGTTTTTTAACTTTAACAGTTTTAAATTTTGCAACAATTGGCACTTTTTTAGTGTGAGCTGCCACATCTGTAACTCTTCTTTTAATATATTTATATCTTGCAGGAATTACAATTTTTTTCGTATGAGCTTTTACTACTACAACTTTTTCTGTAATAGTTTTATAAACTGCAGGGATATGAACTTTACAAACAATCTCACCAGTTGAGTTATCGATTTTTTCTACAGGTTCTGTACCCTGTTTCCAAATATCTCTAGCTTCTTTGATAAGAATTTTTTTAGTTACCATTTTATATTTAGCTGGAACTTTGACAAGTTTGGTTTTCTCAGGCTCAACCATAATCTTATCTTTTTCCCATTTGTAAGTTGCTGCAACTGAGATTAATTTAAAACTCTCCTCTGAAACTTTTTGAGTTTGATCTACAAATTTATAAGTTGCAGGGATAATCTTATATTGAGCTGACTGCTCACTTTTTAGCATTTTTCTCTTTGTCCACTTATAGGTAGGCGGAATTAAAACTCTTGAAAAACATTGACCAGCTGTCGCATTTTCTGGCAATAGTGGGTATCTTTTATTAAAATCAGCTGGGTCACCAACTGCCACATTACCTGCATTTGTAACAGACCTTTTTTGAGCTATAATAGCTTTCTTATCTGCATCATCCTTAAGCTTCTTGTTTTCAGCGACCAACATCGCATTTTTTTTAGCTAAATCCTGTTGAATATTAGCAACTTTTGTATCATTACTTGATGTACAACCACTCACACCAAGCATAACAATACTACCGATAAAAAGTGAAACAGTTATTTTTTTAACCATGACATCTCCTCCATAAAATAAATTGATTTCCTAATAATAGCAAAGTAAAATTAATTTACTTTTAATAATGATACTATTTTAGATAAAAAATTGTAAAAAGTTGTAATTTACCTTTACTTCTACTTGATTTAAGTTAAATTGAATAATTTCATAAGCTTTATTTTATATTATAGTTATAAATCTTAAGTTTTTAAAAAAATTAAAAATTAAATTTTCTATCTTTTTCAAAAAACTCACTTTTATGTCACTTTTTTTCTTAAAAAGCTACTTTTTTTATCATTCCAGTAAAATAAATAAAAAATTCCTTATCTTTCTTGCTTAATAGAGTTCATAAAGTCTCTATACAGCTACTAAATGAATCAATATTTTCTTTAAAAGTGAAATTATTTAAATTTTTAATCTTTTCTTTAAACTCTTTTAATATTTTAACTGAGCTATTATTTTGATATTTTAATTTTAAATACAGATTTGTGATTTTATCCACCTCTTCTATTTTTACTCTATTTGCAAAACTTAGAGCTGGTTCATAAGATTTTTTTACAAACCCTTTTTTTGCCATTTTTTTAAGAAATTTCTGATAAAAAACAACCACTTCATCCTCTTTTCTCCCTCTAAAAAGCAGTTTGGAAATCAAATAAATAAGAGCAATCAACCCCACAAAAACAGCAAAATAATAGAACAAAACTTTTTTATCTTTCTGAATCTGTTTTAAAAGCTTTAACTGTTTGAGATGGGAATAATAGAGCACCCAATTTTCAATTCTGTATTTTACAAACATTGAATAGAGTGAAACTTTTTGCCAAAAAAGAGATTTTTGCTCAGCCTGAACCTCATTTTGTCCCCCAGCCGCTGGTGAACTTCCATCAGCTAAAAATGAATAAATCGTAGGGTCAACTCTCACCCACCCCTCATCTTTAATCCAAACTTCACACCAAGCATGAGCATCTTTCTCTCGCACAATCAGATAATTTTGAATACTCTCTTTCAAATTTCCCCTATATCCAGTTACAATTCTAGTTGGAAGCCCAGCCTCTCTAGCCAAAATAGCAAATCCAGCAGAAAAGTGCATACAGTAACCATTTTTAGTTTCAAATAAAAGTTGGTCAATCTTGTTATCTGAATCCAGCGGTGAGGGGACTAGAGTATATTCAAAATTTTGCCCCCTCATAAAATCCTTAATATTTTCCAATTTTTCTTTATCACTTTTTGAATTAGCCATAATCTTCTGCCCCAACTCTTTGGTTTTTGGATTTAAATTTTTTGGTATCTCTAAAGCTAATTTGTGAAGTCGGGGTTCTAGAGATGTTATCTGATAATCCAAAGTGGAGGTGAGCGAATATCTAGTGAGTTCCTTGATGATATTTTTGTGCCTGATGATAAAATCCTCACTAATTCGACCATCTTTAGGAAGAGTGGTAGGAATATCTAGCGAAAACATAATTTTTTGCAGATGTGGATAGATGATGACATCGTAGCTAGTCAAGTTCTCTTTTTTGCTAAATTTGGAATCGGGAATATCTGGCAACTTCAGGTTGATTTTGGACTTTTTCCATTTTCGGATGCCGTCATAAGTGTAAAAAACCACACCACGGAAATATAGTTTATCCTCTAATGGCATTTTGGTTTTAAATCCCACCTCCATAGCTATTTGATTTGATTCTAGCACCTCTTCACCACTATCATTTAGATTAAATCCCTCACCAAAACCTGTGGTTATGATAGCTTTTTGTTTAAATCCAAAATCTCCTTTTTTGTAGGCGATTCGGGGAAATACGATAAACAAAATTATCACAAATGGAAGTGCGGTGATAAAAAGCGAAGTGGTGTATTTGGCGGAATTTCTAAGGTCAAGCCTGGCATTTGTATTTATCACTGAGAGTACAAAAATATACAAAATAAAAATTGTATAAAATAGAAAATAGATATTGTTGTAGTAAAAAAGTGCCATAATAATGAGAAAAATTGGGCTAAGTTTAACCAATCGGTGATTTATGTCGCTAATCATTTGCAAGGTTATGGCATAGATTAAAACACTCGTGACAATCTCAATATAGATATAAAATTTTATTAGATTAGTTGCACTTAGATATTGAATATACTCAAAAAGCCCAAAAAACAGACCAATTGAGCCGAAGAAAAGCAACGAAAATCTTTGATTAAACCTATCTTGAAAATAGAGATAGATAGCAAATATAATAATGTATAGATTTATAATAAGAGGCAGATGGAAAAAATGGGGCAAAATTGTTATCCCCAAAAGCAAATTTTTATTGTAATTATCAACCATTATTTTCTCCATACATCGCTAAAAATGTTAAAATATTTTTTGTTGAATCTTTTTGAGAATAAAATCGTTTTTTGCCCACTTTTACCTTAAACTCCAACTCTCTAGCTTTTGCCTCAAGCACCCATTTTGTAAGTTGAGAAAGTTTGGTTTCAATATCACCTTTTATATTTTGATAATCAAAAATCAAATCCTGCTTATCGCTCAAAAATTCAAACTCCTTAGTCAACAGTTTTCCTTTTGCTAAAGAGTTCCAATCAATAAGTGAAATCAAATCACCCTCAATATATTCACGAACCCCCTTGAAATCATCTCGCTCACCATAAATATTTTTACTCTGAGCTAAAAAAATCTTCAATGATTGCCCCCGCTTTTGGGGATATATAATCACCTTTTTTCTGAAATCCAACCAACTATAATAATTATCAAAAATATACAGCGGAAATCCCGAAGAGAGTTTTGAGATAGGAATTTTATGCCTCCCGCGACTCTTGAAAATATGGGTAATCTCAACCTCTCGTTCCTCAAATGCCAAAATATTAAAATTTACATCATCTATATGTATATCAATTCTGTCCGTTTTAGTCTGGTTTTTGACCCTTAAATGGATGAAACTCGCCTCTTTTGCAAATGGATTTTGCAAATTTATATACTCTACATCCAACCCCAAAAGATTTTTCCGTAGCCAAAAATAGTTACTCCCAATTATCCCCAGTACAAAAAACACAAAAAGATAAACGATATTTTTGTCGTGCATATAAGCTTGAGCCAAAAAGATCAGAATCATCAACATAAAGAAAAAATTTGCCTTAAACGGAATCTCGACCTTGAGTTTTTTTATTTTCATACTATCACTTTAATTTTTTAAAATTTATTTTTGACTATTGTATCGTAATTTCTAAAAATAATGAATCTTTTATTATCGATTCTCCCTCATCTCCCTCATCTCTCTCATTCTCTTTTCTTTAAACTCTTTTATCCAATAATCATTGAAACTTTTATTCATCTTCACAAAACTCTCCAACGGCTCAATGTGGTTAATCGTTGCAATAAAAAGTCCTAGAGTTACTAGAGTCGCAATCACCATCTCCTTGGTAAAAACCACCATCTTCCTAGTCTTATTTTTCAGATATGCCTTGATGGGCTTGATATTGTAGATTATGTGTACAGTCCCCGCAATCGTGAAAACCAACATAAAAATAAGATGGAGGGCTTGGAAATCCATCTTGCTAAGCCCCAAATATTGCCACTTAATCATCATAGACAATCGACCAAATGGAGAGATGAAAAGCATAAAACCGCTAAGAACCATAATAAAAAATGAGTAAAGCATAATAAACGATGTAATTTTTCTAAACATAAAATTCCTATTTTTTTGAAATTATACAAAGGCTAAAATAAAATCTTACTGAAATTTGAGGGAATATGGGTTTTTTTGATAATAATTATCAGTTTTTAAGATTGTTTTAATCTTATTTCGCTATATTACTTCAAAATCTAAATAGGACAAAAAAAGTCCGATTTAAAAAAAAGTAAAATCTAAAGGATAAAAAATGAAAAAATTTGGAATTTTAATTGCATTAATAGCAACAACTTATTTACAAGCTGATGTAGAAGCTGGAAAAGCGGTACACCAAGCGAATTGTGCCACTTGCCACAGCACAGATATGAGGGGCGGTTTGGGGCGAGATTTCAACCTAGTTTCATACACTAGAACCAAAAAAGATATTGCCCAATATGCCAAAGACCCCTATTCTTTGTATAAAGAGTTTGGATATAGTGCAAATGCGATGCCCACTTTGCCATTGACAGATAAAGAGTTTGAGGATGTTGCAGATTATATAGATTCTTTACAGCCGTTCAAAGAGTGGATGAAAAAGACAAAGAAAAAGTAGAGTTCAAAATATCTCTCTAAGTAACTTTTTTATATAATGCAAAATATATAATATTAAATTAAAAGCGTCATTTGAAGAGTTAAACTCCAAATGGTGCAAAATTAAGGGTTACTTTATGGAGATAATAATAGTAGTTTTGTTAGGTTTGGCGATAGGTTCATTTTTGAATGTTGTGATTATTCGTATTCCAAAATATGAAAATATCGCTTTTCCCGCTTCGCATTGTATTAAATGTAATGAAGCTTTGAAATGGTATCATAATATTCCACTTTTTTCGTGGCTTTTTCTAAAGGGAAAATGTGCTTATTGTGATGAAAAGATTTCGATTCAATACCCACTAATTGAATTTTTTACGATGATAATTTTTCTATTTTCATTTTTGAAAACTGGAGATTTGATTTTTGGTTTGGTGAGTGGCGGAGTTTTTAGCCTACTTTTGGCGATGTCGATGATAGATTTCAAATACAAAATCGCTCCCGATTCTCTAAATCTTTTGGCTTTAACTTTATCCATCTTTGCCACCTCTTTTTTCCTAAATAATTTGGTGAATGTCCTGCTTTTCGCTGGGGGATTTACACTTTTGAGATTTTATATGTCATATTTTATTGGGAAAGAGGCTTTGGGCGAAGCTGATATTATGATTGCAGGTACGATGGGTGGAATTTTGGGGCTGAAATTGGGAGCTTTTGCAATATTCTTATCCGCAATTTTAGCACTTCCAGTTTTTGCAATGATTAAAGAGAAAGATTTTCAAATCCCTTTTATCCCATTTTTGGCAATGGCAACTTTTCTAGTATTCCTCTTTGACAATCAAGTAAATATGATTTTAAAAGTAATCTATGGATAGAGTCAATAGTTATATTTTCAGAAATTTTTTAGTAAGTTTTGCCACACTTTTTATAACTCTATTTTCGATTTTATCGTTGATTTTTTTCATAAGAATTGTGGGATATACTGCAATTATTAAATTGTCATTTTTTGAACTTATTCAATTATACCTCTTTATGGTGCCTCGAATTATACTTTTCACGATGCCTTTTTCCTATTTTATCGCTCTGACCACCACTCTTTTTCGATTATCCAAAGAGAGTGAAACTACGGTGATTTTTGCTTTGGGTTATTCGCCCAAAAAACTTTCTAAATTCTTTTTTAAAATTTCACTTATTATCTCTTTTTTTCTAATTATTAACTCTTTGGTTTTAGTCCCCCTCATCTCGAAACAGATGTACAAAAAATTTATAAATCATAAAAAAATTGAGGCAAAATTAAATATTAAAGCTACCGAATTTGGGCAAAAATATGGTGAGTGGTTGGTGTATATAAATCAAAAAGTGGCGGAAAATGATTATAAAAATATTGTGATGTTCAAAAAATCGGAAAAAGGAGATACTTTTATCATTGCAAAAGAGGCAAAGCTAAATAAAGAGCCTTTGTATTTGGAGTTTAAACTGCAAGATGGGAAAGTTTATAATTTTTCAAAAAATGAGCTGGAGGAGATAACCTATAATGGTTTGAGAATCAATATGCCGACGAAAATTATGGATTTTAAAACTTCGCAAATTATTGAATATTGGGCGGTGGCGATGAAGGAGAAAAATCGATTTTATGATTTGATTATGTATCTGCTCACCTCTCTTTTTCCTCTGCTCTCATTTCAATTGGCATTTATGATTGGGCTTGTGCATTCCCGAGAATATGGGGTAAATATTTATCCAAAGATTTTTTATACAATTGGTGGATATTTAGTGCTAGGCTATCTAATAGGTAAATTAAAAATTTTATCAATATTTTTGGTATTTATTTTACTCTTTTACCTATTTTCACGAACGGTTTTTACAAAAAAAGTTCTCACAAGATATTAAGGAGAAATAATGATAGAATTACATAATTTTGTAATAAAAAATTTTAAATCTTTAAATGATTTTAATTTAGAATTTAAAAAATTTAGTTGTTTGATTGGATTAAATAGTTCTGGAAAATCAACAATACTTCATACCGTGGATTTTATCTCAGAGCAGATGAATGGAGATATAAAAGGGTGGTTAAAAAGTAGAGATTGGGAAAAAGAAGAGTTAGAGTGTAAATTCACAAAAGATAAAGATATTTTTGTTGCTGTAGGTTTTTTTTATAAAAAACAACCGTATATGTGGGGTTTTGTATTTGATACTAAATTACAAGGGTCTATTATTGAATATATAGAACTTATAAATTTTAAAGATGAAAAGCAAAATAAAAGAATATATGAAGTAAGAAATTCAGAATATATGATATTAGATTTAGAAACAGGAAAAAAACTAGAAGGTGATATTATTCAAGAGTATCAAGGCTCTTTTTTATCTAGTATTAAAGAGAAGTTTTTGCCAGAGGTTATTAGAGAGTTAAAATATTATCTTCAAAATATACAATCATTAGATTTACTATCTCCTCAAGAGTTGCGAAAACATTCAAAAGATGGCAGAAGCTTAGGACTTAGTGGAGAGAATTTAAGTGCATTTTTGGATGATTTTACTGATGAGCAGAAAAAAAAGATACTAAACCAACTCAAAATTTATTATCCAAACTTAGATAGTTTTAATATAAAACCAACTCCTGAGGGGTTAAAAAAACTGGAGATTATAGAAAGTTTTGGGGACAAAAATATCACAAATGAAGCTAAATATATAAATGATGGAATGCTTAGACTTATCGCTATTATGGCTCAACTTCAAACTCAAAAAAAGAGTTTTTTGCTTTTTGATGAGATTGAAAATGGGATAAATAGTGAACTTGTGGAGTTTCTGATGGATTATCTGGTAGCTTCAAAACATCAAATTATGATTACAACCCATAGCCCTATGATTCTAAATTATCTTGAAGATGAAGTGGCTAAAGATTCGGTGCAATATATCTATAAAACCAAAGAGGGATTTACAAAATCTATCCCATTTTTTGATATTCCGTCGATGAAAGAAAAGCTTGAATGGATGGGGGTTGGAAGTGTTTATGTTGATACAGATTTGTCTGGACTTACTGATGAGATAAAAAATATTCAACAAAAAGAAAAAAGATAATGCACTTAGTTTTAAGCGGTGAGGGCAGTAGCGACTTAGGATTATTTTGTCAATTTAACAATGAATTCGTAGCTGGAAGTATGTATTATATTGTTGATAAAATTATTGACAAAAAATTAGATATTTCCTATTATGAGTATAAAGATGTTTTGATTACTTTTATCCCTAAAGTTGAATTAACAAAATTGGCTAAAAGATTGCCTCCCTATACCAAAAAAGGGATGAAAGGTAAAGGAGATTTTATAACTAATGCCATAGCCTTAACTAAAATTGCAAAAAAAGTAGCAAAAGATAAGGAAGATGAAGTTATCGCTATTCTATTTCGTGATTCGGATGGTACAAATTCAACTATATCTGGAATGTGGGAAAAAAAATTAGAGGCTATTAATATTGGATTTAAAATTGGAAATTTTGCTAGAGGTGTGGCTATGATTCCTAAACCAAAATCGGAAGCTTGGTTAATTTGTGCTTTGAAAAATTATCAAAATTGCTATAATTTAGAAAATCGTTCGGGGAATGATGATTCACCCAACTCTCTAAAAAAAGAGCTAGAGAGTTTTAAAATTTCTAATAGTGAAATTAATGAGATGATAAAAGATGGTAGAATTGATATTGACAAAATTAATATGCCAAGCTTTAAAAAATTTGAAGATTCTTTAAAAAAACTACTCTAAAATGATAATCTCTTCTCTCAAAGGTTATCATTGTTCGAGCTTGAGTTTTGAGAGAGAATTT
>JAOZPA010000003.1:0-35634 GCA_029932985.1 Campylobacterales bacterium
GAATATGATTTAAAATTATCGGAAGATGATATGATTTTTTTGGAAAAATTGCTAGAGAAAGAGAAAGTTTATCTTGATATTTACAAAGAGGAAAATTTAAAGATGAAATTTATTTCACAAATTTTAAATAGGGTTGATTTTGTTATTAATGATGAGATAAGAGATTTTTATGATGAAAAACTTTTATATGAAACAGATAAATTTATTTTGAATGGTGAGACAGATTTTATGGTGGCTAAAGGTTTGGAAGAATCTGAAAAACCCTATTTTTTTATCCAAGAGTTTAAACAAAATGAGGAATATGGAAATCCACGACCACAACTTTTGGCTGAACTTATCTCTGCAATTGAGTTAAATGGTTGGAAAACTATAAAAGGAGCTTATATTATTGGAGTTAATTGGAATTTCGTAATTTTAGAGAAATTAGGAGAAAAAAAATATCAATATTTTATAAGTGAAAAGTTTAATAGCTCTAAAATAGATGAGTTAAAAGCGATTTACAAAAATCTACTTTTCATAAAAGCGGAAGTAATTAAAATGGTTGATACAGGGATTTAAATCCCCAAACGAAAATAAACCATCGGTGAGGGGACTGAAAACTTTTCTAATTTAGATAAAGAAGGAATATATTATGTTAGCTAGAAAATATGAGGAGTTTTACACAGCTGAAGATTATCAAAAGTGGAAGGGAGATTGGGAATTAATTTATGGTTCTATTTACCCTATCATCTCTTATTCTATTCTTACACATCAAATTATTAATGGTAAAATATTAAAACAATTGAGTAAAAAATTAGATAATTGTTCTAGTTGCCAACCTTCTTTTTCAATAGATTGGGAAATTTATAATGATACCGTTGTTAGACCAGATACGATTGTGATTTGTTATGAGCCAGATGAAAAGTTGACGAAAAAACCTGAAATTATTTTTGAGATAGCTTCACCTTCGACGATTAAACGAGATGAGACTGTTAAATTTGATATTTATCAAAATGAGGGTGTGAAATATTATATTATTGTGTATCCTAAAAAACAGATTGCAAAAGTTTATAAATTGCAAAATGGGCGGTATGTGAAAGAGAATGATTTTAGTAATGAAAATTATAATTTTGAGATGGGTGAGTGTAATATAGATTTTAATTTTTCAAAAATTTGGCGATTTGCTTTATAAGAAGGAGAACAAAATAGCTGATTTAGATAAAATAACTTATGAAGATTTTTTAAAGTTACAAAAAATATTTAAGGACAATAAAAAATCTAAAAATGGAAAAGATAGTTATCCTTATAGTGAGATGACAGATACAAAACTGGAAAAATTAGTAGATATTGAGCAAAAAATCAATCATTCAAAATTTGACAAGTGGTTTAATAACTCTATAATTTTAGATGAAAAAATCAGTATTTTTTTAGATGAACTTTTAAAAAAAGAGGGTGATTATATAGATATTTATGATGAGGAAGATTTGAAGATGAAATTTCTAAGTCCGATTTTTGTAGATATTAATTTTAAAAATGAGAATTTTAGAGATTTTTATGACCATAAATTAACTTATGAAGCAGATAAATTTATATTTAATGGCAAAACTGATTTTGTAATTTCCACAGGATTAAGACGACCTAAAAAACCATATTTTTTTATTCAAGAGTTTAAAAGACGAGAAAAAGATGGATTCCCAAGACCACAACTAATAGCCGAACTTATAAGTGCAGTTGAGCTTAATAGTTGGAAAAATATTAAGGGAGCTTATTTAGTTGGAGAGATTTGGAATTTTGTAATTCTGGAAAAATTGGGAAAAGATAAATATCAATATTATATTAGCAAAAATTTTGATAGTAGTGATATAGTTGGATTAAAAAATATCTATAAAAATCTTCTATTTATCAAAGATGAGGTGATTAAAATGGTTGATGCAGGGATTTAAGTCCCCAAACGGAAATAAACCATCGGTGAGGGGGCTGAAGTCTCAATGAAAGGGGGATTATGATTATGAATTTTTATAGTGTGATTATAGGTAGTGAGCTTTTAAATGGTCGGCGACGGGATTCTCATTTTGATTTTTTGAATAAAGAGTTAATAAAGCGAGGATGGGAGCAAAAGGGAAGTTTTGTTATTAAAGATGATTTTAAGTTGATTGAAGATATTTTTAATTTGATTAAAAGTGATGAAAAAAGTGTAATGTTTAGTTTTGGTGGGATTGGCTCGACTCCTGATGATATTACTCGGGCGGTGAGTGCTGAAGTATTTGGCGATGGGAAATTACATATTCACGATGAAGTTTTTAAGATTATAATTGATAAATTTGGCGATGAGGCGTATCCTCATAGAATTAAGATGAGTGAGTTGCCAAAAGATGCGGACCTTTTGAAAAATGTGGTAAATAATATTCCTGGATTTCAGATGAAAAATCGGTTTTTTTTCACCCCAGGATTTCCGTCGATGGCTCAATCTATGGTGGTGGAGGCTTTGGATAATTTTTATCCACAACACAAAGCAAAATTCCGTGAGGGGTTTTTAGCCCAAAGTAGCGAGAATGAGTTTATTAATTTGATGAATGAAGTTCCGCCGTCGATAGAGCTTTCGAGTTTGCCGTCGATGGTTGGAGAGAAGCGAGAGGTTGAGATTTCACTGCTTGGAGAGAGTAAAGATGAGGTTTTAAAAGAGTTAAATAGATTCATAAATTATATGAATGAGAAGAAAATAAATTTTACAAATAAAGGAAAATAATGGATATTACAAAAATCAAAGTTGGGGATAACCCAGAGAAAATAAATGCAATCATAGAGATACCTTACGGTTCAAATATAAAATATGAGATAGATAAAGATAGCGGTGCGGTCGTGGTTGATAGATTTTTATACTCAGCGATGTTTTACCCAGCAAATTATGGTTTTGTGCCAAATACATTATCAAATGATGGCGACCCAGCGGATGTTTTAGTATTAAATGAAGAGCCATTACAAGCAGGTTGTGTGATTAGTTGCCGATTAATCGGTGTTTTGATGATGAGCGATGAAGCGGGAATTGATGAGAAACTGTTAGCAGTTCCAACCTCAAAACTTTCACCAAAATATGATGAGATAAAATCTTATGAAGATTTACCGAAAGCAACTCTAGCAAAAATTAAAAATTTCTTTGAAACATACAAAATGCTAGAACCAAATAAATGGGTAAAAGTTCAAGATTTTAAAGGCAAAGAGGAAGCAACGGAAATTTTGCAAAAAGCAATTAACGACTATAAATAATCTTTTGGATTATTGTTTGGCAAAGAATTTATCTACTTTGCCCTATTGGTAGGAGTCTAAAATCTCCTACTAGGGTTAAAAATTAAATTCTTCGTTGGGGGAGGGAGATGAAGCAACCTAGTGCAAAATCTATACCCAACTCTTTAACTTTATTGAATATCGATACATTATCTATACATTCTGCAATAGTTTTTACATTTGCATTTTTGCAGTAGGCGATAATCTCTTTGATAACCTCCTCTTTGTCTTTTCGGGTGTCAATATCTTGGATTAACTCTTTGCTGATTTTTAAATAATTTAAATTCAGGTCTCCTAGTTTTTCATATCTACTGTAATTATGACCTAAATCTTCGATTGCTACTTCGCAACCAAAAGCTTTAAATCCTCGCAAGATTTTATCGATATTATAGTAGTTTTGGAACTTATCAACTTTGATTACTTCAATGATAATTTTATGTCCAATTTTATATTTTTCGATTGTGCTTAATAGTGAATCTGCAAGTTGTGGGTTTAGCAAATCCTCTTTATAGAAATTTATAACAAATTTAAAATCTTTATTTTTGTAATAATATAGGGCAGTTGTGAACATTTTGTAGATTAAGCGAGTGTAGAGATTTGCTTTTCGGGCAACTTCCAAAAAGTCATCAGCCACATAGATATTGCCATCTTTATCTTCGATTCTTATCAAAGTTTCATATCCATCTATTTTATTTGATTTGAGATTTAAGATGGGTTGATAGTAGGGTGTAACGAGGTCGTTATCTATTGCATAGATGATAATGGATTTCATTTTTGCCTCTTCACTACTATTTACGGAAAATTCGGGGTTGAAGAGATAGTATGGGGTGGAGTGTTTTTTTGCATAGATGACAGCACTATCAGCATCTTGGAAAAGTTTTTTATTTCCTTGGGCAGAACCAATAGTGATTTTGGGGTCGATGATATTATTTTTTACTTTAAATTTCTGTTTTTCTAAAAATTTTGAAACTCGTTTAAAATATTCTGCCAAATCCCACCTTGTGACATGCACTGTTACTAGCATTGCAAACTCATTTGCATAGGAGTGGTATATTACTGTATTTTTAGTGGGTCTTTTGTCGTAAAGAAGTTGTGCTAAATCTTTGATGACAATATCCCCAACATCATATCCAAACTCTAAATTTATCTCTCGTAGATTGTCGAGATTGAATAAAACAAGGGTAAATTCCCGTTTTTTACTAATATTTGCTAAATCAGAAAAAAGTTTTTCACGATTGAAAAATCCTGTTTTTATATCAATATGTTTATTTCTATCAATCTCCTCTTTGACATTTTTTGGATTTGTGATATTTGTGAGAATTACCAAAATCCTCTCCAGTGAAGCATCTGTGATTTCGGGCATCACCACGGCATAAAAATTAAATATAGTTTTATCGATTCTCAGCTCAATCTTGCCCTTAAACTCAAATCTATTATTGATTGCACTTTTTAGTGCATTATTATTTTTTCTAAACTCATTTGTGTCTGATAAAAAAGAGAGAAAATTCCTATTTTCAAAATTTAAAATTGAACGATTAACCAAAAATAAAAAATTATCATTTGCATCTTTTATATTTCCATACGAATCCAACTCAAGAACACCAAAACCATAATTTAATACTTTCTTATAAAAAAAAAGTTTATTTCTAATATCAGCCATCATCTCCCCTTTTATGATAAAAATCTTTTTTAAACTCCTCAAATCTATCCAACATAATCGCCCCTCTCATCTCTCTCATTAAATTCAAATAATAGTGAAGATTATGCAAAGTTGCAAGTCTAAAATAACTAAGCTCTTTAGCCCTATAAAGATGATTGAGATAACCTCGTGAATAATTTTTGCAAGTTAAACATTCACACTCCTTATCTATCGGCTCAGGGCTTGACTTAAATCTCGCCGCCTTAATATTAATTTTGCCAAAGGAGGTAAAAAGAGTCCCATTTCTAGCATTTCGACTGGGCATCACACAATCAAACATATCCACTCCACGAGCCACATTTTCCACCAAATTCTCAGGAGTTCCAACCCCCATCAAATATCGAGGCTTATCTTTTGGCATAAACTCCTTGACATACTCGACCGTATCATACATATCCTCTTTGTCCTCCCCCACCGAGAGTCCCCCAATCGCATATCCATCGAATTTCTGATTTTTATACTCAAGCCCCACCAACTGCTCTACGGAAAGTTTTCTAAACTCTCTGTCTGTTCCACCTTGGATAATTGCAAAAATATTTTGATTAGTTCCGATGCCATTTTCTTTGGAATTTATGTGGTGAATTAAAGATTCTTTTGCCCATTTTGTAGTACGATTAATGGAGGTTGTTAGCCTCTCTTTGGTCGCTGGAAGTGCGATTAAATCATCGAGAATCATCATAATATCGCTTCCTAAATCATACTGAATATCCAGAACTTTTTGAGGGGTAAAGAGATGTTTTGAGCCATCAATATGACTTTTGAACTCAATCCCCTCATCGCTATTTTTTGTATTTGAGTTTAGCGAAAAAGCTTGAAAACCCCCACTATCGGTGAGAAAACTTAGGTCAAAACCTGTGAATTTATGAAGTCCACCAAGAGTTTTAATAATTTTAGAGGAGGGTCGAAGATAGAGATGATAAGTGTTGCCTAGTATAATTTTGGCATCAAGAGTGTTCATCAAATCAAAACTATCCAAACTTTTGACACTAGCGGAAGTTCCCACGGGCATAAAAACGGGAGTCTGGATGGTGCTATGGGTGGTTTGCAAAACTCCAGCTCTAGCAGAACCAGATGTTTTTTTAACTTGAAATTTCATGTGCATACTTTCTATGAATTTTCTTTTATTTTACCTAAAAACCTTTTAAAGTTTGTTACAATTTAGAAAAAATTTAGGAATTTGTAGCCGATGGATGCAAAAATTATTGTTAAAATGACATTTAGTAAAATATTTAAAACTCCCATAAGGTAGTTTCCACCCTCAAGAAGTAGAAAAGTTTCAAAAGCAAAAGTGGAATATGTGGTGAAAGCACCCATAAATCCTGTGGTGAGTAATGATTTGAAATGTACGGGGATTGAGATTTGTGTGAAGATGAAAAATAGCATTCCTAAAAAAAAGCTACCAATGATATTGACCCCTAATGTGCCAAAAGGGAGGTAATTATGGGGGAGATGGTGGTTTATTACACCGACCATATAAGCTCTAGCGACTGCTCCCATAAATCCACCGCTACCGATTGCTAGAAGGGTTGTTAAGCTCACTTTCCAAAACCTTTTTCATATTTTCTCTCATCTCTTCATACCAATTTTCCTCTTTTTTATCTATTAAATCGAGATAGATAATTTTGATTGTGCCAAAAGAGGAGAGGATTTTTTTTGAATCTAAAATATTATTTGAATTGATTATAATAATTGGTTGAATTTTCAGATTTAATTTTTGACAAATGAGCTTTGAACCATCTTTAAAAGGGAGAAGTTTTGTGCCATCCCCTCTCGTTCCCTCTGGAAACATCGCTATTGTTCGTTTGTTTTTGAGTCTATCTTTGATGTCCTTAAAGAGAGAGATTAAAGAGCGTTTGCTTTGCCTATCAACCTCTATCATTTTAGGAAGTTTTAGGATATTGCCAAAAAATGGAATTTGACCAATCTCTTTTTTGGCGACCCATGAGAGATTTTGTGGGTAATGCTCCTCTAAAACTACAATATCTAAAGGGCTTTGGTGATTTAAAAGTAAAATGTCTGCTTCTAAGTTTGGTTCACCTATAATCTGTGTTTTGTATCCAATTAAAAACTTTTGGCTTTTTGCCCATATTTTTCTAATTTTCCAATTAAATTTTTTAAAAAAATACATCAAAATTATGATAACTGCAACGGTAAAAGCAAACTGGAATATAACCCAGAAAGCTTTAATCTTCAATAATATCTTCATTTTTTATCCATCCTACAGAATCATTTGGGAGTAAGATTTTAATCAAATCCTCTCTTTTGTTTAATATTTGAACCTCTTGTGTTGAGGGAGCGATATAGAAAATTGTGGAATTTTTGGTTGGCAAAATACTTACCTTTGTATCTTTTGCAATGGTCACTTTAATAATTGGATTTTGATAATATAGTGCATATATCCCAATAATGGTGGCGATGACTGTAAAAATAATACTTCGACGAAATATTGCAATTAGTAAAAATAATACAGCGATTAATACGAGGGCGATAGTTTTGTATATTGTAAATCGATTTTTATTTGGATTTAACTCTATCTGAGTGACAACTTCATCATTTGAAAGCTCTATTGGGATTGTGAAATTTATAAATTTATTGTGGGTTAAATTAAAATAGTTAAATTTAAAACTTTTTACTTTTCTATCAATTATTAAATAGTAGTAGATTTTGGTTTCGGGGAGATTAAGCTCTTTTGAATTTATCCCATCTTGTCTTACAAATGAGAGTTTAAAATCCTCTAAATTTGAATTTAATGCTTCAATTCTTAAAACAACTATATTATGTTGAGAATCAAAATTTGTGCTTTTATATTTTGAGATTATTAAATTTTTAGCTAATACACCACTAAAACTTTTATTAGGATTTAATTTTTTAGTTTTAACTGGAAATGGATATAATGCCTCTGAAACTCTTCTTGTTTTTCCTGCATTATATTTTATTTTTATAACTGGCAACTTAAATTTATGGTCAGTAATTTTATAAAAAAACCGATTGGAGTAAGTGTTTTCCTCATCTAATTTCCATCTAGCACCCTTGTTTAAAATTTTAATATTATTGGATTTTAAGAATTTTGTTTGAATATTTGTTAAATTATCTAAGGTGATAATAACTTTTAGATTTACCTCAAAAACTTCACCTATAAAAACTTTTTTTGGAGTTTGAGTATATGAAAGGTAGGAAGATTTTGAAAAAAGATTTGTTGAAAACAAACCAAGAATCAAAATTAGAAGAAAAACTGCTCTAAGCACTTTTAGAAAAACCCTCTATCATCGCTTTTCCATCACTGCTTCCCAAAATATCTTCAATCGCCCGTTCAGGATGAGGCATTAAACCAAATACATTTTTATTTACATTGCAAATCCCAGCAATCGCATTAACTGAACCATTTGGATTTAAATTTTTTCCATTTTTATCACAATATGTTAGTAAAATTTGCTCATTTTCAATCAATTTTTGTAAATTTTCAGAATCAAGATAGTAATTTCCCTCACCATGGGCTATTGGAATATTTATAATATCATCTTTTTCTAACTTATTTAAAAAAGAGTTATCATTATTTACCACTTTTAAATGGTGATATTTAGAGACAAAATGTACATTTTGATTTTTTTTCATTGCTCCAGGAAGTAGATTTGTCTCAAGCAAAATTTGAAAACCATTGCAGATTCCCAGCACATTTCCACCACTATTTGCATAATCAATCACACTTTTCATAATTGGAGAAAATTTTGAAATTGCTCCACTTCGCAAATAATCGCCATAACTAAATCCACCTGGTAGAACTACTAAATCAAATTTTACCAACTCCTCTTTTTGATGCCAAATCAGCTGAACATCAGCTCCAATTTTTTCAAATGCATATTTTGTATCATATTCACAATTTGTTCCCGGAAATACTATAACAGCAACTTTTAAACTTTTATTTTTCAACTTTTTCCTCTTTTAAATATTTTATCTATCGCTAATTTGACCTATTGTTGGGCAATAATACCCTATCATTTTTTTTTATTTGATAAAAATTGAATCTACACAATCTCTATTGAATAATCTTCGATTACCGTATTTGCCAAAAGTTCTTCACACATTTTAATAGCTTTTTGTTTTGCTTTGTCTTTATCATCTTCATCTATCTCTAAAATTATCTGTTTTCCAACTCGAACATCACTCACTTCATCAAAATGCAAAGAACTCAAAGCGTGGTGAACTGCTTTTCCTTGAGGGTCTAAAACACCATTTTTTAGCTGAATATTTACTATGATTTTCACTATTTTTTCTCCAAAATTCTATTTAATACCTCTTGATAAGCTACTTTTAAGCCTCCAAGACCTTGACGAAATCTATCTTTATCTAATTTTTCGCCACTTTCAATATCCCAAAATCTACAATTATCGGGACTAATTTCATCAATCAAAATTATATTTCCATCTTTATCTTTTCCAAATTCCAGCTTGAAATCCACAAGATTAAGACCTTTTGCCTCAAAATATGGTCTCAAAATATCATTTATCTCTCTACCCATTCGTCTAAGTTTATCTAACTCATCTTGATATTTTACCAAGCCTAAAATTAGACAATGTTGGTCATTTAATTTCGGGTCGCCTAAATCGTCATCTTTGTAATCAAATTCCACTAAAGTAAAAGGCAAAACCGTACCATCTTTAATTCCCAAATTTCTAGTTAAACTTCCTGTCGCCACATTTCGCACAATTACCTCTATCAAAATCACATCAGTTTTTTTATGCAACATATTATTAGCATCAAGCATCTTTACAAAATGGGTAGCGATACCATTTGCCTCTAAAAGTTTAAATAGTTCTGTTGAAATTTTATTATTTAATGCACCCTTTCCACTTTCGCTTGATTTTTTTTCACCATTAAAAGCGGTCAAATCATCTTTAAATTCAGAAATTAGCAAATTTTCATCATCGCAATGATAAAGTCTTTTTGCTTTTCCCTCATATAGAAGTTCTCTTTTTTCCATCTATTTAATTTTTCCTTATCTATAATTAAAATTTATTAATTTGGTGCGAAAAAATCGCACCCTATGAATAATTTATTTTTTAGTTTTTAATTGCAAAACTTTCAAAATATCCAATGCACTTTTTAACTGCATATCTTCAGAGATGACTTTTAGAGTAATATCTTTTTTCTTATTTGTCTCCTCCTCGTCTATCTCCTCCTCTTTATTGACATCTAGCTTCTCATCAACTTTTTTTAGCTCACTTTTCAAATGTCGTTTCAAATCACTCTCTTTGATTCTAAAATCATCTTTGCTTTTTGGCAATGCACAAGCACAAACTTTTATATCAGGAGTTACACCTTTTGCTTGAATTGTCCTACCACTTGGCAAATAGTATCTAGCGATTGTAAGACGGATAGCCTCTTCATCGCTCACAGGAATAATGCTTTGAACACTACCTTTTCCAAAAGTTTTCTCACCGACAATGATTGCTCGTTTTTTATCTTGCAATGCCCCAGCTACAATTTCACTAGCACTGGCACTTCCGCCATTTACCAAAACGACCAATGGAACTTTGATAGTCTTAGGTGATTTTGCTTTGTAATTTCTAGAATCTTTTTTGTCTCTACCCTTTTGAGAAACAATTACACCCTTGCTTATGAAAATATTACTAAGTCCAACAGCTTGATTTAAAAGCCCACCAGGATTATTTCGTAAATCTAAAATAATACCCTTTAGATTTTTTTTCTTTTTTATCGCAGCTTTTACATCGTTAGTCACTTTTCGGTCAAATGAAGTAACTCTGATATATAAAGTTGAGTTGTGGTCTTCAAAATTTTTGCTATATACTGAATCAATTTGGATTATATCTCTAATGATTTTAATCTTCACTGGCTTACTCTCGCCCTCTCGCACAACCGTAAGCTCAATTGGGGTTTGTGGCTTACCTCTCATCAACTTAACAGCTTCATCAAGTTTCATATCAAGAGTCGTTTTATCATCAATTTTAACAATAATATCTTTAGATTTCATTCCAGCCTTGTCCGCAGGAGTTCCCTCAATGGGAGCAATAACGGTAATTGCACCATCTCTAATTCCCACCGTGATTCCAAGCCCACCAAACTCACCCTCAGTTTTAACTCGCATATCTTTAAGCTCATCAGCAAACATATACGATGAATGAGCATCGAGATTTTGAACTAAACCACTAATCGCCTTATCCACAATCTCATCAAACTTCAACTCATCCACATATTGATTTTCCACAACACCGATAACTTTTGTAAATTTAATCAGCGAATCAAATCTAAATATATCTTTTGTCTTATTATCCTTAGCAAAACTTTCACTAATAAATAGACTCAAACTCAAAAACGAAACAACAAAACCAAATAGGAAAAATTTTTTAACTCTCATTTAACACCTTGTAAAATTATAATTTGAAATTATAGTAAATTTTGGCTAAAAATCAAGTAAAGTTTAGCCACGACACCTCAACTACCAAAAGTAAATATGACTTAGTTACATAAAGTGCCTTATTACGCTGTATGAATAGCATATCAAATTTTGTTTTTAAAAAAAATTAAACATTAAATCTAAAATGCATTACATCGCCATCTCGGACTTCATACTCCTTGCCCTCAAGTCGCATTTTCCCTGCCTCTTTTGAGCCTTGGTCACCTTTATAGGTCACAAAATCTTCATAACCTATAACTTCTGCTCGGATAAAACCTTTTTCAAAATCGTTGTGGATTACCGATGCCGATTTGGGGGCTAACCAACCTTTATGAATCGTCCATGCCCGAACCTCCATAACTCCAGCGGTGAAGTAACTTATGAGACCCAATTTCGCAAATGCAGTTTTGATGATTTTCTCAAGCCCAGATTCCGTAACTCCCAAATCATCCATAAACTCTTGTGTCTCCTCCTCATCTAAACCTATAAGCTCCTCCTCAATTTTGGCACAAAGCTTAATCACATCCGCCCCAACCTCATCCGCATGAGTTTTTAGAAGTTCAACATAATTATTATCCTCTTCTAAAGTATCTTCATCAACATTTGCCCCATAGATAATCTCTTTTTTTGATAAAAATCGAAGTTCATTATCTAAAGCGATAAAATTTTCATCATCTTTTTTGGGAAATGTACTAACTGGCTGAATATCGTCAAGATGGGCTTTTAACTCTTTAGCTAATTCCAAAGTTGGTCGTGCTTTTTTATCCAATTTTGCTTGTCGAGTCAGCCTATCAATTTTTTTATCTAACTGCTCAATATCAGCAAAAATCAGCTCACCCTCAATGATTTCAATATCACGAAGTGGGTCGATGCTCCCCTCGGTATGAACAATATCTTCATTATCAAAACATCTCACAATATGCAAAATTATTTCGCACTCACGGATATTTGAGAGAAATTTGTTTCCAAGCCCCTCACCTTTACTCGCACCCTTGACCAATCCTGCAATATCCACAAAATCGATAGTTGAATGTTGAATCTTTTTTGGATTTACAATCTTTGCTAACTCTCCTAATCTCTCATCTGGTACAGGTACAATCGCCTTGTTTGGCTCAATCGTGCAAAATGGATAATTTGCACTCTCCGCATTTTGTGCTTTTGTTAAAGCATTAAAAGTTGTTGATTTTCCCACATTTGGTAATCCTACCAATCCGACACTTAGTCCCATTTTTTTCCTTATTTTTTATATTTAAATGCTTTTTTCAAAATATTGCACTTAATTTCTGTTATTAACATTTCAACTTTTTCTGAACTATTATCTATTTGCTCTTTTAAATTTTTAGTTGCATTAGAGTATCTTTTTTCACCATGAGCTATCGCATTTCTATCATTTAAAAGTTTTTCTATAAATTTTTTTTCTATATTGTCAATAGATTCTATATCAAATTTATTTAAAAGATTTTGCAATATTTCTAAACTTAAATTTGATTTTGTATTTATAACTTCATTTGAATCTATTTCCATTATTTCTTTATTAAAATACAATTTTTTAAAATTATCTATCCCTTTCAATCTCTTTTCTGCACTATTTTGTGTAAAAATTTTAATAGTAGGGTAAAAAAGAAGGTCTAAAATTTTTTCATCATAATTGTTTATATTTAAATATTCATCTTTTAATAATTTATTTAAAAATTTTATATAACTTGTTAATTGTGATTTTACACTACCTTCCCAATGGGCATAAATTAATGCTATAAAGCCCCTAACCAAAAAACTAAATTCTTGATTAGATTTAAATTTAGAATCAAGTTCATTTCTTAAATTTGCTAACTCCTTTTTTCGCCAAGATAAATCTTTATTTAAGCTGTCTTCTAGGTTTTCTATTGCCTTATCGAACATTAAAATATTGTGGAGCATTTTTTAAAAAGTTATCTATTCTATTTTTTACTTTAGAACCTTGTTTTGAAGATTCAATAAACCATTGTTCGTTTTCTATCTTATCTATCTTTTCTTTAATCAAATTTGTATTATTTTCTAGTTTGTCTAAATATGGGAAAAGTCCAATAATTAATGCTTCAAATTTTGAAATTTTAAAACTTCCTAAAAATCCTTTTCTATTAATTCTTCTAAAAACTTTAAAATCAAAATTTTTATTTAAAAAATTGAAAAATGTATTAAAATTATTTTCTAATTTTCCAATATCATTAATATTTAAATCATCTCTTATATATCCATCAAGAAACTCTTTTACAGATAAGTTGTAACTAGATATTTTTCTAGGAATTTCTATATAAGCAAAAAATTTTACGATAAGTTCTTCATCATAAGCTTCGTTTTTTTGCTTTTCTGATAATTGTATTATATTCATAAAATTTTCATTTTTGGCCAATCTTTTAATAAACTTAATAGCCTCAGGTTTTTCAATCAGAAAAATAGCATTTCTAATCTCTTGATTTGCAAGAGGCGAACCACTAGAATTTAATCTATCAAATAACTCATATTTTGTGGATTTATCACTATCTCTTTTAATTACTTGTATATAAAGAGGTGTTCTTTTAAAAATTAATTTTGTTTCAAAATCAAAAAATTTTTTTGAATTTTTTTGATTTTGATTATCTTCAAAACTTTCATAAGTAATATTTTTTAAACTCGGTAAAAATTTTGTACCTACTAATTCTAATCGAGGGTAGGAATTTTTATGCTCATCAAGTAAAATTCCTACAAACTCTAAAATTGTAAATATTCTTTGTAATCCATCAATTATTTCCCATCTTCCATCCTCCATTTGTTGAACAAAAATAGATGGTATTGGTATTCCTATTAAAATGGATTCTATAAAACTAGATTTTTGCTCTTTTTCCCATCGAAAAAGTTTTTGAAATTCTGGCTGAATTACAATCTCTTTTTCTCTGTACATACTGATAATTTCACTTATCGACATTTTCATCGCTGTCGTGTGAACTTTTTTGGCATTATCTCTAATCTCTTCAGTTAAACTCATTTTTTATCCAATCCTATTTTTATATCATCTTTTTTGCAAATTCAATTATACTTTTGACACTTGCTCCCGTCGCTCCGATTTGATTATATCCCCATTCGCTCTCTTGATAAGCGGGACCTGCAATATCCAAATGCAACCATTTGTCTTTATTTTCTTTTTTGATAAATCTATCCAAAAACATTCCAGCCGTTATCGCTCCACCATATCTACTTTTGCCAATATTACAAACATCCGCAATATCACTATCTATATGTTTTTTCAAAAAATTATTAAATGGCAAACTTGATGAAAGCTCTCCACATCGATTTGCTGTAAGTACCATCGAGTGTTTTAATCTTGAGCTATTGCCCATCACACCAAATGTATATTCACCCAAAGCCACCACACAAGCTCCCGTCAAAGTTGCTATATCTATCAAAACATCAGGCTTTAAATCTTGAGCATAACACAAACAATCAGCCAAAACCAATCGCCCCTCAGCATCAGTATTTCGTACCTCAATCGTTGTTCCATTTTTGGCAACCAAAACATCATCAGGCTTAAAAGAGTTTCCAGCCACCATATTTTCAGCAGCCCCTATAATTGAGTGAACCTCAATAGGTAACTTCAGTTTTGCAATCGCTTTTATAATTGCCAAAACCGCAACTCCACCACTTTTATCAAGCTTCATCGTCACCATAGAATCGCTAGGTTTTAGGCTAAGTCCTCCACTATCATAGGTCAAACCTTTTCCAACAAGTACCAATTTTTTGGTTGCATTTTTTGGTTTATAGGTCAAATGAATAAGTCGTGGTTGATTCACACTAGCTCGTCCAACTGCATAAAAAGCATTCATCCCCTCATTTTGTAAATATTTCTCATCATAAACTTCACAAGTCGTATCTACCAACCCCTTAGCCTCTTTTTCTGCAATCTCAGCCAAAGTTTGAGGATTAATATCTTGTGGAATTGAATTTACAATATCTTTCGCAAAATTTACCGCACTTGAAATAATCACCGCTTCCTCTAATACATTAGAGGCTTTTTTTGATTTTGTCGAGATTATAACCTCTTTAATTTTAAGTTTTGATTTTGTGCTTTTATATTTATCAAACTCATAAATCCCAAATTTCAGCCCCTCCGCCATCGCTCCTAAATGCTCCTCATTTTCACACTCTATCTTCACACTTTTATAGCCGATTTGTTTAACTTTTTTTATCG
Source organism: Campylobacterales bacterium (assembly GCA_029932985.1). Taxonomy (GTDB): domain Bacteria; phylum Campylobacterota; class Campylobacteria; order Campylobacterales; family JAOZPA01; genus JAOZPA01. Next base: position 15,574 of record JAOZPA010000003.1, read on the forward strand.
CAATCGCCGTAGCAATCCGCACTTCATTTGCACTTTTTTCATCAACCCCAACATAGATTTTATTTAGATGTGGCAAAAATGCAATCTCTTCACTTCCCCCATCAAAATTCAAAAGTTTTAAATCTCTTTTATCTTTTTTACTTACATTATCAGTTATAATAATTTCACAATCGGCATTAATATTTTTTATATTTTCACAACTATTTTTAATTTTCAAATTAGCTCCTTAAATTTTCCACAATATATTAAATTATGGCTTAAAATAAGCTTTTATCTCCTCTATATGGTAGCTGTTTGGGGCTAAAAACATAATATAAATTCCACCGCTTCCAATGAATCGTTTGTGATAATTTCAGCACATTTTTTTAATTGCTCTTCACTTCCATAGCCACATCTGAGAGCCACACTTTTGACATTGGCATTTTTGGCGGAGTCTATATCAAGGCAGGTGTCCCCTATCATCCACGAATCCTTGGCTTTTGAACCCAATTTTTCCAATGCTTTTAAGATTGGTTCTTGGTGGGGTTTTGGGTTTTGCACATCTTCTCTACCTATTAAAATTTCAAAATATTTCATAAGTCCTAAGTGTTCAAGTAGCTCTTTTGAGTATCTGGCGGTTTTGGTGGTCACGATTCCCAAGGTCGCATAAGAGTGTGCTTTTAGAATTGCTTCTTTGGCATTTGGTAAAAGGGTGGTTTTTTGTTTTGAAATTTTTCGGTAGTGAAATTTATAGGCATTCACAAAATCCCAAACCAAACTCTCCTGCACCCCTAAATCTCGAAACATCACATCCAATGGATAGCCTATGAGTTTTATAATTTGCTCCTCTTTAGCAGGAGTGGTATTTAATGTTTTATAAGCCTGTGCAAAACTCTCCAAAATCGCTTCAGTCGAGTCGATGAGTGTGCCGTCTAAATCAAATAATATAGTTATTTTCACTTTTGTCCTTTAAAAAATTTTATTATAGCAATTTTTAAATAAATATTAGGGTATAATTGCCAAAAAATTTTAAAGTGAGAAAAAATGAGTTGGTGGAACGATATTTATAGTAATTTTGACCCCGTGGCGGTGAATATTTTTGGATTTAATCTACATTGGTATGGAATTATGTATGTCTTAGCTTTGCTTACGGCACTGTTTATTGCAAGTTGGATAGTCAAAAAAGACAATCTCCCAATCAGTAAAGATATGCTGGATAACTATTTTATTTGGGTTGAAGTTGGGGTGATTTTGGGGGCGAGAATCGGTTATATTATCTTCTACGATTCACACACAACCTACTACCTCACCCATCCGTGGCAAATGTTTAACCCATTTATGAACGGAGAATTTGTGGGAATTCGAGGAATGAGTTATCACGGAGCATTAATCGGATTTGTGATTGCAAACTTTATTTTTGCAAAACGACACAAAATTAACCAATTTTTTCTATTAGATTTAGCAGCGGTGGCAGTTCCAGCAGGATATGTATTTGGCAGAATCGGAAATTTTTTAAACCAAGAACTCATCGGTGAGAAAACCACACTATCCATCGGAATCTATGTTGATGGCATTTTACGACACCCATCTCAACTCTACGAAGCATTTTTGGAGGGCATCGTGGTATTTGTCATCATCTATCTTTACCGAACCAAAAAACGATTTGACGGCGAACTTATCGTAATGTATGGCTTTTTATATGGGCTAATGAGATTCATCGCAGAGTTTTGGCGACAACCCGACTTTCACATAGGATATGTCTGTTGCGATTGGATGAGTATGGGACATTTTATGTCAATCATCTTAATGAGTGGAAGTATCGCTTTATATATTTACCTCACCCAATTTCAAAAAAAGACTCTCACAAAAGCTTAGTGTTGGGCAATGCACCCCTATCAATTAAGAAAATTTGATAGGGTATTGGTTTTGGGGACTAAAATCCCCAGATTAGGATGTTTTGGAGGAGATTATAAGCTCTTTCAACTCTTTCATATCATTTTGTAATTTTTGAACTTCAGCCAATAGATGATTTTCATTATCCTCAATTTTTTCTATAATATGCTCCTCCTCTTTTTCATTTATCTCATTCATAGCATCCACGACGATAGCGATTATCAAGTTTATCATAATGAAAGTTACTAAAAAAATAAATGGTACAAAAAATGCCCACGAGTAGGGATAAACCTCCATAATCGGTCTCACGATTCCCATCGACCATGATTCAAGGGTCATAATTTGAAAAAGGGTGTAAAAAGAATCGCCTAAAGTGCCAAACCATTGTGGAAAATCTTTGGCAAAAAGTTGGTTTGCCATAATAGAAAAGATATAGAAAAATAGGGTCATAAGCCCCGCAATCGATGCAATTCCAGGGATAATATTGACTAGGGCAGTGATGATTTTTTTCATTTGTGGCACAACAGTCATCAATCTAAATAATCTTAAAACTCGTAGGATTCTGAAAATTTCAAAGCCACCACTTGTAGGAATTAGGGAGAGCATCACGATGATAAAATCAAATATACTCCACATATCGGTGAAAAATGATTTTTTATAAACATAAATTCTCATAATTATCTCAATAGTGAAGATGGTGATAACGATGGTGTTAAATATTTCAAAAAAGCTATGATATTTTTCTGCCAAGACAGCGGAGGTTTCAAAGCCCATAGTGATTCCATTTAGCAAAATTAATGCGATGATGAAATTTTGAAATCTATTGTCTTCTACAATTTTTTTAACTTTTTGATACATTTTTACCCTTTTTAAAATCACAGTTCACTTTTTAATTTAATAATTCTCTTCTCTAACCTTTTAATCTCTTTTGCTTTATATCTTTTTCGTGTTTGTTTTCGACACTCTGTCAAATCCTCATAACTTTTTGTTTTTTTGACACAATTCAATTTTGCCTCTAACTCTGCAACCATATCTGCTTTTTTAACCTCAAACGAGTTTGATTTTTCTACTGCATTTAGCGATAAAGCCAAAAAGAAAACCATCAATAACATCTTTTTCATAATCTATCCTTTTAGTAAATTTACAAATTCTTTAAACTTTTCCCCTCTATCCTTATAGGATTTGAATTGGTCAAAACTAGCGGCGGAAGGAGAGAGTAGGGCAACGGATTTTTTATCTAGTTTTTTGTCTATTTCTATCACTGCTTTTTCCAAGGTTTGGCAATGGAAATTTGTTTTATCAATTTTTTTAGATAATTCAAGTAATTTTTCACTATTTCTACCTATGCAAAATATCTCTACATCATAATTTTTTAGATTTTCAAAAAGTGGGCTTAAATCCACACCTTTATCGTCTCCACCCAAAATCAGATAAATTTTTTTATCCTCATACCTTTTAACCGCCTCGATGGTGGCATCTAAATTTGTGGCTTTTGAATCATCAACCCAAATTCGCTTTTTAGCATCTTTAAACTCCTCAATTTTATGAGAATCTATCTTGAAAGAGTTTATTTTTTTATAATTTACTTTGTCAAACAAAATTTTACCAACGGCTAATGCCAAAAGTCCATCTAATAAAAATGGCTCTTTTAAATTGATTTTTTTTATATCAATCTCAAAATATTTAGCCAAATCTTCACTATTTTCATAAATTATCTTGAAAGCAGATGTTTTAATATTTTCATATTTTTTTGGTAAAATTGCTATTTGCCCCTCACTCATTTTTTTAAGAGGTTTGAGTTTTGCCTTTTCATAAGATTCAAAATCTCCGTGCCAACTTAGATGGTCAGGTTTAATTGGCAATAAAATATAGATATTTGGTTTTGCAATTTTGGTGTAATGGAGTGTAAATGAGCTAGTTTCCAAAATCCAAATTTTTGCCTTTGGATTTAGTGAAGCTACGGGAATTCCAATATTTCCACCCATCACTGCTGATTTTTTTTTGAGCAGATGGTAAAGCATCTGTGTTGTGGTGGTTTTGCCATTTGTGCCACTAATCCAGATTGAATATGGCATAATAGAGCTAAAAAGGTCATAATCACTTATCAAATTTTTAGCTTTTTTTACTAATTTATGAGTGGGAGGAATCCCCGGTGTGACCACCTCTAGCCTACTTTTTTTTGAGCTAAATTTTTTTGGAGGTAATAATAAATTACCATCTTTATCTCTACTCTTTTTTATAAATTTATCATCAAAAAATTTACAATTTTTAAATTTTTTACTAATCGCTCTAGTGGTGAGTGAGTAGCCAAATAAACTCAATGGAAATTCAGCGGTGAGGGGACTTAAAGCCAATTTATCAATTTTTTTCATTATCTAATCTTTAGGGTAATTAGGGCTATGAGGTTAAAAATCAAAGCTATCATCCAAAATCGTACAATTATTTTATTTTCAGCCCAGCCTTTTATCTCGAAATGGTGGTGGATGGGAGCCATGTGGAAGATTCGTTTTTTTCGGGCTTTGTAACTGCCAACTTGTAAAATAACGGAGACTGCTTCGAGGGCAAAAACGAATCCGACGAAAAAAAGTAGCAGTTCATTTTTGGAGATAATCGCCATATAGGAGATGAAAGCCCCTAAAGTTAGGCTACCGCTATCGCCCATAAATATCTCTGCTGGGTGGCAGTTGTACCATAAAAATCCGAGTAATGCCCCAATCATCGCTGATGCCATAACTGCAATTTCGCCAACTCCGCCGATGGAGGGTAGGAGTAGATATTTGCTCAAGACTGCATGACCACTGACATATACGAAAATTCCTAGAGTACCGATGGCAAGTGCGGAGGGGACGGTGGCTAAACCATCGAGTCCGTCAGTTAGGTTGACAGCATTGCTTGTTGCGATGAAAACCAACATCCAAAATGGGATTATGAGTAGATTTGCATCAAAGAGTGGGTGTTTATAGAGGGGGACAAAGATTTCACTATTTGTGTTTGTGAAAAAATAGATAGTTGTGGCGACGAGAAAAGAGGCGATAACTTGTAGTAAAAATTTTTGTTTAGCACTTAGTCCAGCTTCATTACTCTTGCCGATGATTTTAGATAGGTCATCTTTCATCCCGATAAATCCAAATAAAACAATGGTTAAAAGTCCCAAAATTATGTAGATATTGTTTAATTTTGCACTGATTAATGTGGCAACGACCGCTGAGAATAAAAACACAACTCCGCCCATTGTGGGAATTGATGATTTTTTTTGGTGACTTTTGGGGGCTAATGAGTAGATTGGTTGTTTTGCATTTTTTGCAATTGCCCATTTGATAAAAATTGGCATAATAAATAGTGTTAAGATGAATGCAATAAAAAATGAAACACCACTTCGGACAGTGATATATTGCAAAATATGTATATTGAAAATTGAATAGAGAGTGTAGAGCATATAGTTTCCTAATTTGGGAAATATTTTGAGGTAGTGGTGCGAAAAAATCGCACCAAATTTATCTTTTTAGATTAAAATCTTTGATATGGAGTATCTGATACTTTTTTTGTATCTACAACATACGGAATAAATGCAGCGTGTCTTGATTTTTTGATAGCTGCGGTTGCCATATCTTGATGTCTTTTGCAGTTTCCAGTTAATCTTCGTGGCATAATTTTGTATCTCTCTGAGAGTGAATGTTTAAGAGCTTTTACATCTTTGTAATCTATAACATCAACTTTTGACTCACAATATCTACAATATTTTTTTGTATATTTTCTTCTTTTGATCATTTTTTATTCTCCTAAAATGGCATTTTTGCTTCATCTATATCAATATCTTTCACAGGTGTTTGGACATTATTATAGTTTTCGCTTGGTTTGTTTTGACTAGCTTGATTATTCGTTGATTGGTTATCTTGATAATAGTTTGCACTTTTACTTTGATTTGAGTATGAATTTTGATTCTGGTTTGAACTATTCTGATTTGAATTGTTTTGATTCTGATTTGAACTATTTTGATTATTCTGATAACTGTTATTATTGTAGCTATTATTGCCACCGCTATTAGAGTTATTTCCTTGTGAATTATCATCTCGTTTTGAATCTAGCATTTGAATATTTGAAACAGTAACACTATGCTTACTTCGATTTTGTCCATTTTGGTCTTGCCATTTATCCTGTTTTAATTCACCTTCAATTAACAATTTAGAACCTTTTCGCAAATATTGATTTACAACCTCCGCCGTCCGTCCCCAAAATGTCACATCTATAAAACAAGTATCATCTCGCATTTCACCAGAAGCTGTCTTAAACTTTTTATTAACCGCAATCGCACTACTTGCAACCGCCGTTCCAGTTTGAAGATACCGAATCTCTATGTCTCTCACTAAATTTCCAACCATAATCACTTTATTAAACATAGCTTATTCTTTAACCTCTTCTTTTGCTTCAACCGCAACCTCAGTAGCTACAGGTTCAGCTTCCACTTTTGCCTCTATAACTGGAGCTTTAATAGGTTTTGTGATTCTATTCCACTCTGTTACCTCTTTTTTGCTATCATATTTAACTGTCAAAAATCTAAGCAAATCTTCATTTAGCCGTGCAATTCTCTCTATCTCTTTAATCGAAGTAGGAGGAGCTTTGAAATAACTTACAGTATAGTATCCTCTTTTATTCTTCTCAATCTCATAAGCCAAACTCTTTATGCCCAACTCATCAACTTTCGCAATCTCACCACCATTTTTGGTAATCGTCGCATTTATCAACTCAACTTTAGCCTTAATCTCTTCTTCATTGAGAGTAGCCTTTAAGATGAATAAAAATTCATAATGTCTCACTATGTTCTCCTTTTGGTTTGTATCCCTTAATCTCTATATTAAATTTAATATAATTTTAAGAGCAAGGTAATAAGCCTCGCATTCTACTATAAAAAAGTTTGAAGTTTTATTAAACTATGCAAAAGATATGCACTTTTGTTTAAAGTTGTTGAACTTTTTAGCTTAAGTTCGCAAGACAAAAGATATTCAAGAATTTGTTGATATTGATTCTCATTTAATCGCCCCGATTCACTCGCCCTACTTTGTGCAATCTGTGGAGGCAAATTATACCCCAAAATCGCCGTTGAATTAAACTGTCCATGAGTTTTCATATAAGCATAAAACATAAAAAGAGTCACCACATAATTTTCAATTCCATTTATAATTTTTACTTCATCATAAAGTTCCAAAATATTAGGCAACCGCACCTTAATATCCTGCTTTTTCAAAATTAAACGAATAAAATCCTCAAGCCCTAGCTCTCCGTCCCCGCACGAAAATTTGTTTATCTGCTGATATGTTATTGGTTCATTCAAAATTGACAATTTTTCAAGCTCATTGACCGCCATTGATAAATCTTGATTAGAACTCATAAAAAGATGCTCCATTGCATAATTATCTATCTTTACACCCAGTTTTCTAGCTTCTGCCCCAATATAATTACAAGCTTCATAGATTTTGGGTTTAAAAAATCTCACAAAATCACTATTTAACTTTTTTGAAAAACTTTTTTGCATATCTCTAGCTTTGGTAGTCTCTCCAGAAAACTGCAAGAAAAAATAACTATTTTGGGCATTATTTGCTACACCTATCAACTTTTTCAACTGCGGTGAGGGGATTTTCTGCTGATATTTAACAATCAACACATTTATTTCACCAAACAACGACCCCTGCGAAATATGAGTCAAAGCACTTTCATAATTGAATTCATCAAAATAAAAAGATAATTTGTCACTTTGACCAATCAAATTTAATATCTGCTTTAGATAAAAATCACTCTGATAATCACACTCACCATAAAATAAAAACGACTTTGGGATTTTGTTTTGCGAAAGCATATTTTTTAATTCATTTTTATACATTTGTCTCCTCTATACCAAAAATAGTGTTTGAAATTAAAAGTTTTTAATTTTCTTTGATAATAAATAATATCTATATTTTTATCATTATATACATCATTTAAAAATTGATAAATTTCATATTCATATAGGTCTATATATTCTTTAATATCTTTTAATATCAATATTTTTTTTATTTTTAATATAATTTCATCAGATTCCATATATATAGCTAATTCATAAATATTTAAAATATCTATAATTCTCCAACTAGAAATTAGTGATTGGTATTTGTTCAAGTTATCTATAAAGAATTCTTTTTGATGATTTAATAGATTACATTCTAATAGTGTTGTAATTTTTAATACTTCAAAATTATGTAATTTTTTTGCGAATAAGCATAATTCATTTAACCATTTTGGATTATTAAGGTAATCTTTTGATTCTCTAATTGAGATAAGCTCATATAAAGTTATCGTTTCATATAGTTCATTATTTTCATTAAAAAAATATTTTTTATATTGTATTAAATTGTAACTTTCTTGATAAAATTCAGAGGTATATATTTTTTTAATTAAATAAAACCAGAATAGAGAATTATTAGTCCTAATATTTTTTTGAATATTCTCAATAACTATCCTATCTATATTATTATTTGTAGATATTTCCATCCATTCATAAAAATAATTCATATAGTTTTCTAAAAGTATCTCTTTATTAGAATATAAATTAAAAAAATAATTATATTTTTCCTCTATAATCTTAGTTAAATGAATAATATTAACCTTTTTACTTCTCATTAAATTTAAAATTTTTATTTTTTCCTCTTTTTTTATTGGAGAAAAAGCTAAATTATTTATAATTTCATTATCATAATTCTTTAATTTAAATAGATTCTTTTGACTTTTTGTTAATGGAAAGTCATAACTAATATTTTTTATATCAAATAAAGAATCAAGAAAATATTTATAATTCATCTAATTTAATACTTTTATCACTTAACTCATTATCAATATTATTTGCAATATCTTTAATACTTTGTTTATATAAATTATCATCTTTTAATATATCCCAAGCATTTCTATCATTAAAAACAATTTCCTCTTCATAAGGTATTTCCATTGTTCCTAACCAATAAAATATATTTTTTAACTCCACATTATCTTCTAAATCTGCTTTTGCTTTTATACCTTTTAATTTATCGCTGGAAATATTTGGCTTAGGTGATAAAACTCGTAAAATTTTATGTTTTTGTATTTTACTTTTTGGTAATATTTTTAATATTTCATTAGTGCCAGATATATTTTGATTATTATATGAAGATATTATAACTTTAAAATCTACATCTTTAGAAAAAAGTATATCACTTACTTCTGTAATACCTGTTCTTGCATCAAAAAATATATAATCATAATAAGCAGTTTTTGATATATCCTCTTTTATAACATTAAATATATTATCTGCCACAGTTGATAAGCTATCAGTTTCAATACTTGAAGAGTGCTTGATACTATATAAAAATTGTGATAAATCAGTCAGTAAATTATGATATGGTATAATATTTTGCATATCATAAGCAGGTATCAAAGTAAGATTTTCAGCTATTTGTTTTACTAAAATATCTTTCTTTTCATTTTCTTTAAATAAATCTACTAAATATTTTAAAAAATACTCTTTATTTTCATCTTGTTTCATTTTATCAGAAAGATAACTAAGTCCTGGTGCATAAATATCAAAATCAACTATTGCAATTTTTTTATTTTTCTCTTTAGATAAATATTTTGCTATATTTAACAAAGATTGAGTTCTGCCAACTCCACCTTTAAAACTATAAAATAATACTGTTTTCATATTTTGCTTTCCTTAGTAAAATAACTCGGTAATTTTTTAATAATTGGTTTAATATTAAATTTAATCGAATCCATAGAAAAACCATAAACAATATCTTCAAAATCATAATAACGAGAAAAATCTCTTTTATTATTAAGCTCTTCACTTAATTTATCTATTTTTTCTAAAATAGTTTCATCTAAATTATCTAAAAATTTTTTAACTTTCATTCTCTACCTTTATATGAGATATTACATCTTTGTGTTTTATGCACAACTGTATATCACCATAAGAGAAGATTGTTTTATTCCTTTGATTTAAAGGGTCTTGTATATGTATTTTTGTCATTCTATTTTTTAAATCCATTATTGTTACAAGTTTTATATCTACTTTTAATTCATATATTAAAAAATCTATAAATTCTCCAAAATATATCTGTTTTGGTTTAAAATATTTTAAATATAATTTTAATATATCTAGTTCACTATTCCAATTTTGAGAAGTAAAATTAAGCATCTCATATTGATTACACTCTAACTTAACTTCAATTACTTTTTCACTAGAATTCCAAACTTTTGCCCTATTGTAACTATCTCTCCAAACATAAAAACCTCGACCTAAAAATACATCATCACTTCGTCGTCTAAAATCGATACCATTATTTAATATTTGATTTGCACCAATTTCACTAGTTCCATGATAACCTATTGCAAAATATTTCATATTAAATTTTAGAATTATCTTTCAAAATTTTAGCTACAATCACTCTATCATCAAAGGGGATTTTTTGACCATTTATCTCTTGATGCTCCTCATCGCCTTTGCCCAAAATCAAAATTGTATCATTTTCATCCGATTCCTCAATCGCTTTTGCAATCGCTTCTTTTCTATCGGTGATTGGAAAAATATTATCTTTTCTTATCATTCCACTCAAAATATCTTTGATAATCTCCTCAGGCTCTTCGCTCCGTGGATTATCCGTAGTCACATAAATTTTTTTGGCATATCGTTGAGCTACAATTCCCATTTGTGGTCTTTTCTGCCTATCTCTATCACCACCAGCTCCAAAAACTACAACAATATTTGGATTTTGGATAGATTTCAAAACATTATCCATCCCATCAGGTGTATGAGCAAAATCAACTATCACCAACGGCTTGTCATTCACCCTTTGCATTCTGCCACTCACCCCTGCAAAATATTGACTCTCCTCGCAAATTTGCTCAAGCGAATAATCAGTTATCAACTTCACACTAGCGATTGAAGCGGTCAAATTATAGATATTAAAAACTCCCACCATATCGCTACTCACTACTTGAGCATCTTGAAAATGTTGAATCACAAAATTTAGCCCATCATTTAATGAATAAGCATTTACCTTAAAACTCGCAGATTCCTCCAGTGAATATGTATAACAATTTCGGATTTTAAAATCTATCTTACCACCATCTTTATTTATGAGTTTCAACCCCTCATTATTAAAAAAACTACTCTTGACTTTTTTGTATTCGAGCATAGTTTTATGATAATCTAAATGGTCTTGAGAGATATTTGTAAAAACTCGAAGTGCAAACTCCAGCCCCTCAATCCGTTTTTGAGCCAAAGCATGAGAGCTAACCTCCATCACAAAATATTTGCAATCCTCTTTTTTTGCCCTAATCAAATGAGAAATTGTTTGCAAAATTGATGGAGTGGTGAGAGATTTATCCTCTACCCTTTCATCATTTACGAAAAATCCTCTAGTCCCCTGCATCGCCACTTTTTCACCTAAATCCAAAAGAATCGAATAAATCCCAGCGGCGGTGGTGGTTTTGCCATTTGTGCCAGTGACACCTACAATTTTGATATTTAAATTTAAGCTTTTATAAAAATCACTCACATCTATAAAGTCAACTTTTTTTTCTAATCTATTAAAAAATTTTTCATTTTGATAAGTTTTACAAAAAATAGTTTGCTCATCTAGCTCATCTGTATTGTCGGTGAGATATTCATAACCCTCACCGCTATATTTAATCTTCAACATCATCCTTTTGAAATTTTAAAAGTAAAGTATGCAACTCTTCTATGTCTAAAAATAGATGTGAAGCATGTTCAATATAATCATAGGCGACCTCATAAAAATTATTTTCTATAAGTTTTAAGATAAAATCAAATAGGTCTAATTTATCATTTATCACAATTTTTGTGCTAAACATCAAATCCTCAAAAGCACTTTTGAAATCGCCTCTGGTCTCTATGTGAATTAGAAAATCTTGATATGAAATACCATAAGCCTCATCTATCATAGTTTTTAGATTTTGATTAAAAACTGCACCATGCCCCTCAAAACTCTCCTCGTGAGAATCAATTATTTCACCAATTTTATCTTCGGCAGTTTTAGAGTTTAACTTTTTTTCTATCTCATAAAAATCAAACAAAGCGATAGCTTCATCCTCTTGCTCATCCGCCATATCACATAAAATTGCACCAATCTTTGCTTCTTTATCGTGAGGTGATTCTTTGAGGGCAAAAGAATAGTTTAGCATTGAAAATTTATAATCTCTTTGTAGAAATTTATCTTTAGCAATTTTTTTAAATTTTTCTATATTGCCCACTCTAACTCCTAGATAGTATCAAGTATATGTTCCATCCCCGGGGCGATATTTACAACCACAATTTCAGGATGAATATCAACTCTCAACTGCTTCTCAATTCCATATTTCAAAGTTTGTCCACTCGCACTACATCCCACACAAGCTCCACCTAATTGCACATAAACTTTGCCATCTTTAATTTTCAATAGTGTAATTCCACCACCATCAAGTGCCAACATAGGCGCAACTTTTTCCAACGATTTTTCTACTACGGGTACTAACTCTTCATCACTAAAAGGTATCATTTTAATCCTTAATTTTTTAATTTCTTTAAAATCTAATTTAATAAAGGTGATTATATATTATATTAGTTGAAAATAAAATATATTTTAGTATAATTATTGTAAGATTTTGCAAAAAAGGGGTAATAATGAAAGATTTATCGCAAGTTAAGGATTTTTACTACAAAGATATATATTCAAAAGTTTTAGATTTGGAATTAGAGAGGCTAGAGTTGGTTGGTAAATTACAAATTATGATGGGAATTTCAGCCATAATTTTTCTCATAATGTTTATTTTATTTTACATCTATTTTATAGATGATTTTTTTCCAGATATTATTCTGACCATCTTTGCCCCCTTTTTTCTCTCCATCGCAATCTATGCAATCGGGCAATATTTTTTAACTAAGAACTATGTAAGCGGATTTAAAAATGAGGTTTTAAAAGAGATTATCCAGTTTATCGAACCTAATTTGAACTTCGATAAAGATAGATATATCTCCCGTAATGATTTTAATACTAGCAATATTTTTAATCAACAATACCATAAATATAATGGCAATGACTTAGTATATGGGACTATTGATAAAACCAAATTTTTATTTTCTGACCTCCATATTGAGTACAAAACTAAAAATGGTGAAGATACCAATTGGCACACCCTTTTTCAAGGAATTTTTTTTATTGCAGATTTCAATAAAGAGTTTATAGGAAATGTGGTTGTATTGCCAGATTATATGACTCCAACTTTTGGTCTCATAGCAAACTTTTTTCAAAATATGAAAGGCAATTTGATAAAACTAGATAATCCCGAATTTGAGAAAAAATTTGTGGTTTATGGCGACGACCAAATAACCGCTCGATATATTTTGACACACTCTATGATGGATAGGATTTTGAAACTCAAAGAAAAAGTTGGCAAAAGAGTAGATATTCATCTATCTTTTATGGGTGATAAAATCTATATCGCAATTGATTACCGTGAAGACCAGTTTGAGCCAAATCCATTTAAATCACTAAAAGATTTTACTCCAATTGAAAATTATGTGCAAACTTTGAGACTTATTATTAATTTGGTTGAGGATTTTAAACTAAATGATAGATTATGGAGCAAGGATTAAAAGGTAAAAATTCTCACCTTTTTTAAATTTCCGTTAGGGGACTAAATCCCCAAACGGAAATTATTTATTTGTAATTGGACTTGTTTCTAACTTAATTTTGTTGTCTAATTTTTTAGCCACAGCTTCTTTGAGATTTTTACCTGTTTTAAACTTGACATTGATAGTTTCAGGAACATCTACAACCCTATTTGTTTGTGGAACTTTTGTTTTTCTGGCTGCTCTGATAATAGTAGAAAAAGCCCCAAAACCAATAAAACTAACACTCTCTCCATTGACTAAAGTTTTTGTAATTAATGCCAGTGAAGCTTCAATCACTGCTGTTGTATCTTTTCTCGACAATCCCGCATCTTCCGCCACCCTTTGAATAAATTCAGCTTTTTTCATTTTTTCTCCCTCAGAACTTAATGTTTTAAACATTTTACACTCTTTTTTTTTAAAAATCAATATCTAATTACTAAAGTTTGGCAAAAAGTCTATTTTTTTTGTTATAATTGCAATAAAAAGTAAAGGATTTACCATTTTAAAGAGAAAAGATTTTATTGTTATCCTATTTTACACCATTCTTTTTTTTCTAATAATCGCTACATATTTTCCAAATAAATCAATTGTTGGCAAATTTGGAATGATAACAGGAGAGCTAAATAGAGAATTTTTTGGCTACATCTGCTTTGTTTATCTTTTCTTTTTCATCAAACCCATAGTTTCAATTTACAATAGAGATATAAGTTTTGGGCTTGTTATCGAAAAAACTATCTCATTAATTGTCTTGATATATTCACTCACTTTGCTTCAAGGCTTGATGGTTACGAGTAAAATGGCAGGGCTGATTGGACAAAAAAGTGTAGAGTTTTCAAGCTCTTATATCGGTAGCTTTGGGGTTTTTATATTGGCAATTACCGCTTTTGTCCTCTCTGCTATCATTTTATTAAATTATAACTATAATAAAATAAACTATCAAATTCAAAAGATAAAAAATTCAGAAAATAGATTTAAAACTCTATTTAAGGAGTTCAAATATACATTTTTCAAAGAGGATATGAAGTTTCAAGAAAAATTTAAACAAAACTACTCAACTCAAACCAAAAATGAAACTCCAGATTTTGATAAACTTTTTGTAGAGCAAAAGATTGAGGAGCAATCTAAAAAAACTCTATTTGATGATAATCCATTTGCCGATGAGGTGCATAATTTTGATGAAGTAATATCTGAAGACCCTACACGTAGCCAATATCAAGATAAAAAAATCAACACTATTAGTAAAGTTGTAGAGGAGAATGAATCTCTGCTTAGTAAAATCAAAAGGGTAAAAAAGGAGATGTTTGCTGATTATAAAGCTCCAAAAACCTCTATGCTCACCCCCTCTCCTGAGCAGATTACTCTAGTTGATGAGCTAGAGATAGATGGTAAAATAAATGATTTATTGGATAAATTGCAAAAGTTTAAGATTGATGGTGATGTGATAAAAACCTATTCTGGACCTATCGTTACCACTTTTGAGTTCAAACCAGCCCCCCACATTAAGGTTTCAAAAATTTTAAATCTTCAAGATGATTTAGCGATGACTTTAAGGGCAAAAACTATCAGAATTCAAGCCCCCGTCCCGGGGAAAGATGTGGTGGGAATTGAGATACCAAACTCAAAAATTGATACTATATACCTTCGTGATATTTTGGAATCTGATATTTTTCAAAACTCCTCAAATATGACAATTGCTTTAGGTAAAGATATTGTGGGAAATCCATTTATTACAGATTTGACTCAACTTCCACATCTGCTCATTGCGGGGACTACGGGAAGTGGCAAAAGTGTAGGGATAAACTCTATGATACTTTCACTTCTATTTAAAAATTCGCCCAGAACTCTAAAACTTTTGATGATTGACCCCAAAATGTTGGAGTTTTCTATCTATAATGAGATTCCCCATCTGCTAACTCCTGTCATCACCGAATCCAAACAAGCTATCATCGCTTTGTCAAATATGGTGAGTGAGATGGAGAGAAGATATAAGTTGATGAGTGAATCTAAAACCAAAAATATCGAAAGTTTTAATACAAAAGCTAGAAAAGAGAAAAATGATATACTTCCATATATCGTGGTGATTATTGATGAGCTGGGAGATTTGATGATGACCGCTGGAAAAGATGTGGAGTTTTATATAGCTAGATTGGCTCAGATGGCGAGGGCTAGTGGGATTCATCTCATCGTTGCCACTCAGCGACCCTCCGTTGATGTTGTGACTGGGCTGATAAAAGCGAACCTGCCTAGTCGAATAAGTTATAGAGTTGGGCAAAAAATTGATTCTAAAGTTATCCTTGATGCACTTGGGGCTGAGTCACTTTTGGGTAGAGGCGATATGCTTTTCACTCCTCCAGGGATGAGCAAAATTGTGCGACTTCATGCCCCCTATGCGAGTGAAGAGGAGATTGAAAGGATAGTTGAATATCTGAAATCCAATAGCAAACCACAATATGACACGAGCTTTTTGGTAGATGAGGAGATGATGGCGGATAGTAATCCATTGGTAAATAGTGTTGATTTTGATGAGTTGTATGAGGATGCTAAAAAAATTGTGATAAGTGAGCAAAAAACATCTACAAGTTATATTCAGCGAAGATTAAAGATAGGTTATAACCGAGCAGCTAGAATTATTGAGCAGTTGGAAAATATGGGGGTTCTCTCAGCCCCCGACCACAAAGGACAAAGAGCAATTTTATAAAATTTAAGTTTTATTTTTGTATAATTCTTAAAACCTTAAAGGAAAAATTTGAAAAAAATTACTGTGGCTCATTCACCAGATGCCGATGATATTTTTATGTATTATGCCATAAAATTTGGTTGGGTTGGCAATGAATTTAAGTTTGAAAATTTAGCACTAGATATAGAAACACTAAATCAAGAAGCCCTAAAAAATAGTTATGAGGTGAGTGCAATTAGTTTTGGAGCTTATCCACATATCAAAGATGAGTATGCACTTTTGAGGTGTGCGGTGAGTTTTGGTGAGGGTTATGGACCTAAGCTCATCAAGCAAAAAGGCAAGATTTTAAAGCGAAATTTTAGGGTGGCTTTAAGTGGTAAATTCACCACAAATGCTCTACTTTTCAAGATTTATTACCCCGATGCGAGGATTGTTTATAAAAACTTTTTGGATATTGAACAAGCGGTGATAGATGGCGATGTCGATGCAGGGGTCTTGATTCACGAGTCGATTTTGACTTATGATGATTCGCTAGAGGTTGAAAAGGAGCTTTGGGATATTTGGCAAGAGTTAAGTGGAGGGGATTTGCCATTGCCATTAGGTGGTATGGCGATTCGGCGGTCGATGGAGATAAATCAAGCGGAAAAGATTGAAAATATTTTAATCAAAGCGGTGGATATTGCAAATAGATACAAAACTTTGCTTTCAAGGATGTTGTTTGAGCGAAATTTGATTCGTGTCGATGAGGAAAAACTTGAAAAATATTTGGATTTATATGCAAATGACAACTCAATTACACTAAGCGAGATTCAGCTAAAAGCGATAGATAAACTTTTTGAGTTGGGATATACCCACGGATTTTATGAGGAACAGTTGAAAAGTAAAGACTTATTAATTTAAATAAAACTTTCTTCAACAAAATTTATGTATAATCTAAAAAAAAATTTAAAAGGTTAAGTTATGGCAAAATATAAAGTAGGAATGTGGTTGTATAGTAACGGTGGCGGAGTTGAAATTCAAAAAAAGCTCATCAAGAAACTAAAAAAACGAGATATTAAAGTTATTCGGGATTTAAATCTTCGTCAAGGTGTGGTTTCTGGCAAAAATATTATTTGTAATGGGCAAGTGATGGAGGATTTAGACCTATTTTTTTCATACAATGCAGGTGAGCAAACGAAATATCAAGTTTATATCTATCAAGCATTAGATAAAGTTATACCAATTATAAATAATTATGATGCTTTTACGATGAGTGAAGATAAGTTTCAAACCTCATATATTTTAAGTCAGCACGGTATAAAAACTGCTGGATATAAATTGTGCCATCGTGATGACCCACATATTTTGGAAGAAACTTTTAAAGAGTGGAATAAAAAGATGGTCTATAAACCAACTGATGGCTGGGGTGGAGTGGGACTTGCTAAAATCGAGGATGATTCCGCTTTTGATATGCTCAAATCTTTCTCAAATCAGGGTAGAGATAGACATATTTTTGTGGAGCAGTTTATAAAATATGATAATACTGATTATCGGGTAGATATTGTGGATGGGAAATTTATCGCTTGTTATGGGCGGAAAGCACCAAAAAATGATTGGAAAACTAACATTACAAGTGGCGGTACGATTATGCTACGAAAAGAGATTAATGAAAATAGCGAAGTGGTCAAAATCGCCCAAAAAGCTACAAAGGCAGTTGGGCTAGAGATTGCTGGAGTAGATTTGATTTATGACAAAAAAAATAAGCAATTCGTGGTTTTAGAGGTAAATGGAATCCCCGCTTTTGCCACCCCTCAACAGGAAAAAATGGGTCTAAATTTTAATGATAAAAAAATTGATGCCATCGTCGAGATGATAGCTAGAAAAGTTAAAAAATAGTAATACTATTTGGCAACGCATCCAAATGAAAATAATTTATTGCTATTAAAGTTAAAAAAGAGTATAGTTAAAGTCTTAATTTGCTAACAAAGGAGTGAAGTTTTGAAACAAATAAATTTAAATAATCTTTTTTCAAAAAAAGAGCGAAATTTTTCAGATGATGAAATTTTTGATATTGCAGTTGTTGGAGCTGGAGTTGTGGGTTGTGCAATTTTCAAAGAATTTTGTCAAAATGGGGCTAAAACCGTTTTGGTTGAAAAGGCAAATGACATACTTGATGGGGCCAGTAAAGGTAATAGTTCCATACTTCATACAGGTTTTGATGCTCCACCTGAGAGTTTAGAGCTTGAGTGTGTCAAAAATGGTCACGAAGAGTACCTAAAACTTAAAGATAAATTGAAACTTCCCTACCTTAATACGGAAGCATTAGTTGTGGCTTGGAGTGATGAGCAGTTAGGAAAACTTGATGCAATTCTCAAAAAAGGTTTTAGCAATGGTGTGTCTGAGCTAGAGATAATTTCAGGTTCGGCGGTGCTTAAGAGAGAGCAAAATCTTTCAAAAAATGCTAAGGGTGCGATTGTCGTAAAGGGTGAATCTTTAATAGACCTTTGGACTGCTCCGTTGGCTTATGTGAAATTGGGTGTTGAAAATGGTGGAAAATTGGCATTTTCGCATGAAGTTCAAGGTGGAAATTTCAATGGTGATTATTGGGAGCTTGAGACATCTAACAAAACTATAAAAGCAAAAACTGTCATAAATGCAGCTGGATTATTTGGGGATATAGTGGAGCAGATAAAGGGTGATGTGGATTTTAAAATCATACCGAGAAAGGGTCAATTTATAATTTTTGACCAGAGTGCTTATAATCTCATAAACTCTATAATCTTGCCAGTTCCTACAAAAATTACAAAGGGTGTAGTGGTCACAAAAACTCCATTTGGAAATATTTTGGTAGGGCCAACTGCTGAAGACCAAGAGAGTAGAATAGAGAGTATTACAAAAAGTGAAACTCTAAAAATGCTCCAAAATAAAGCCTTTGAAATTTTACCAGCTCTTAAAAATCATAAAATCATAGCAACTTTTGCAGGGCTTCGTCCAGCGAGTGACAAAGCTCATTATCGGGTGAAGATAAATGAGGAGAAAAACTGGATAACCGCAGGTGGAATTCGCTCAACAGGACTCACATCGGCTTTGGGACTGGCTCAACATATATTTAAATTAAACGATACCAAATATGATAAAAAAGAGCAAGATTCAAAACTAAAAATAACAAACATCACAGAGTTTGCACCACGAGATTATCAGAGTTCTGGATATGAAAAAATCGTGTGTCATTGTGAGCATGTTACAAAGCGAGAGATTGAAAATGCTTTAACAGATGAGGTTGGGGCTGGAAATTTGGATGGTCTCAAAAGACGAACTCGTGCAACTATGGGGCGGTGTCAAGGATTTAATTGTCTATCTGCGATTGCAGAAATTTGTGAAAATGTGAAGAGTAAATAATGAAAAATGAAATTGCAATTATCGGGTCAGGGCCTTCAGGTTTGTCTTGTGCTATCGAGCTAAAAAAATTGGGACATAAAAACATTGTTGTATATGAGCGAGAGGATGAAGCTGGTGGAGCTCCACGACATTGCGGTCATTTGGGTTTTGGTATCTTTGAATTTTATAGAGTTTTGACAGGCCCTTCATATTCCAAAAAACTTGTGGATTTGGCTTTGAAAGAGGATATTGAGATAAAATTAAACTACACTCTTATCGATATTGAGGAGGATAATTTGATATTTTCGACCCCAGATGGTATCAAAAAATCTACTCCACAAAAAACAATCTTTGCGATGGGGGCTAGAGAAACTCCACGAGCTTCAAGGCTCACAACGGGAAGTAGAAGTCCAAATATCATCACAGCGGGGGCTTTACAAAGATTTATATATCTGCAAAAGCGAGTACCCTTCAAAAATGC
>JAOZPA010000003.1:35734-44788 GCA_029932985.1 Campylobacterales bacterium
GGTAAATTTACCCCTGAAAGTGCTATTGCTCAAAAAGTTTTTAAAGATTTTAATTACAATAACAACTCGATGTTTATATCTCAAACTTTTCAAACACAAAACAAAAACTTTTTTGCTACTGGAAATGTGATTAGAGGGGCTTTGACCGCTTTTAATTGCTATTTTGAGGGTCAAAAAGTGGCAAAATTTGTGGATAAATCTATAAAAAGTGAAAAAAGTAATCCAATACAGATACCGATAATCGCAGATGAAAATATAGAGTGGTATTATCCAAGTTTGGTAGATTTGTCTGAAGATAAGGAGATTTTGACCACTTTGAGAATGAAGAAAAAATCAAAAGGTAAGTTAATTATAAGTTTAAATGACAATAAAGTATCAGTTTTACCAATTGATGCAAAAACTTATAATAATATTAAAATACCTTCGATAAATATCAATTTAAAAAGTGAGGATAAAATTTATATAAGATATGAAGAGGCTACAATTCTTTAATTATCTTAAGACAATGAGGATTAAGGCATTCAAAAATAGTTATTGCCTTTCTCCTTTTGCCTCGATGGCTAATGTTTATGGGGGATATAAATTAACTCCATATTCATAAATTCGTGATTGTGGATTACTATCGATTCTTCATCTATGCTCACAATACAATATGTTGGATTCTCTTTATATGTGATATAATCATCTTCATCATTTGGAGTATATGCCACTTGAAAACTCGTACTTCTGGTGCAACTAACCCCCACACCTCGGAAATTCGCATTTACTATTCTGTGCAAATGCCCCGTAAAAATATGTTTGACATTGGAATATTTAAGCACTATATCCCAAAAATCTTTTTTATTCGTAAAACAAGCATTCTCCTCCATCCACGGCAATTGAGAATTTAATGGAAAATGGTGCATAAAAAAATATACATTCCTATTTTTAAACTTTTTAAGTTGCTCCTCTAGCCAAATTAACCGTTTTTTACACAACTTCCCATACTCATATTTGGGGACTACTGTATCTAAAAATAGAAAAACATTATCCTCAAACTTTTTCACATATTGCACAAACTCATCATCCTCACACAAATCAAAAACTTTATTAAACACCTTTTTTTTATCATGATTCCCCAGCACCAAAAATATCGGTATCGTAAAATCATCCATCAACTTCTTTAATTTCATATAAGATTCCAGCTTCCCATTACTCGCTAAATCCCCCGTAATCACCACAAAACTAGCGTCACTATGATTTTTTTTGATACTCTCCAATGCCATTTCAAACCGATAATCTGTCTTAATTGCAAAAGAGCTATCTTTATTTCCTATTATATGCGTATCTGTCAAATGTATTATTTTCATAGAATTTCCTCATATTTTTAAGATTATGCCATTTTAATCCTTAAATATTCACGATTTATCCACTTTTTTCCTAATCTGTGGCTTAAAATTGATGGGGTTTGAGTCCCCTCACCGCTGAAATTTAATATTTTCTAATCCTAAGTCTAAAAAGCCATAAATTATTTTAATATGCTTACCCATCTTTAATCCTTTTTTAGTTAAAATCTTCCAATAGGGAGTTATCATATTTAAAAATATATTTACAAATAGTTTTGGGATTTTAGTTTCTCGAATTTTTGGGTTTGGACGGGATTTGATGATGGCTTCGGTTTTGGGAGCAAATATTTATAGTGATATTTTCTTTATCGCTTTTAAGTTGCCAAATCTTTTTCGGCGAATTTTTGCTGAGGGGGCTTTTACTCAAAGTTTTCTGCCCACTTATGCCAAAACTTCTCAAAAATCCATTTTTGCTGTTTTAATTATGCTTCGGTTTTTTATCTTTTTGATAATTCTATCTCTACTTGTTAGTTTTTTTAGTGAATTTTTTACAAAAATGATAGCTTTTGGATTCAGTGATGAGATAGTCAAAGAAGCTTCGGTTTTTGTGGCGATTAATTTCTATTATTTGATTCTCATCTTTTTGGTCACATTTTTGGCAGCTCTTTTACAATACAAAAATCATTTTGCCACTACTGCTTTTTCCACCGCACTTTTGAATATCTCTTTGATTACGGCTTTGACTTTGTCGCAAGGAAGTGAACCAAAAATCATCATCTATTATCTAAGTTATGGGGTTTTGGTGGGTGGAGTGATGCAACTTTTTAGCCATATTGTCGCTATTAGAATTTTGAAAATTGACAAAATTATCTTTGGTGGACTGAAATATATAAATAAAAAATCACAAGTTGTCAAAAAAGATTTAAAAAAGTTTAACCATTCATTTGGTCACGCAATTATTGGTAACTCAACCGCTCAAATCTCTGCATTTTTAGATACAATTTTGGCAAGTTTTCTCACCGCTGGGAGCATTAGCTATCTATACTATGCAAATCGGATTTTTCAACTCCCACTTGCTCTTTTTGCAATTGCAGTATCGGTGGCTTTATTCCCCAAAATTTCCAGATATTTAAATAATCAAAATGAGCAAAAAGCCCATAAAATGCTGAAAAAAAGTTTTTGGTTTTTAGCTTATCTTCTCACCATTTTTACAATTGGTGGAATTATTCTAGCTGAAGAGATTATCTGGCTTCTATTTGAGAGAGGAGAATTCACTAGCCTCGATGCCAAACACTCATCCCAAGTTTTACAAATGTATATGATAGGACTTTTACCATTTGGATTAGCCAAAATCTTTTCACTCTGGCTTTACTCCACTCACCGCCAAAAAACTGCTGCCAAAATTGCCCTAAAAGCTTTGAGTATCAATATCATCTTCTCACTCACCCTCATATTTTTCCTCCAAGCCTCAGGTTTAGCCCTTGCAAGTTCCCTCGCAGGATTTGTTTTATTCTACTTTACCATAAAAGAGTTTGGAAAAAAGGAATTTTTTGCTATAATTAGAGATAAATTAATGCTCTACCTAATTTTCATCGCTTTTGCCGAGATAGGAATTTTGCTAGTTGCCAAGGAGATAATCAATGAATATATACGATAGCCAGAAACGAGAAAAGGTACAGTTTTTGCCGATTGCCAAAAATGAGGTAAAAATCTATGTGTGTGGGGCGACAGTTTATGATGATGCTCATTTGGGTCATGCACGGAGTTCTATCGTTTTTGATTTGCTTCGGCGAGTTTTTGTTAATCTGAATTACAAAGTTACTTTTGTGAAAAACTTCACAGATATTGATGATAAAATTATTTTAAAAATGCAAAGTGAAAACAAAAGTTTAGAGGAGATTACAAATTTTTATATAGATTCCTACAAATCCGATATGCACAAATTAAATGTGTTGGATGCAGATATTGAGCCAAAAGCGACCGAAAATTTAGATAATATGATAGAGATGATTCAGAATTTGCTAGATAATGGTGTGGGTTACGGTACACGCGACGGAATTTATTTTGACACTTCAAAAGATGAAAAATATTTGACTTTGAGTGGGAGAAGTGATGAATATGAAACTCAAGCTAGAGTTTGTGAAAATATAGATAAAAAAAATCAAAAAGATTTTGTTTTATGGAAATTTAGCAAAGATGGTGAGCCAAGCTATAAAGCAGATTTTGGAGATGGACGACCGGGATGGCATATTGAATGTTCGGCAATGATAAAAAAACATTTAGCAACCAAAAATGGTGATTATCAGATAGATATTCACGGTGGAGGGATGGATTTGCTTTTTCCTCACCACGAAAATGAATCTGCTCAAAGTCGGTGTGATAGTGGAGTGGAACTTGCTAAATATTGGATGCACAATGGTTTTGTAAATATTAATGGTGAAAAGATGAGTAAATCTTTGAGAAATAGTTTTTTTGTAAAAGATGCTCTAAAAATTTATAATGGTGAAGTTTTGCGATTTTATCTGCTCTCAACTCACTATCGAGCAAATATGAATTTTAATGAAGAGGATTTATTAAACTCAAAAAAACGGTTAGATAAAATTTATAGATTAAAAAAACGAATTTACCCAAGTGGAAAATCTGTCGTAAATAAAAATTTCAGAAAATTGATAATGGAAAGTTTAAGTGATGATTTAAATATTTCAAAAACTCTAGCTTCGATTGATGAGATGATAAGTAAAACAAATGATGAACTAGATTCTAATCCTAAAAACAAAGGATTAAAAAAAGAGACGATGGCAAATATAGATTTCATCCAAAACATTCTAGCGGTTGGGGGACATAACCCTTATGAGTATTTTCAATTTGGAATAGATGAGAATGAAAAAGATAAAATAGAAAATTTAATAACTGCACGAAATGAGTTTAAAAAAGATAAAAATTTTGCCCAGTCGGATAAAATTAGAGATGAATTAGAAAAATTGGATATAAAAATTATGGACACGGCAGAGGGAACTTTGTGGGAAAAAATTTAAAATTATAAAGGAAAAAAATGTATGCTATTGAATTTGAAACGGTGGTAGATAGTCCATATATTAAATTGGAAAATTATCTGGATTTTATTGATAAAAAAATAAAGGTTATTATATTATCTGAATTTGAAAAAGTAGATAATTCACAAAAAATTAATAAACTTTTTTTTGACAAACTACGAAAGCGACATTTGAAAATTGATAAAAAAATAGATATAAACAATATTATGAATGAGATGAATAATGGTTTATCTTGATACAAATATATTAATTTATGCTTCAATTCAGCAAGATGAAAAAAAGCAAAAAAACTCTATTGCTCTTATTGAGAAGTTGGTTGAAAATAATGAACTAATATTATCACCACTTGTATTGCAAGAGTTCATTTTTACACTAAGTAAATTAAAAATAGATAGCAATATAATCAACAATGATATGCAATTTTACTTAAATTTTACAACTCAAAATTACACCAAAACTATGCTAGAAGAGGCATTAGAAATTTGTATAAAAGATAGAAATTGCAAAAATATAAATGATATTTTACACACAAAATTAGCAACAAAATATGCTACTAAATTGATAACTTATGATAATGATTTTAAGAAACTTCAAAAACATACAGATATTATTATTGAAATTTTATAATTGTATTAATTTTTAACTAATCAAGGATATGAGGTAGAACAGAGGGAACTTTGTGGGAAAAGATTAAAAAAAAGGAGTAATGAATGCAACGAGAAATTGTACAATTTGAGATTAATAATCCAAGTATTGCTTTTAATAAAAAGAAAAATATGGATAATAAAGATAGTTTATATGGTGATTATTTATTAAGTTCAAAATTTCAAATAGATAAAAATATATTTAAAAAAAGATATGAAGATATTGAAAATGGCAAAGCTATTCTACTTTCTAGTGAAGAATATGAAAAAAAAATGGATATTTTTATAAAAAAGTTAGAAAGTAAATTTAGTAAAAAAGATGATTTTATAGATTTTTTAATAAAAAATCCAAAAAATATAAAAGATGTGGTTTTTTTAACGAGAGAAGAAGCTAATGAAAGATAAATTAATAATTAGTAAACAGAAAAAAATTGATGATATTTTAGAGGATTTGGATTGATAGAAAAAAAAAGAGGCGGTTTTGGGCTTTTAATTAAACGATTTTTCCCATACTACAAAGAGTATAAATTAAAATTCTTCATTGCAATTATCGGTATGATTTTTGCAGCAGGTGGCACAGCTGGGGTTGCTTATATTATCAAGCCATTTCTCGACCATATTTTGGTTATGAAAAATGCTGATATGCTTTACACCATCGCGTTTGGGGTTATCGTCATCTATATGCTCAAGGGTTTTGGCAAATATATTCAAGTCGTTTATACTGCCCACATCGGTTTGGATATTGTTCGTCGCCTCCGTGATAGATTGCTCGGTACGATGTTGGGGCTTGATATTGAATTTTTTAATCAAAGCCGAAGTGGTGAGTTAATCAGCCGAAATATCAATGATATTGAGAAGGTTCGATTTGTGGTTTCATCGATGATTCCCGATATTTTGCGAGAGCTTTTTACAATTATTGCATTGGTGAGTTATATCGTCTATCTCAATCCTGAACTGGCTTTTTACACACTCATCGTTATGCCTCTTTCGCTTTATCCACTTTCACTTTTGGCTAAAAGGATGAAAAAACTTTCCCATAGTTCACAAGAAAAAATTTCAGATATTACCTCACGACTTAGTGAAATTTTTAACAATATTGAGATTATCAAAATCTACACGGCGGAAAAATTTGAGCTGAAAAGATTTGAAGTGGATAACCATAAATATTTCAAACTTGGTGTAAAAGTTGTAAAAACCAACGAACTCATCAGTCCCCTAATGGAAACTTTGGGGGCAATGGCTGCTGGAATTGTGATGATTATCGGTGGAATGAGTGTGATAAATGGCGAGATGTCAGCAGGGAGTTTCTTCTCATTTTTGGCTGGACTTTTTATGGTTTATACCCCCATAAAGCGAATTTCAAAACTCTACAATGCCGTACAGGAAGCGGTGGCAGCGAGTGAGAGAATTTTTGATATTTTGCACAAAACTCCAGATGTAAAATGTGGTGAAAAAAAGTTAGAAGATGTCAAAACCATAGAGTTTAAAGATGTGGGTCTCAATTATGGCGACAAAAAAGCTTTGACAAATATAGATTTAGAGGCAAAAGTGGGGCAAAAAATCGCTCTTGTGGGAGATAGTGGGGGCGGAAAAAGCTCAATCGTAAATCTCATCGTGCGATTTTATGATGTCTCAAATGGTGAAATTCTAATAAATGGCGAAAACATTAAAAACTTTTCAGTTGAGAGTCTGCGAAAAAAAATCTCTATGGTCACTCAGCGAATCTACATCTTAAATGACACCATCGCCCAAAATGTGGCTTATGGAAATGAGATAGATGAGGAAAAAATCATAGAAAGCTTAAAAAAAGCAAATGCCTACGATTTCGTCAAAGAGTTAGAGAATGGAATCTATGCAAATCTCGATGAGTTTGGGGTCAATCTATCGGGCGGTCAACGACAACGAATCGCCATCGCAAGGGCAATCTACACCAATCCTCCCATCTTGATTTTGGATGAAGCGACCAGTGCATTAGATACCAAAAGTGAACAATTAATCAATGAAGCTTTAAATGAGGTGACCAAAAATAAACTGACTTTCATCATCGCCCATCGCCTAAGCACCATCATAAATGCAGATATTATTTTGGTTTTAAAAGATGGCAAAATTATGTGTCGGGGAGATGATAGTGAACTTTATCAAAATTGTGTGGAGTATCAAAAACTAAAAGATGGGCAGATTATTTAGATAAAATTAAAGGTTCAAGTCCCCTCACCGAGATTTTCATTTGGGGACTTTGGACTTAATAATAGGAGGAAAAATGAGATATTTTTTATTGGGGATGGTTGCTATATTTATAGGTGGATGTGGCTCAAAAATCATAAAAGTTAAAGACCCAAATTATCAGAATTCAATTGCAACGGCTAGGGGTTGTGGCAAAACGATGAAGATAGCAAAGCAAAATGCAAAAGCAAATTTGTCATCAAGTATTGTTTCAAATGTAAGTTCGCATTGGGAGAGCAAAAAATCGACGGATGATAATGATTATCATTCAAGTAGTAAAAGTATTTCGATAGTGAAGAGTAATTTTTTGGTTATTTCACCAAAATTTCTAAATCATACGATTGAGACGGAGTATTTTAAAAGTGATTTGCATTGTATCGATGCGGTGCTGGGAAATGAGTCATTAAAGATTTATAAAACTATGGCTGATGGGATTTATCGTGAGATTCAAAATGTGGCGATTAAGAAAAATGGCAAGTTGGATTTTGAGGAGAAGGAGCGATATGCTTTGAAAATTGCGAGGCTTTATCAAAAAGAGATTTTAAAATATAATAAGATTTCAAATTTCATCAATCTTTTGGGGGCTGGTGAAAATCGTGAAATGTTATCGGCGAATAGTCTTAAAAATATGATTGACGGCAAACCATATCTTGATTTTAGGGTTGATGGGGAGTTGCTTTATGGTAAAAATCTAAAAATTATTCCTATTATAAAAGATGAGGGTGAGACTAAAATTCATTGGCAAATTGAGGGGCGGAAGATTTATAAAAATATTCTCACGACTAAGTTTGCGACCCCTAACCGATATAGGATTACTCTAAAAGGTGTTGATAAAAATGGTTACCAAAGTAGTATTACTAAAATTTTGGATGTCAAAAATAAACCACCAATTGCCCGATTTGAGATGATTCCGAATAAACAGATTTTTACCAAAAATGAGCTGGTGAAATTTATGAGTCACTCTTACGATAAGGAGGGGTCGGCTTTGAAATATCAATGGAATGTGGGGGATTTGGGATATTCAAACTCCAAAAATACTACAATTCGCTTTAATAAAGTGGGGAAATTTAAGATAGTTCTGAAAGTTTATGACAAGTTTAATCAATTAAATACCGCTCGTAGTTTAATTCGCGTTGAGGGGCTGGAGTTTCAAAAAATTGATATGGGGATGACCGATGTGGATATTTCTAGGGTTTTAGGGCAACCACAACGAAAAATTAATCTCAATATCACCTCAAAAGTTAATAGCTTCACAGGATTAAGCGAAAATTTTATCTCAGATATGGGATTGGAAAGTGAAAAAACCTATCTTTATGATGATTATTGGCTGATTTTAGAGGGGAAAATCCTCAAATGTATGATTTACAAAAAAGATTTTGAAAAGAAAAGTTGTAAATGGTATAGAAAATATAAACCTTATGCAATTGCCAAATAATATATGCAAATTATATCTGAATTGATATATTATACTTGAATTAATCTATTCTATTATAATAGAACTTTTGGTCAAGATAATATTTTTTTATATAGGTTATATCTGTTTAAAAATCATAACATTTGGAAAGTTCCCCCCAAATAAAAAAGAGGCTTATGAGATGGGCAATACTCTTATTGTTTTTGGTTTTTTTGTGTTGTTTAGTATCGGATTAATATTAAAATTTGGATTAGAATCAAGCTAAGAAGTTTTAATATAAAAATAGATTCTCCTGTTTCTTCTGTAAGCATATTAAAACACAAATAATACCTATTCTTAGGGCTTAATAGTATCTTATGAAAATTCTAAAAAGCCATATTAAGGCAAAATTAAGC
>JAOZPA010000166.1:0-1433 GCA_029932985.1 Campylobacterales bacterium
AGAAATTTTTTGGAAAAAAACACACTGACACCAAAGGGAGAAATTCCCAAATTTGATTGAAATTATTATCTTTTATGCTATAATTATAAAATTTTATGAGTTTTTTAAGTAAGGAAAATTATGAAGATAGAATCTCTAAAGAAAAATGAAATTGATATATATGGACAATCTTACTCAGCTGATGATTTAAAAGCTATATTAATAGAGTTTGCTAAAAGTCGTGTTAATGGATAAACTACTTAATAATATTATTATTTATGGAGATTGTTTAGATAAAATGAAATTAATAAAAAAAAATTCTATTGACCTTATCTATCTTGACCCACCATTTTTTACTCAAACAAAACATAAACTTCAAAATAGAGAACGAACAAAAGAGTTTGAATTTAGTGATATTTGGAGTGATAACAGTGATTATGCCCAATTTTTAGAGCAAAGAATAGATATGATGAAAGAGTTATTAAAAGATACGGGTTCTATTTTTGTTCATTGTGATAAAAGTGCAGAGCATATTGTTAGAGCTGTATTGGATAAAGTTTTTGGAGCTAAAAATTTTCAATCAGAGATTATATGGTCATATAAACGGTGGTCAAACTCAAAGAAAGGTCTGCTTCCTACACATCAAAATATATATTTTTATTCAAAAACTAAATATTTTAAATTTAATATGATTTATACATCTTATTCTGAGACTACAAATATTGACCAAATACTACAACGAAGAACAAGAGATAAAAATAATAAATCAGTTTATGATTTAGATGAAAATGGTGAAACTAAACAAGCAGATAAAAAAAAGGGTGTACCACTAAGTGATGTTTGGGATATACCTTATTTAAACCCAAAAGCAAAAGAGAGAGTTGGATATCCTACACAAAAGCCTTTGTTACTGTTAGAGCAAATTATAAAATTAACCACAAATGAAAATGATACGGTTTTAGACCCTTTTTGTGGAAGTGGCACAACATGTGTTGCTTCAAAATTACTTAATAGAAATTATATAGGAATAGATGAATCTATTGATGCTGTTGAATTATCTTTAAGTCGTATAAGAAATCCTATTAAGACAAATTCAAATCTTTTAAAAAAAGGCAGAGATTCGTATATAAATGTAGATAAGGAGGCATTAAATCTTCTACAAGGTATTGAGTATCATGCAGTTCAAAGAAACAGAGGAATAGATGCTATTTTAGTGGAAACTTATAAAAATAGACCTATTCTTGTTAGAATACAAAAGAAAAATGAGTCTATTTTACAATCAGCAGAATATTTACTAAAAGCGATGAAAGTGAAGAAATCTAAAAAATCTATCCTTATTCAAACACAAAAAAATGATTTGTTTGATGAAAAAATTGATATTGATGGTATTTTACTTTTAAATTCACCAGCTTTAAGTATTTTAGAAAAGTTATAAAAAAATAAACCTAATGAAG
>JAOZPA010000166.1:1533-4554 GCA_029932985.1 Campylobacterales bacterium
TAAAACCCCCAACGGAAATTTAAAAAAAGGATTTTTATGAGAAAGATGGTAGTTTTACTGGCAGTAGCCGTGAGTTTTTTGGTGAGTGAGCCAATTAAGGTGACAAAAGATGATATTGGGGTTGTCCGAAATATTAAGGTTTATAAAGAGCCAAAATGGATTTCCAAAATTGTGATTAAGAATACGGGGAAAGAGTTGTTTTTTTGTAGTCCAAAATCGATGTTTGAGTTTTATTTTAAACCATTTCGATATAGAGAGTTTGGTGTGAAAGATTTAACGGGATTTAAATCGATTACGGTTACAAATTATAATAATTTAGATGAGATTCCCGCTTATAAAGCATTTTTTGTTTATGGCAGTCGAGCAATTGGTCCTGCGGGGGACGATTTGGCGGCATTTGCAACGAAACAGGAGGCGGAAGATTTTTCAAAAAAATATAGTGGCAAAAGGGTATTTTCGTTTGGGGATATAAAAATGGCACTAATTAATCTACTCAATGGTAGAATTTAGAGGATTAATTCACATCTTCTAAAAAATTGATTATGCTACTTGCAGTTAATTTTGTGTTTGGATAGATTTTGAAGTTTGCACTTTTTAGAGCTTTTGCTGTCCAAACATTACAAGTATTAAATAGGTGATATTTGCCGACGGCTTCATAAAATTGGCTATCGCCATAGAGTCCAGTTTTTAATTTTTTTACACCATTTTCAAAGTAAAAACTATTTTTGATAAATTCTAGCAATGGTAGATAGTTTTTTAATTCCAACTCCAATTTTATAATTTCACTTTGAGCGAAATAAAATTTAGGATTTTCATCAAAAGCCACAATGTGCATCACCGTATCACTTGCCCAAAACATCGCTTTTAAAGTCAATTTTGTGGTAATTTCATTTGATTGATAAAAACCTTTATCTCCCCAACCCAGCTCAAAAAATTTAGGATTTTGAAATCTATCATAGAGAAAATCCAATCGCTTTTTTGTATAATTTTCATCAGCAGGTATCACGATTCCCGTATGCCAACCGTGATTTGTGATATAAATTATTACTTTTTTATTTTTTTCAATTGGAAAATCCACTTTAGAATTTTTAACCGTATAAGGTTTAGAATTACAACCTAAAAAAATAAAAATTGTTAAAATTACTACTAAATATTTTTTACCTATTCTAAACTCCTATTTTTCATCTAAAATCAAAGAATTATCAAACCAATTATTAAACTTTTCTCTATCAATTATTTGTTCAATATCAAATAAATTTTCCAATATTGTATCAGTTACTTTGCTAAATTGATATGAAGGAATACTCTTTTTTTTCTCTTTTTCAATACCCCTTAAAAGTAAAATCTCTTTTTCTAACTCTTTATTTTTTTTAAAAACTCTTTCTAATTCACTCATATTTTTTTCCTCCTTTGATTATTTTGGATTAAAATCCCCTAACGGAAATTTTATTCTATCTCTTTTGGAAATATCTCTTTTAATTCTGTTATAAGCTTTTTTAAATCCTCATCACTTAAATTTGTTTGTTCTGTTTTTGAATAAATATAAAGCAAAACAATCAAATTTTTACTATTTTTATAAAAATAATAAACCCTATAACCTGAACTTTTACCTTTTTGTAAATTAGAGTTTTTAAGTCTTACCTTATAAATATTTTCTTGTATTAAAATTGAATTTGTTGGATTTTCATTAAGAACCTCACTTAAAGTAATTAAATCTTTTTTAATCGCTTTAAATTTTTTATTATATTGTTTTACTTTTTTTTTAAAAGTAGGTAAGAGAAATATATTAATCATCTAATTCATCGATTAAAGAATTTAAAGTTTGTAGTTTAAGTGTACCATTTCTAACTTTCCTAATCTCATTATCAATAGTTTTCATATCCTCTTTAACTCTCTTTTTTTCCAACTCATAAGCTATCAAATAATTTAAATATTCTATTATATTCAAATTCTTTTTCTTTGCTTCTTTGATTAAAATATTCTCAATATTAAAGTTAGATATATTGCTTAATGTTCTAGGAAAAGATTTTTCCTCTTTAACACTAAATGAAACATCATTAAAATTCGATACAAATTTTTCAACACCTTGTATAAATTTTTGCCTATTATCTTTAACTTGTAATGTAATTGTAGTCACAATAACTCCTTTTAAATTTTTCTAAATCCCCTCATCAACCATTCTAATCACTTCCGCTTTTATGAAAAGTAGATTTTTGTAAATTCCTCTTAATCCCTCTATTTCACTACTATTAAAATCCTTACTCACAAAATATTGGTATCTGTCTTTCCCTAATTTTTCTAAAATTACAAAAGACCACCAATTTCCAACAATATAAGCACCTTTTATATTTTTCCAACTATTTAACTCCACTGCACTTATAAGTTCCGCCAAAAGTTGCGGTCGTGGATAACTATCTTTCTCTCTTTTTTTAAATTCTTGAATAAAAAAATATGGTTTTTTAGCCCGTCTAAGTCCCGTAGAAACTACAAAATCGGTCTCTCCATTAAAAATAAATTTATCTGTCTCATATCTTAATTTTTCATCATAAAAATCTCTAAATTTTTTAGTTTTAAAATTAATATGACAAAAAATTTGACTTAAAAACCGCATCTTCAAATCCTCTTTATCATAAATACTCAGATAATCCCCCTCCTCTTCCAAAAGATTGTCTAAAAAAGTTAAAATTTTTTCATCTAAAATCAAAGAATTATCAAACCAATTATTAAACTTTTCTCTATCAATTATTTGTTCAATATCAAATAAATTTTCCAATATTGTATCAGTTACTTTGCTAAATTGATATGAAGGAATACTCTTTTTTTTCTCTTTTTCAATACCCCTTAAAAGTAAAATCTCTTTTTCTAACTCTTTATTTTTTTTAAAAACTCTTTCTAATTCACTCATATTTTTTTCCTCCTTTGATTATTTTGGATTAATTGCCCCGTACAGAAATTTGTAGGGGCTAACCAAATAAACTATTTTTTAGAACCAATTACAAAATCTTCACCATGGGTAAAAGT
>JAOZPA010000167.1 GCA_029932985.1 Campylobacterales bacterium
CCAAACCTACATGGTGATGATATTTTATATTTCTTTTTATGATATTAAAAATTGAAAGTTTAATAAAAGTTGAATAGATTGTGATAGTAGCTAGGGAAAAATATTTTTTTCCAAAACCTTTGAGATATTTTAGCAAGATTTTACTTTTTTAGATGGTGCGACTGGGGGGATTTGAACCCCCACACCTTGCGGCACGAGCCCCTCAAGCCCGCGTGTCTACCGTTCCACCACAGTCGCATTTTTTATTTATCGGCTCGTGAACCGAAGTCCACGAATTTATTAATGCCTATCCTAAAAACGGATTAGCATAAAGAGCAATCAAAGCAATTACTAGTGCATAGATAACCTGAGCTTCAATCATCGCAAGAGCGATAAACATTGTAGTCATAAGTTTTCCACCAAGACCTGGATTTCTAGCAGTTCCAGCGATAGTTGCAGCAGCTGTGCTACCCATACCAATAGCTCCACCAAGAGCAGCAAGTCCAAGACCAACACCAGCAGCTAAAACAGAATACCCTTTAAGAGTTTCGTTTGCAACTGCACCATCTGATGCGAAAACCACACCAGCAAAAGCAACTAATAGTAAAAGAATTTTTTTCATTCTTTCTCCTTATATAATATACAGAGTCCGTTCGGCTAGCGTATCCCTACTTATCACCCTGATTGTCGTTTAACGACGGGGCATTATAGCTTTTTTTTTGTTAAAATATGCTAAAATTAAAATTTATCATCGAGTCTAATAATAAATAAAATTTAGGAATCAAAAATGAGTGTTGCAAAAGGGAGAATCGCTGAGGCTAAAGGTGTGAGCTATCTTCAAAAATTGGGTTTTATCGTGATTGACAGAAATTTCAACACCCGCTTTGGGGAGCTTGACATCGTCGCCACCAAAAATAATGTCATACATATTATAGAGGTCAAAAGTGGGGTGAATTTCGAGCCAATTTTAAACATCACTCCTCTCAAAATAGCAAAACTCGAACGAACCATCGAGATATTTATGGCTAAAAAAAGTTTGGATTTGGATTATCAACTCGATGCCCTCATCATCAAAGGTGAGGAGATTGAACTGTTTGAAAATATAACTTTGTAAAAGGTTTAATTTTGGGCAATCGACCCCTATCAATTGAAAAATTATCAGAAATTTATTTGATATTATGTTTAAGTTTGCTAAAATCCGCTAAAAAAAAATGAGGATTAAAATGTATCACAAAATCAAACGAATTGTAGAAAATAGTATCTTTCAAAATTTCATAATTGGGATAATTATTCTAAATGGTGTCACGATGGGATTTGAAACTTCGCCCGAATTCTCCACCAAATATCATCTTTTTCTCGAACTCTTTAATACCTTTGTGCTAACAGTTTTTGTCATCGAGATAGTTATGCGAATCTATGTTTATAAAAAATCATTCTTCACCGATGGTTGGAGTTTGTTTGATTTTGCAATTGTCACTCTCTCACTTATGCCAACAAGTGGTGGATTTGAAATTTTCAGAATTCTACGAGTTTTCCGACTTTTCCGTTTGATAACCGTCGTCCCCCAAATGCGAAAAATCATCACCGCTCTTATAAATATTATCCCTGGAATTGCCTCGATTGTGGGGCTTATGAGCCTGTTTTTCTATATCTTTGCAATTATGGCGACTCAACTTTTCGCCGAAGAATTTCCGCAATGGTTTGGCACTTTGGGCGAATCTCTTTACACCCTTTTTCAGATTATGACCCTTGAATCGTGGTCTATGGGGATTGTGCGACCGATTATGGAAATCTACCCTTATGCTTGGGTGTTTTTTGTGCCATTTATCTTTTTGGTCACTTTCATTATGATAAACCTTATCATCTCCATTGTCGTCGATGCGATGAATGAGATGAATGCAAAAGAGGAGATAAATTTAACTCAACACATCGATGATAAAGAGGATGTAATGAGTAGTGAGATTAAAAAACTTCGAGATGAGATTACAGAGCTAAAAGAGTTGATTCGCCAAAAATTATAAAAGGCTTAAGTCCCCTCACCGCTACTCAATCATTTTAGATTATTTCTATTTTTCTTATTTCGTTTTATAATTTTTTGTGTTATAATTCATAAAATATAGTTATCAAGGAAATATTGATGCAAATAGAGATATCCAGACGAAAATTTTTGCAAGGTAGTGTGGCTTTAACTGTCGCAAGTGGGGCAAGTTTTAGTTTTTCAAATCTTTTCGCCCAAAATAAACAAAATACGATGCCAACGACCAAAACGGGATTGGGTGAGGCTAAAGAGATAGCAACTTTGTGTGAAATGTGTGTAAATAAATGTGCAGCTTTGGCGAGAGTTGAAGATGGGGTGATTACAAAATTAAATCCAAATCCACTTTTTCCAAAATCCAGAAATATGTTGTGTGCTAGAGGAAATGCGGGGATTCAAGCTCTTTATGACCCTGACCGTTTGAAATATCCTCTCATTCGGACTGGTGAAAAGGGTAGTGGCGAATTCAAAAGAGTTTCATGGGATGAGGCTTATGCTTTTATCGAAAAAAAGATGGTCAAGATTTTAGATGAGGAGAAAGATAACCGTTCGAGCTTTCTTTTTTGTGCTGGTGAGGGGATGGCGGAGCATACTTTCAAAAATTTCTATACTGCTTTTGGTTCGGCAAATTGGCTAAATCACGCCTCTTTATGTCTCCAAACTGTGGTTTCTGGATATGGTGTGACCCTTGGAGAATATCCTCAAAGTGACCTTGAAAATGCAAAATATGTGATTATGGCTGGGGCAAATCGTGCTGAAGCTATCGTGACACCTGATACTATGGATTTGTTCAAAAAAACAAAAGGGCGAGGTGTTAAACATATCTGTATCGACCCTAGATTTACAAATACTGCGGCTAAAGCTGATAAGTGGTTGGCGATAAATCCTGGGACAGATTTAGCTTTTGTATTGGCTTTGACATACATTACACTCACCGAGGAGATTTATAACAAAAAATATGTAGCTGAAAATTTTAATGGATTTGATGAGTATAAAAAACTGGTTATTGATAACAGATATACTCCTGAGTGGGCGGAAAAAATCACGGGCATTAAAGCCAAAGATATAGTTGAGGTGGCTCGTGAATTTATGGCGAATGCTCCAAAATCTATCTATTATCCAGGGCGAAGAAGTACATTTGCAAAAAATGATTTTCAGCTTCGTCGTGCAATGGCAATTTTTCAAGCTCTCGGTGGGGGGATTGACTGCAAAGGTGGCTTAGTATTTGGCAAAAAATTAAAACTAAAAAAACACGATAGCTTAGCTCCCATCTATGACCAAGCAAAGGGACGAGCGATTGACCGACGAAAAGAGAAGGGCAAAGAGTCTAAATATACGGGATGTGCAATTCCATCAGGCGGGGGTTCGTGGATTAGTTGGCGAAACCGTTATGTGGCTGATATTATGCCGTACAAAGTTCGAGGGATGTTTATCTATAAACACAATCCGATTTTGAATATGCCTGACACAAATAAGACAAAAAAGATGTTGAAAAAGATGGAGCTTGTGGTGGCGATTGACACGATGCCAAGTGACACGGTGATGTATGCAGATGTGGTTTTGCCTGAGTGTACCTATCTGGAGCGGACGGACCCTGTGAAATCGTTTGGGGGCATTGAGCCATCAATTGCATTGAGAAACAAAGTAGTTGAGCCGATGTTTGAGACAAAACCCGTGATGGAAATTTTGCAAGGATTGACCCAAAAAATCTCTAAACCACTTTTTGAAATCACAAAAAAATATGATGAAGAGGTTCAAGATTTGCTCAAAGAGGATGGCGAGGAGGCGACTTATGCCGAGTATGATTTGACTAAACCGTTTGCCCATTCGCAGGAGGAGTTAAATCTCGATGCCCTCACACCATACCCTAAAGCGATGGAGAAATTGCAAAAAGATGGTGTTTATTACCCGGATATGGGAACTTTTTTTAAGACCCTCACCGCTAATGCTCATCAGTATTATCCACAAAATCAAAAATTTTATTCCACTAATGGTGGCAAACCAAAGACAAAATCGGGTAAGGTTGAGTGTAATTTGCAAAATTTAGCTAGTAAAGGTGTTGACCCTATGCCGATTTGGAAAGATGAGTATGAATTTAAGGTAGCTGATGGAAAATTCAGAATGTTAACGGGGAGACATGCTCAATTTACTCAAAGTGGCACGGGAAATAATATGGTGCTTCGGGATTTGATGGGTGAAAATTTTGTGTGGATAAATAAACGGGTGGCTAAACAGAAAGAGATAGAGTTTGGCGAGATGGTAGAGGTGAGTAGCAAGATTGGCAAAGTCAAAATTCGAGCTTATCCTACTGAAAAAATTGCACCGAATCAAGTTTTTTTCATCCATGGATTTGGACAAGAAAGCGATGCTTTGACTTGGGCAAAAAATGGAGCAAATGATAATACAATTATAGATGATGTCATCGAGCCAGTTTATGGAGCGGCTTCAATGCACGAAACTGATGT
>JAOZPA010000048.1 GCA_029932985.1 Campylobacterales bacterium
GCACAAAATACCTCTTTTGCCCAATCAAACTCTCAATCTCCTCATAATCAATTCGCTCAAATGATGAAATATAATAATTATCATCTTGCCTCATCGGTCCCGCTGTATTAAAAAATTTTTCCATAACCACTCCTTCTATATTTGAAATATTTTAATATAATTTGATTTATATTTTGATTAAATTTATGAATAATAAAAATGATAGGGGTGCGTTGCCAAATAATAATCCTCTTTTTTCATAATTTAAATACTACTAAGAGTAAGATTTGGTATAATAGGCAAAAAGGAAATTTTTGAAGAAGTTGCATTTGGTATCGTTGGGTTGTACAAAAAATTTAGTTGATAGTGAGATTATGTTAAATCGGTTGCGGGATTATGAGATGACCGATGAGGTAGATGAGGCAGATTTATTGATTGTGAATAGTTGTGGATTTATAAATCCTGCCAAAGAGGAGAGTCTGGAGACGATTTTTAATCTCAATGAGGCTCGTAAAAAAGATTCGATTTTGGTGATGGCTGGGTGTTTGAGTGAGCGGTACAAAGAGGCTTTGCAAAAGGAGCTAAAAGAGGTGGATATTTTCACAGGTGTGGGGGATTATGATGCGATTGATGAGCTGGTGAGAAAGAGGGAAAGTCGGTTTAGTGAGCGGACTTTTTTGATTGATGGCGAGGCACGGGTGGTTAGTAATTCCAATTATCATACCTACATTAAACTTAGTGAGGGGTGCAATCAAAGTTGTAGTTTTTGTGCGATTCCAAATTTTAAGGGTAAACTCCAATCCCGTTCGCTTAGAAGTGTGGCAAATGAAGTTAAAGCGATGGTTGAAAATGGATATTATGATTTTAGTTTTATTTCTCAAGATAGCAGTTCCTATCTGCGAGATTTCAACATCGGTGAGGGGCTTGTGAAACTGATGGATGAGATGAGTGGATGTAGCAAGATTAAGAGTGCGAGGATTTTGTATCTTTACCCCACGACGACGAGTGATGAGCTGATTGATAAGATTATTGAGAGTCCGATTTTTTTTAACTATTTTGATATGCCGATTCAACATATAAGTGATAGATTGCTAAAAACTATGAAACGAGGGGCTGGGAAAAAACGGATTATGGAGCAATTGAC
This sequence comes from Campylobacterales bacterium, assembly GCA_029932985.1. Lineage (GTDB taxonomy): Bacteria > Campylobacterota > Campylobacteria > Campylobacterales > JAOZPA01 > JAOZPA01. The sequence goes on from JAOZPA010000048.1 coordinate 1,124, forward strand.
AAAGATGAGAGAGGCGAAAGATAGTTTTTTACGGACTTCTGTGATTGTGGGACACCCAACCGAGACTGAAGAGGATTTTAACGAATTAAAAGAGTTTTTGGAAGAGTTTGATTTTGATAGAATAAATATTTTTGCATATAGTGATGAAGAGGATACAAGTGCTTATGAGATGGCGGATAAAATTCCAGCAGAGATTATTGAGAAGCGGATAGATGTTTTGCAAAAGATTATAGATGAAAAATTTATGAAAAATTTGGAAAATGAGGTTGGCAAAACTATTACGATTTCGATAGATGGTGAAAGTAGTGAGGGTGAGTTTTTTGTGGGAGCGAAAAAAGATATTTGGGCTTTGGAGATTGATGGTGAAATTTTGATAAATGAAAATGAAACTGGTGAAGAGTTAAAAGTGGGTGGACAATACACGGTGAAAATCACTCAAGTTGTGGGTGATAAACTGTTGGCTACTATGATAAAAAAAATTTAAAAAACTATGCCCTATTATTTGGCAACCGACCATATCAAAAAGGAAAATAGATGAAAAGTAAAATTTTACCATATTCAATCAAGCAATTAAAAATTGAGAATTTTCGTGGAGTTAAAAAAACTGGATTTGAGAATATCCCAATAGATACAAAATGGATTTTTTTAACAGGAGAAAATGGATTTGGAAAAACAACTATTTTACAAGCTTTGGTTTTAGGTTTGTTTGGCAAAATAGATGAAAATAAAATTTTAACAACAGAGGATTGTAAAATAGGAGTTAATTTTAAAAATAAGAATATTAATCAAATCAATAATTTAGGAGATAGTGAGTTTATATTTTTTAAAAATTTTGTAGCTTACGGTTCTTCCAGATTAAATATTCAATATTATCAAACTGCAACAGAAAAAATAATACCAAGAACATATTCAATATTTAATACTGATGGCTATTTATTTAATATTGAGGAAACTTTAAAAAGATATGCTTTTAGAGATAAGTTCAAAGAGAAATTTGAAAAATTAAAGATGACTTTATGTGAGTTAATGCCGAATATTGTAGATATAGAAGTTAAAGAGCAAAATAGTGAAGATATAGTTTTATATATAGAAAAAGATTTGGAAGGAAATAGTTATAAAGGTATAGAGTTTGAAAAATTAGCTTCAGGATATAAAAGCATTATTGCAATGTTTGGAGATATGATAGTCCGACTTTCAAAAATACAAGATATAGCAAACCCAAAAGATTTAGAGGGAATTGTGATTATTGATGAATTAGATTTGCATTTTCACCCAAATTGGCAACGAAAATTGCCACAACTTTTATCAGACAATTTTCCAAAAATTCAATTTATAGCTTCAACTCATAGTGTTATTCCATTTTTAGGAGCATTAAAAAATTCCGTTTTTCTCAAAGTTACACGAAATGAAGAGGAGGGAATTAAACTTCATAAATTAGATATTGATATTTCAAATCTATTACCAAATACAATTTTAACTTCTCCAATTTTTGATTTTGAAGGCTTAATACCAAACTCTAATAAAAAAATAGAGAATATTAGAACAGAAGATGATTATAAAAAATTATTAGAAAATAATGAAATACAAAAAAGATTAAATGAATTTGAACAATCTAATGTTGATTTTCCTGATGAACTGTTTGAGTAATAAAAATGATAAGTGTAAAAAAAGATTTTGACAATCCTCCATCAGGTTTAAAAACAGATAACTGTACAAAAAAAAGAAAAAAATCATTAGAAGAAAAAAATAATCATAAATTTAAGTGTTATAATGATTATCCAGAAAATACAGTTTTTGAAGCATTAAAAACTATTTACAACTCTAAATGTGGATATTGTGAAACAGAAATGAATGCTGGTTATAAATTACAAATTGAACACTATCGTCCTAAAAAAGAAGTTAAAGAGGATAAAACCCATAAAGGTTATTATTGGTTAGGATATGAATGGAGCAATTTACTTTTAGCTTGTCCTAAATGCAATCAACAAGGAGCAAAAGGTAATTATTTTCCAATAACAGGTGTAAGAATTCATACACATAGCAATTTTTTAACTGATAATAAATTAGATTCAAATAAATGTTATCCAGATAAATCCCCATTAAAAGATGAAAAACCTCTATTTTTAAATCCTGAAATAGATGAGGTTGAAAAACATCTAATATTTTCATCAAATGGAGAAGCAAAAGGAATAACTGAAAGAGGAAAAATAACTATTGAGATTTGTAATTTAAACTCTTATGAGAAAAGAGCTGATTTAATTATTGCAAGAAAAACTATAATTGTTTTAAATGACATAAGAGAAGATTTAGATAACTATCTTATAGAAAAAAGTATTTCAGAAGAAACTTTAGATTACAATTTAAAAAAAATATTCATCAAAATTTTAGAAGGACAAAACAAAGATAATGGATATTCAAGAGTTTATTTTTTTTTATATAATAAATTTGAAATTTTTATATTAAGAAAACTAGGCAAAAAGCAAAGAAATTTAATAGAAAAAAAATTTGAATTATTTAAAAATGGTGAATTATAATTTTTGATAGGGTACTTTTGCCCAACACAAAACCAAAGATGAATTAAGTAGAGGAGAAAAAAATGAGAGAGGTTTTATATGAGCCTAAGAAATTAAAGGCAGTTAATAAAAAAATTGATAAGATTTTAAAGAGAAAGACAGCAGAAAAGTCAATTTTTGCAAAATTTATAAAAAAGATTTTTGGATAAAATAAAAAGGAAAAATATTTGGCATTATTGGATTTAATTGAGATTTCAAAGGCTTATGAAGCTCAAAAGGTGTTATGCAAGATTAATTTTAACATCGATGAGGGTGAGCGAGTTGTGATTATTGGGCGAAATGGTGGTGGGAAATCTACCTTTATGAAGATTGTGGAGGGGAGTTTGGAGTTTGATGATGGACGGCGAATTATCAATCCAAATAAAAAAATTGAGATGCTTGACCAATCGCCAAAGTTTCGTGAAAATGCGACTGTTAAAGAGGTGGTTGAGGAGGCTTTGGTGGAGATTCGCCAAACCAAAAATCGATATGATGAGGTGAGTGAATCTTTGCAGAGTGATTATGAAAATCGGGAGCTTTTGCGAGAGTTTGACCAGTTGACTAACTATTTGGATATTCACAATGCTTGGAATATGGATGACAAGATTCATCGTGTGATGGAGGAGTTTAATATTCTTTCATTTAGTGATTCGTTGGTGGAAAATCTGAGTGGTGGTGAGCAAAAACGGGTGGTTTTGGCAACTTTATTACTTAAAAAACCCGATATTTTACTGCTTGATGAGCCGACAAATCACCTCGATGTTTATATGGTTGAGTTTTTGGAAAATATGCTTTTGCAAGAGAAATTTACTCTCATTCTCATCTCTCACGACCGTTATTTCATCGACAAAATCGCAACTCGTACTATTGAGATTGAGGATTGTAAAATTCAGAATTTCAATGGTGGATATACTTATTACCTGCACGAAAAGGAGTTAATGCTCAAATCTTTGCAAAAAACTCACGAAAATCTACTTAAACACTTAAAAGGTGAAGAGGAGTGGCTTCGTCGAGGGGTTCGGGCAAGGCTTAAGCGAAATGAGGGGCGAAAAGGGCGAGTTTTTGAGCTTCGAGAAAAAGCAAAAAAAAATCCTTCCATAATTAGAAAAATGACTTTGGAACTCGAACGAGAGAAAAAACATTTTTTAGGTGAAAAGGGTTTAAATCGTAAAAAAATGCTTTTTGAGGTTGAAAATCTGAATATATCTTATACAAACGAACCCCTAATCAAAGATTTTAATACTCGAATTTTGCAACAAGATAGAATTGCAATTGTGGGCAAAAATGGAAGTGGAAAATCAACTTTTTTAAAAATTTTATTGGATAAAGAGAGAGCTGATAGTGGAGTTATTAAAAGAGGTGAAATCAATATCGGATATTTTGACCAACAGCGAGAGATGATTGATGATGAAAAAAATTTGATAGAAACTTTTTGCCCAAATGGCGGTGATAGGGTACTTGTGCGGGGTAAAAATATGCACGTTTTTGGTTATCTGAAACTTTTTTTATTTCCCAAGGAACATCTGGATAAAAAGATAAAAATCCTAAGTGGTGGTGAAAAAAATCGTGTTGCTTTGGCTTTGCTTTTTAGCAAAAATTATGATTGTTTGATTTTGGATGAGCCGACAAATGATTTAGATATTCCAACTATTAATATTTTGGAGGAGTATTTACAAAGTTTTGATGGAGCTTTGATTTTTGTGAGCCACGACCGATATTTTGTAGATAAAATGGCAAAAAAACTTTTAATTTTTACAGGAATTGATGGCGAGGTTGAGGAGAGTTATCAAACTTATACCACATTTTTGGAAATCGAAAAAGAGTTAAAAGAGATTGAAAAATTTTCAAAAGAGATAAAAGAGGTCAAAGAGAAACCCAAAAGCAAACCAAATAAACTTTCATATAAAGAGAAAAATGATTATGAGAAATTAGAACTTTTGATACCAACTTTGGAAGATGAGGTGGAAAAATTAAATGAATGCCTTGCAAATCCTGAGTGCTATAATAAAAAAGGCTTGAGTGAAGTAAGTGAAGAGTTAGACAAAAAAGAGGAAGAGTTAGAGGAGGCGGTGGAGAGATTTTTGGAGATTGAGGAGAAAATAGAGGATTTGAAAAATGAGGATTAATAGTCTGGTTGCAATATTTGAAATTTTTTCTTCACTTTTACTAAATCTATCTGAAGTCAAGAAACTTTAGCCTACTTCACTAAACTTTCCTACTATGATAAAAAATTTACTTCATTTTAATATAGTTTGTTGTAAAATTGGGCAATTAAAACAGAAATAGGGAATATTATGAATTTTGAACCATTAGGTAAAAGAGTGCTAGTAGAAAGAGTCGAAGAGAGCAATACAACTTCAAGTGGAATCATCATTCCAGACAATGCAAAAGAGAAACCATTGAATGGTAAGATTGTTGCAGTTAGCCAAAAAGTTAAAAAACTGGCGGTAGGGGATATTGTGGTTTTCACAAAATATTCAGGTGATGAGATTACGATTAATTTAAAAAAATATTTAGTGATGAATACAGATGATTTACTAGGAATTTTGAAATAGATTTATGTTATCACACGGCTACCATATCAAAATAAAAAATTATAAAAATAAAGGGAAGAATATATGGCAAAAGAGATTTACTTTAGCGATGAGGCAAGAAATAGATTATTTGCAGGTGTTAAAAAATTAAATGATGCAGTAAAAGTTACAATGGGTCCACGAGGGCGAAATGTTTTGATTCAAAAAAGCTTTGGAGCGCCAGTTATCACAAAAGATGGTGTTTCTGTGGCTCGTGAGATTGAACTTAAAGATACCTTGGAAAATATGGGGGCTGGACTTGTAAAAGAGGTAGCTAGTAAAACTGCTGATGAGGCTGGTGATGGTACGACCACGGCTACTGTTTTGGCTCAAGCGATTTTCAAAGAGGGGCTACGAAATATCACTGCTGGGGCGAATCCTATCGAAGTAAAAAGAGGTATGGATAAGGCGGTTGAGGCGATAATTGTGGAGCTAAAAGGGATTGCAAGAGATGTAAAAGGTAAAAAAGAGATTGCTCAAGTGGCTTCGATTTCTGCAAATTCAGATAAAATTATTGGTGATTTAATCGCAGATGCTATGGAAAAAGTGGGCAAAGATGGTGTGATTACAGTTGAGGAGGCTAAGGGGATTCAAGATGAGCTGGATGTTGTTGAGGGGATGCAGTTTGATAGAGGATTTTTAAGTCCATATTTTATCACTGATGCTAAAAAAATGGAAGCTGTTTTGGAAAATCCTTATATTTTGCTTTATGACAAAAAAATCTCAAACTTAAAAGATATAGTGCCACTTCTTGAGGCAGCTCAACAATCTGGACGACCACTTTTGATAATTGCTGAAGATATTGAGGGTGAAGCTCTAGCTACTTTGGTGCTTAACAAAATCAGAGGTATCTTGAATATTGCGGCGGTTAAAGCTCCTGGATTTGGCGACCGACGAAAAGCGATGCTTGAAGATATTGCAATTTTGACAGGTGCGACACTTATCACCGAGGAGTTGGGAAGAACTTTGGAGAGTGCGACACTAGCAGATTTGGGTCAAGCGATGAGTGTAGTGATAGACAAAGATAATACAACTGTTGTAAATGGTGTGGGTTCAAAAGATGCGATTGAGGGGCGAGTGATACAAATCCGAGCGGAGATGGAGACAACTACAAGCGATTATGACAAAGAAAAACTTCAAGAGAGACTTGCTAAATTAAGTGGTGGAGTTGCAGTTATCAAAGTTGGAGCTGGTAGTGAAACTGAGATGAAAGAGAAAAAAGATAGAGTTGATGATGCACTTAGTGCCACAAAAGCTGCTGTTGAAGAGGGAATCGTGATTGGTGGAGGAGCTGCATTTTTACTTGCAAGTTCAAAAATCACTATCAATTTGACAGGCGATGAAGCGATTGGAGCAGATATTGTAAATCGTGCTTTAAAAGCACCTTTGAAACAGATTGTTGAAAATGCAGGATTTGATGCTGGAGTTGTGGTAAATAATGTAGAAGCAAATGAGAATGAAAACTATGGTTTCAATGCGGCAACTGGCGAATATGTAGATATGTTTGAGGAGGGGATTATTGACCCTGTGAAAGTTGAGCGAATCGCACTTCAAAATGCCGTTTCTGTCTCAAGCCTACTTCTTACAACTGAAGCTACAATTAGTGATGTAAGAGAGGAGAAACCTGCAATGCCTCCAATGCCTGATATGGGTGGTGGAATGGGCGGAATGCCTGGAATGATGTAGAAAGATTTAAAAAAATTTTAAAAGTAGAGATTTTAATTAATCTCTACCTCCTCCTCCTTTGTCTATTGCTTAGATTCAAGTCCCCTCACCGAAATTTTTATATTTAATTCATCTCTGTTTTTACTCATTTTTTCAAAAAAATATCTATCTTTTTTAGCTTTTAAATTTTAAATTATTTATCGGCTTGGGGACTGAGATATAACTATTATTGAGAGAATTTTTATGCTATAATATTGGAAAAATTAAGAGGAAAATATGATATATAGATTTAAAAAATACACCCCAAAAATTGGTAAAAATGTTTTTATTGCCAAAAGTGCAGATGTGATTGGTGATGTGAAAATTGGTAAAGATAGCTCTATTTGGTTTGGAACGGTGATACGAGGTGACGTTCATTCGATTAAGATTGGGAAAAGAGTGAGCATTCAGGATTTGAGTATGGTGCATATTACTCACCATAAAACTCTCAAAAGAGATAAAAATGAGGGAAATCCGACGATTATTGAGGATGATGTGACTATTGGTCATCGTGTGATGCTTCATGGATGTCATATCAAAAAAGCTGTTTTGGTTGGGATGAGTGCTACAATTTTGGACGGAGCAGTGATTGGTGAAGAGTCGATTGTGGGGGCGGGGAGTTTGGTAACGAAAAATAAAATTTTTCCACCGCAAAGTTTAATTATGGGAAGTCCAGCAAAATTTATACGAAAACTAACTAAGGTGGAGATAAAAGAACTTTATGCTTCAGCTCACCGATATGTGAAATTTAAAAACCATTATCTCTAAAATCTCTATTTGTTTGCCATTGTAAATGATAGAATTTTTTTAATGTTTTATTTGACTCTTTAAGAGGTAAATTAGATAAATTTTTATATTATACCCTCTATTTAGGATTAAAAACTAACTTAAAGGATTTTTATTGAGCTCTACTTGGCAAAAAATAAAAGAGGATTTTATCACACCATATCAAAATGACCCAGCAATTAAATCCAAACTGGAGCTATTTTTCAATTATCCAGGTATTTGGGCAATGGTTCACCATCGAATTGCAAACTCACTACACAATAAAAATTTTAAACGATTAGCAAGGGTGGTAAGTGGAATCTCAAATTTTTTAACCAGTGTTGATATTCACCCAGCAGCTCAGATTGGCAGACGAGTTTTTATCGACCACGCTATTGGAGTTGTGATTGGTGAAACGGCAATTATCAAAGATGATGTTTTGATTTATCAGCAAGTTACACTTGGTGGAGTTAGTTTGGATAATACCAAAAAAAGACATCCAACCATTCACAGCGGAGTCACCATTGGTGCAGGGGCTAAAGTACTAGGAGATATTGAGATAGGTGAAAACTCAAAAATCGGAGCAAACTCCGTCGTGGTAAAATCTGTTCCATCCAATTCAACCGCAGTAGGAATCCCCGCACGAGTTGTAAAAAGAGGTCGAGACAAATCCAAATATAGCCATAATAAATTGCCCGATATTGACAAAGAACTTTTTATTTACCTATTGAAAAAAATTGCCGTGTTGGAAAATGCCATCTTAAAAGACAACATTCACGACAATCAAGAGATTCAAAAACAGGATAAAAATTTAGATGAGTTGTATAAAGCTTTTATCGATACGGTGAAATAGTAAAACTAAAAAAGTTCGGTGCTTAAATATCTCTCGGCGGTGTCACAAAGGATTGTCACGATTGTAGAGTTTGGATATTTTTTGGCTAAGATTTGTGAAGCTTTGGCATTTGCCCCAGATGAAATTCCCACGGCTAAACCCTCTTTGGCTAATTTTTTGGCTTGTTTAATCGCATCTTCATCTTTGATTTTTATCACCTTGTCATATTTAAAATCTTCTAAAATTTTGGGGATAAAATCTGCTCCAATTCCTTGAATTTTGTGAGGGGCAGGTTTTTCACCGCTTAAAATTGCTGAATTGTATGGTTCAACCGCTACTATTTTGATATTTGGGATTTTTTGTTTTAACACTTTTCCAACTCCTACCAATGTGCCTCCAGTCCCCACAGCCGATATGAAAAAATCAATCTTTCCACCTGTATCTTTTATGATTTCTAAAGCGGTAGTTCTTGAGTGAATATCAGGATTTGCTGGGTTTTGAAATTGATTTAAAATAATTGAATTTTTAATTTTTTTTTGTAGTTTTATCGCTTTCTTAATAGACCCACTCATACCTTTCTCTTTTGGAGTTAGCACAATCTTTGCTCCAAAAAATTCCAAAAGTTTTCTCCGCTCAATGCTCATAGATTCTGGCATCGTCAAAATCAATTTAATATTTTTTGAAGCACACACACTTGCTAAAGCAATCCCCGTATTTCCACTTGTTGGCTCAATAATCGTACTATTTTTATCAATTTGCCCATTTTTAATCGCCACTTCAACCATATTTAAACCTATTCTATCTTTTACCGAACTTGTAGGATTCAAAAATTCACACTTGCCAAGCACCAATGATTTTGTTTTTTTACTAATCTGATTTAATTTTATCAGCGGTGTATCTCCAATCAGTTCCGTCACATTTTTTGCATATTTCATCTATTTCCTTTTTTGTCAATTATAGCATATTTTTTTACTAAATATTTTAGTTTAAATTGGATTGTTTTTTTTAAACCAAAAAGCTCTTCTGGATTTTTGAGATTATCGCCATTGACTCTATAAATCAAACCATCAATCCCCTCAAAATTTCTATTTATAGCATTTCCAATTCTAAAAATATACCTATAATTTTCTCTAGTTTTTTTCAAAACTTCACCATTATATTTACCATAAGGAAAAATAAAAGAATCTATCTCTATCTCTAATTTATCTTCTAAAATTTTTTTGCTTTCCACCAATTCCAACTCTAAATCAATATTTTTATCTTGCAAATTTTGGTGAGAATAGGAGTGCGAAGCAATTTTTACCAATCCACTATCACTCATCTCTTTTAACTCATCAAATGTACAAAATGGAATAAATTTTTTATAATTCTCCTCTTCATAAATCTCATTATGCTTCAATTTCAATCGTTCATTAGCATCGGTGAGTGTACTTTGAGCCACAAATTTCACCGCCACACCCAAAATCACCTCTATCTTTAACTCTTTCAAAATCGGATAGACAAAATGGTAAAAATCATAATACCCATCATCAAAAGTTAAACAAACATTCAGCCTATCACGACAAAGCTCATCGCTAGGCAAAACGACATTAAAATTTTGAGCGATAAACTCCAGATGTTCCCTCATAAGAGTCAAATCATTTGAATAAATATCGCAATTTATATGATGATACATAATAGTTAGTAGCAGGGAAATCCTTTTTTAAATCGCCTCAAAAAGAATTTTGAAGTTTTAACAGTTATATTACAATATTTTGATATAATCTTTGCTAAATTTAAAATAAAAAGAGAAATTATGGATAAAATTTTTAACTGCATTGATGGCTACATTCGTGATTTGGAAAAAGATGTATTGGAGATTGTGGCAAATCAAAAAAGTTCTATGATTGAGAAAAATATTCTGTTAGAGCCTTTGAGTGAGCAAAAAAAAGTTTTGCTTTTGACTCTCGACGCATTAAATGGGATAAAAAATAAAAATTATACTGGTGGTTGTACGATGTATAAAACTGCCCAAGTCCCCTCACCGCTAGTTAATAAAGATGAGAAATTATGATATTTGAGATTTTTAAATTTTTAGCATTGGGGATTTTGATATTTGCTTTGGCTTTGGGGATTACCAAAATGGTGGGGCAGTTTGCCCAAAAATTGGAAGATAAGGATAAAAATGAGAAATAAAGATAAAATTTTAGAGATGTTTAATATGCAACTATCTTTGAATAATGATACAAATGGTAAAAATTGGGTCGATGGTGTCACAAAAGATGGGAAAAAAATTGATTGGAAAAGATGTATCTATATGGAATGTCTTGAGGTAGTTGATAGTTTTTCGTGGAAGCATTGGAAAAATATAGATAAAGAACCTGATTGGCAAAATGTAAAGATTGAATTAGTGGATATTTGGCATTTTATTATGAGTTTGGAGATTGAGCAAAATAGCCCAGAAACAATTGAAAATATTTCAGACAAAATTTTGAAAAATAATAACTTTAATGATTTTTTTAAAGATATAAATAATCTAAATCGTGGTAAAATCGACGAGATACTATCAGAAGTGGAATTTATAGTACATCTTGCAACATCAAAAGAGAAAAATGTGCTAGATAAAATGATAGATAAGTTTTTTAAGCTTTGTATAAATTGTGGTGTAAATATAGATATTTTATATCAAAACTATATGGCAAAAAATATTTTGAATGGTTTTCGACAAAATAATGGTTATAAAGAGGGAACTTATATAAAGATTTGGAATGGCAAAGAGGATAATGAAGTTTTGATGGATATTTTGAAAAATAATCAAACCTTGACAACAGATGAGATTTATGAGCAGTTAGAGGTAAATTACAAGACACAAACGAAAATTTAAGTAAAAACAGATTTCCGCTAGGGGACTGAAACATCTATATTAAACAAAGCAAAGGGATAGATAATGAAAATTGTATTTAAAATATTGACTTTTTTGATAATTGTATCGTTGAATTTAATTGCTGAGGGGCTTGATGACTTGCTTTTGAATATCGAGAAAAAAACTGATTTGTCCCAAAAAACGAAGATGGAAAATGGGGGAATATCCTTTATCTACACCAGAGAGGATTTGGAGCGGATGCAGGTGAAAAGCTTGAAAGATATTTTGAAATTAACATATCCTTTTGGCTATGATGAGAATCGATATAGTTTGGCTGACCCTTTGAGTATGGGTGGGACTCAGGCATTTATGAGTAGTGTTATGCGGATTTTTATTGATAATCAAGAGATTACGACGAGTCTCTATGGAAGTGGGCTGATAGTGCTTGGAGATATTGATATGGGTTTTGTAAATCATGTGGAGATTTATAGCAGAAATCCCTCTTATGAGTTTTCTACTGAGCCAACATCGCTACTAATTAAGCTTTATTCTAAAAAGGCGGATAAAGATGCTGGTGGGAAGATTGAGCTAAATGGTGGGAGTTATGGGTTTAATCGTGATAGTGCTTATCATTCGCAGGAGATGGAGGATTGGTCATATTTTGCCTATTTTTCAAGTACGAATGAGAAGCGAAAAAAATATGAATCTCACGGTGAGGAGCTTTCGAGAGATAAAAAGGTTAAACATATTTTTGGAACATTTTATAATGAAAATCAAAAAATTTTAATTCAGGGAATCAACCGTGAGGGGGACAGTTTCATAGATAGAAGTCTGGATGCGACGGCTCAAAAAAATACTATTGATATGGATTTTTTGCATTTGGGGTATGATTTGAAGATGGGGCATTTTAAATTTTTATTGACCTATGACCTTTTTAATTCTCAAACTGCTTTTTTGGATGATGTCGCACCACTTGAGATGTTTAACTATTTTTATCCAATTGCATCGGTGAACTCCGATACAAAGTCGGCAATTTATACTGGTGAAGTAAAACATAATTATAAGAGTTCTAAAAATCAATTGATTGTGGGAGCGAAATATCGGTTTAAGGATTTTAAATATGAGGTTTTGAATATAAATGGGGCTGAACTGCCCCCAACGGGAAATACAAATCAGATAATTTCTACTGTTTTTGCAGAAAATCAATATTCGTGGCAGGATAATTCGATTTTTTCGACAGGAATACAGTATGCAAATATTAGAAATAATGACTCAATTCAGCAGGATAAGCTTTTTATGTATCGGCTTGGGCATACTTTTACTACAAAATATTGGGTATTTAAAACTTTGCATTCTCATACTAAAACTTCGCTTGACCCCTATTTGATAAATAGTTATGGACATTATATAGCGGATGGTAGGAAAAATCCTCAAATTTTTGATTCAATTTTGGAAAATATTATTTATCAAAAAGATAGTTCTAAATATGAGGTAGTTTTAGATTATATTAGAACAAAAAATTTTTTAATACCAAATGAAACGGGGTTGTTGGAAAATTTAGAAAATGATATTTTTTTAAAAGGTTTTCGTTTTGCGTGGACTAAAAATTACAATAGATATGATAAACTGTTTTTAAGTTTTGGATATATGGAGATAAAAAATATACCAAATATAGAGAAAGAGAAAAAAATTATAGTGATTTTAAGAAATTTAAATAGCTACAAAAAATTTGATTTTTTTAATGAATTGCTTTATTCTAAGGATAATATTTATAAGAATGATTCCTATGATTATAGTGCAGGGGTAAAATATCATTACACTAAAGATTTGATTTTTTCACTTAAAGGTGAGAATATACTAAATAAAGCAAAACCAACAATCTATCGTAGGGTAAATCCTGTTACATTTCAGCCACAGGAGTCATTAGAAATTTCTCCAATTGATAAAAAATTTATGTTGAGTTTGGAGTATCTATTTTGAAATTTCTTTTAATGATTTTACTTATAAGTAGTTTATGGGGCGATAATAAAGATGAAGAGTTAATTCTATATACAGAAATTTTTACCTCCCTTTTTCAAAAAAAGGTTTTACTAGTTTATGCAGATGAAAAGAGCAAGATAATTTTAAAAAAAAGTGGTCTATTTAAAATTATCCTTGGGTGCAAATCTGCTGATTTTATAATTGGTAAGAATTTTGATAAAATGTCAAAAGAGGAAAAATGTAAAGAGAAACTTTTTTTTGCGACAAGCTATATAGGTTTTAAAAATTCAAAAAATTGTTTTGGAGCTTTTTATTGGAAAAAAGGTCGTCCACAAATAAAATTTAGATTAGAAATTATAGAAAAATTTAATTTAAATTTACCAAAAAATTTTAGGAAATATGCAGAATGAAAAAATTATTTATCAAACTTAAAGCAATCTATCTATTTAACACTTTAGCAACTATATTATTGATATTACTATTATTTATCTATCTTACATTTGAAAAAACAACAAGTAATGTCCTAGAAACAGACTATAATTCAAATTTAAATTATGTTGAGAATATAACATCAAATATTTCAGAACTTATTCAAAATAAAATAGATGGGAATTTATATCAAACTTTAAGCCAAAACCCTTTACTCAGAAAGGAGATGGAAAAAAATTTACAACTTTTCATTACTGAAAAATATAGCTATATATATATAGTAGATAAAATAGATTTAAATTCAAAGAGATTTAGAATTTTATTAGATGGTACAAAAAATGAGGATGATAGGGGGATTTTTTGTGAAAGCTTTCAACCCACACAGTTAGAGAGGTGGAATAAAGTATATCAAACAAAAAAATCTACATATTTTGAACATAAAAAAGTGGAATCTCTTTGGCTTACATATCTTAAACCAATAATTATAAATAATAAAGTAGAAGCGATTATTGCTGTAGATTTTTCGATTAAGGAGCATAAAACCATTGTTAGCTCTTTAAAAAATTTAGATGAAATATTTGGAAATGTAATTATTTTTTTTATGGCTGTATTTTTTCTTATGATTTGGTTTGCTTATTTTGATAATAAAAGGGAGAAAGAGAAGGAACAAATCTCAATTGAGCTTAGAAAAAGTAATGAAAAACTTGAACTCAAAACCATAGAGATTAAAGAGGAATCAAATAAGGTAAAATACTTAAATCAAACTTTGGAAAAAAGAGTGGAGGATGAGGTTCATAAAAATCGAGAAAAAGATAAACAGATGTTTCAACAATCCAAAATGGCTCAAATGGGTGAAATGCTGAGTATGATTGCCCACCAATGGCGACAACCCCTAAGTGCCATAAATTCTACAAGTATCTCAATCAGTATTCAAGCACATTTTGATAAAATGGTAGCAAAAGATATAATAAAATTAAGTGAAAATATCTCCAATTATTCTCAACATCTTAGCCAAACTATCGATGATTTTAGAAATTTTTTTAAATCAAACAAGGAAAAAACTCTAGTAAATTTCAATGAACTTTTAGAAGATGTTTTAAATATTGTAGAAACTTCGATTGAAAATCAAAATATTAAATTAATAAAAAATTCAAATTCAGATGAAAAATTTGAAACATATTCAAATGAGATAAAACAGGTAATTTTAAATCTTATTAAAAACTCAGAAGATATTCTGCTTGAGAAAAAAATTAAAAATCCATATATCAAAATAAACATAAATAAAATTCAAAACACCCATATATTAGAGATAAGTGATAATGGTGGTGGGGTAGCAAAAGAAAATTTTG